>JANOGB010000405.1:0-9154 GCA_031413955.1 Planctomycetota bacterium | reverse complement strand
ACTCCATCAGGTTCATGCCGCCGAGCGCCATCTCGATGACGTCCTGCACGTCGCGGATGTTGACGCCGTAGCGACCGATGCGGTCGCGGTCGATGTCGATCTGGATGTAGGGCTTGCCGACGATGCGGTCGGCGACGATGTCGGTCGCGCCGGGCACCTCGCGCAGGAGCTGCTCGATCTCGAGGCCGATGCGCTCGATCTCGCGCAGGTCGGAGCAGTAGATCTTGACGCCCATCATGGCGCGGAAGCCGGTCTGCAGCATGACCAGCCGCGTCTGGATGGGCTGCAGGAAGGTGGGCAGCACGCCGGGGATCGCGGTCTTCTCCTGGAGCTCGGCGAGGATCTCGCCCTTGGTGATGGGGCGTTCTTCGGGCCAGACCCACGCGAGCGGCGTGCGCAGGAAGGCCGGCCAGGCGGAGAAGAACCGCTGGACCTTGTGCGTGCGCCACTGGCCCTCCGGTTTCAGGATGATGATGCTCTCCATCATGCCGATGGGCGCCGGGTCGAGCGCCGACTCGGCGCGCCCGATCTTGCCCACGACCGACTCGACCTCGGGCACGCTGGCGATGGCGAGATCCTGCGTGCTGTTGACCTGGATCGCCTGCGAGAGCGAGCCCTGCGGCAGCAGCGAGGGCATGTAGAGGAACGAACCTTCGTCCAGCGGCGGCATGAACTCGCGACCGATGCCGGGCAGGATGCGGCCCTCGCGGACGACGGTCGTGCCGGAGGCGACCTCGGCCTCGCGCTCCTTCGGGTCGGGCCGACGCCACGAGACACGGAAGCGTTCGCCGCCGTCCGCGTCCCGCACGCGCTCCCAGTGGAGCTGGTCGAACTCGACCAGCGGACGGGTGATGACGTCGTCCGGTTTCGCGTGCATCACGCGCCGGAGCTCGGGCGAGGCCTTGGCGCGCGCGAAGAGGTTGATGGCGGCTTCGAGCGGATACAGGGTCTTGCCCACGCCCAACCAGACGCTCATGCCGACGAACAGGATCACCACGGGCGCGACCAGGAACGTCTTCTTGTGCCCGAGGACCCACCCGAGCGTCGGGACGTAGGCCCTGGCGACCAGACGCGAGACCCGGTTCTCTTCGAGCGGCAGGAAACGTTCGCGGGTCATGCGCACGACGCACAGGCCGACGCCGACGCCGACGGCCGCCGAGATCAGCCAGCCCTCGCCGTGCCCGCTGGCCAGGCCCCACATGAACGCGAGGTGCGTCGCGAGCGTCGCGAGCACGCCGATCCCGAGCGCCAGCGCGGCGACGATCTGCTTGCGCCAGCGGATCGGCCTGAACAAGAGGTAGCACAGGAACGGTCGACGGTAAGAACGAGGAGCGTGAACTGACCTGGAGCGACGTGCCGGGACCGGTCATAATGCCATCATTCTACGAGGCCGGGATACTGTCTGGTAGGCCGATAGGTGAAGCCGTCCCGTGCGATTACAAGATGATTGTCGTCGCTCCGGCTAGCAAGAAAGCCTTGGAGGGAGTGGCTGGGGTAGGGGTTGAGCTCACGGCCGACCCTAAGATATTTGCACGCATGCTAGCGAAAATCGCGCTAGGGGTAGCAGTGGCCAAATTTGGCCCGGAGGGATTCGAGCCGTTCGCCCGCGACCTCATCGTGGCAAGACCAGAACACTTGGGTGGGCGGGTTCGCGGGTTCCGACAGAAAGGAGCCCGAGACAACTCAGTTACACACCATCGAGCTTCAAGGTAGCGCAGGCCCGAGCGGCAAGCATATCGTTGTTGAGATCCGCTTGTTCGCAGAATTTGGTGGACCAACAAATTATGTAGTTGTTGGGCGGCGGCGATAGGCGCACAACCCCAAGCGCGCGGCGACTCCTCACCCGCCTGTCCCGCTGACATCCCGACTCTAGGCGCAATCGTGGTGTCTTCAGACTTCAAGTCTGACCGCCAATCCGCCGCGGCGAGTGCTGATGGAACTGCTGACGTTGCGGCAGCCGCATCCGCAACCTCGGTGTGTGGCAGGGGATGCGGATTGGAGCTGTGGTCTCCCAGACCGCGGCCTCCCCGGGCGGGCCGGAGAAAGGCACGCCGGCCGGTCAGGCCGTTTCTGTTGGTGCTATTTCGGCAGTGCGTGAAAGGCTGTAAGTGCTCCGTCATCGCCGGACGACGATCTCGTGCGGTCAGAGCGGCCGGAGGGTTGCTCACGGTGCTCGCTTTGTCGGCGACCGACAGCGAGCCAATTCCCGTCGCGTCTACGGCCGAAACCCAGCCGCTCGCCCGCCGCGCACCACGTCGAGCAGCTCGTCGATCGCCGGCCGATCCGCCGGGCCCGAGCCGACGTGGTGGACGCGCACCACGCCGGCCGGGTCGATCAACACGTCGCCGCCGAGCTGGGTGGTGTCGCCGGTCGGCAGGCGCAGGCGTCGACCGCGCAGCATGAGCCGCAGATAGACCAGCACGCTGGCTGGGCCCCACAAGTCGCGCTTGTGCCCGAGCAGCATCCCGTAGGCTCGGTAGAGCGCGCGCTCCTTGTCGACCAGGATCGGGAAAGGAAGGCCCGTCGTGCGCGCGTATGCCAGCACCATGGGCCCGGCCTCGAAGCTCACGACGAGCACGTCGACGCCGAGGCGCTCGAGCTCGTCCGCGCGCTGTCGCAACTGCGACACGTGCTCGCGGCAGGGCAGTCAGGCGAGGTGCCGGTGGAAAACGAGCAAGAGCCAGCGGCCGGCATGGTTGGAGAGCCGCCGCGTAACGCCCGTGGTGTCCGTGAGCTCGAAGGGCACGGCCGGCGTGCCCGTGCGATCGCGCAGAGTGCCATGCGTGTGGCTCGTCACGGCCGGCGAGTCTACGCCTTCCGCCGCCGGCCCAGCCGCGACACCTCCTGGCCGTCCTCATCGCCATCTCCTTGCAACGGCGCTCGGAGACGGCCACTCGTCCTCTCGCTGGACTACCTCAAGGCGGAACTACTACGTGACACCCCACAGGATCCAGCTAGGGCTTTCCGGGGAGCATAAGCACGCTTCCGGGCCCGTCCCTCCTATGCGCGTAACTCGCGCGTCGGTCTGGACTCAGTTCGAAGGCCCGACGACCTCCACCCGGAAAGTCTCCGCCCTGCAACAGGGACCATCGCAGTCACAACCCTGGTGCCGGCACAGAAACCGGAAAGCCAGCTCCCGAGCGCCGGCCGGCATCGTTCCAATGGAGATCTGATGTCGCGCCACCCCGGCCATCACGCCGCCGACCGGGATCAGAGGCGCCTGCTTCGCTCCCGTGCCGTCGATGTTCCAGGCCAGCTCACCCGGGCAGTTGGTCTGCACGACGAACACGTCCCGTCGTCCGATGCGGAGGACCTGGTGAGAGAAGGTCCAGACCACCTTGGCCGGGATGAGGGAGACGCCGAGATCCGGTGGCGGCTCGACCCCGAGCTCGGCATAGATCCGCGATAGGTGAGCCCGGAAGAGTCCCTCGAAGGCAGCGTCGTACCCCGATGACTGATCGTCCCCGAGCCACCAGAACCAGTCGCTGCCCTCGGCCGAGTAGAGGGATTCGAACAATGTCGGGTTCGCTTCCGAGGTCGCGCCGGAGCGCGCGACGAGGTCCCGTGCTCTGCCGAGGAGTTCCCAGGCCTTGTTCTCTTCCACTTCCCCGATCCACGTGCCGAGATCGACGCCAGGAGCCGATCCGTTCTCGTCGATCCAGGAGCCCGTGAACAGGTCGTGGACCCGGGTCAGTGCTCGCAAAGGATGCGCCGCTACCCCTCGCGCCGGGTTTCCTTCGAGGTACTCGGTCGGCGTGACCGTCCGGATCTCCGGGTCGTTCTCGAGCAGACGGTAGAGCGCGTGCAAGAACGTTCGTCCGTCGTCCGGATAGGAGTTCCACGCGTTCTCGCCATCCAGAGCGACCGTGAGCACGTGTTCTTCGTCGCCGCGGAAGGCATGGGCGAAGCGCTGCTTGATCTCCTCGACGAAGTCGCGGGCCGCGTTCTCGTGACTTGGCGCATTGGCGTACTGGAAACCGATGCGGTCGGAGAGCTGTGTGTCGCGGAAAAAGACCGCGATGGAGTGCTCTCCTTCCTCGGCGCGATACGGCTGGCAGAGGACGTTGGGATCCTCCGTTCGGTAGCCCCAGCGACCCGAGCGCGCCAGCACGCCTTGGTCTGTCGCAATCCAGCGCGCACCGGACCGGGCGAAGATCGGGATCACCGATTGGCTCACGGCTCCCTCCGCGGGCCACATGCCGAGCGCCGGCCGGCCGAAGCAGCGTTGATGGAAGTCGCGCGCCGCGAGCGTCTGGGCCTCCGCGTCCTCCATGTACGCGAAGCGGCGCGGAAGCGTCGTTCCGGCACGGTCGATCGTGGCGCGGTCAGTGTCCACGAGGAGTGGCAGGATGGGGTGGTAGAAGGGAGTCGTCGAGACCTCGATCTGCCCTTCGCGCTGCAGTCGGTCGTGGATCGGGATTACCGCTCGCAGGATCTCGAGCTGCTCGGCCGCCATGCTCTGGATCTGCGCGCTGGTGTAGCCAGCTCCTTGTTCCACGAGCTCGTGCACAGCCACGACGTGCCCCGTCACCAGCTCGACCTTGCCCGTGCGGAACTCCTGCCCGAACCAGGCGAGGTTCGACCACATCTGGAGATCGCGCAGATCCTGTAGCGCGAAGGGGTGGCGCCGAGCGCGCTGGTCGAACAGTTCCGCATAGCGCGGGTGCGGGAAGATCTGGTGATGCCAGTGGGCATCGAAGAAGGAGCTCAGGAGCTCCTCACGTTCCTCCGGACCGAGCTCTTCCGCCGGCCGGAGGGTCAGTTCAAGCGCACCGTCCGTGGCGCCGCGCTCCGCGTACTCTTGTATCTGGAGGAGGAGCGCAGGCGTTAGGTTGATCGTCAGGTGAACGCCGGCGTGCTCGGCGGCGACGGCCGCCATCGAGTAGTAGTCTCGGATCGCGTGCAGTCGCACCCAAGGAAAGACGAAGCGAACTCGCCCATCGGTAGGAGAAGGATCTCGGTAGAGCGGCTGGTGCTGGTGCCACAGCAAGACGAGATGGACTCGCGGTTTCACGTCGCGGCCCCGTCCCACCGCCAGTCCCGGATCTCGGCCATGTCGTCGCCGTGGGATCGGATGTACTCGCGGTGCTGAGCCAGCTTCTCTTGCATCCTTCGCTTGACTTCGGCCGCGCGGGCGCCGAGCTGCGGCAGCCGGTCGACGACGTCTCCGACCAGATGGAACCGATCGAGGTCGTTGAGCACGGTCATGTCGAACGGCGTCGTGGTGGTGCCCTCCTCTTTGTATCCCCGCACGTGGAGATTCCGGTGATTGGTGCGCCGATACGTCAGGCGGTGGATGAGCCAGGGGTATCCGTGGAAGGCAAACACGATGGGCTTGTCCGTCGTGAACACGGCATCGAACTCGCGGTCCGAGAGTCCATGGGGGTGCTCCGCAGGCGGCTGGAGCTTCATCAGGTTGACGACGTTGACCACGCGCACCGCGAGCTCCGGGAGATGCCGCCGCAGCAAGCTCACCGCAGCCAACGTCTCGAGCGTCGGCACGTCTCCGCAGCACGCCATCACCACGTCGGGCTCCGCGCTCCGTCCGGTGCTCGCCCACTCCCAGATGCCGATCCCCGCCGTGCAATGCTCGACGGCCTCGTCCATCGTCAGCCACTGCGGCGAGGGCTGCTTGCCGGCGATGACGAGGTTCACGTAATGGCGGCTCCGCAGGCAGTGGTCGGTGACCGAGAGCAGGGTATTCGCGTCGGGCGGCAGGTAGACCCGGACCACCTCGGCCTTCTTGTTGACGACGTGGTCGATGAAGCCGGGGTCCTGGTGGGAGAACCCATTGTGATCCTGGCGCCAGACGTGCGAGGTCAACAGATAGTTCAGCGAAGCGATGGGCCGACGCCAGGGGATACCGCGGCTGACCTTCAGCCACTTGGCGTGCTGGTTGAACATCGAGTCGACGATGTGGATGAAGGCCTCGTAGCACGAGAAGAACCCGTGCCGGCCGGTGAGCAGGTAACCCTCCAGCCAGCCCTGGCAGAGGTGCTCCGACAGCACCTCCATCACGCGGCCGTCGGGCGCGAGGTGGTCGTCGTTCGCGCGCAGCTCTCCGAGGAAGACCCGGTTCGTGGCCTCGAACACGGCGTTCCAGCGATTGGACGCAGTCTCGTCAGGGCTGAAGACGCGGAAGTTCGTGGGGTTCGCTCGTACGACGTCTCGGATCAAGGAGCCCTGGATGCGAGTCGCCTCGGCGTCGACGGCACCCGGAGCAGGTACGTCGACCGCGTAGTCTCGGAAGTCAGGCAGCGAGAGATCGCGGAGCAGCAAGCCGCCATTTGCGTGTGGATTCGCGCCCATGCGACGGTCCCCCCGGGGCGCGAGCTCGGCCAGATCGGAGCGCAATCGCCCCGCTTCGTCGAACAGCGACTCGGGTCGATAGCTCCTCAGCCACTGCTCGAGCAGCCGCAGATGCTCGGGTCGGTCGAGGTCCGCAATCGGAACCTGATGGGAGCGGAACGTTCCCTCGATGGGCTTGCCGTCGATTTCTTTCGGGCCCGTCCAGCCTTTCGGGGTCCGCAGCACGATCATCGGCCAGCGTGGACGGGTCACGCTCGTTGCTGCTCGCGCTGTCTCCTGGATGCAGCGGATGCTGGCGACGACCTCGTCGAGGGTAGCCGCCATGACCTGGTGCAGTGGCAGCGCGTCGTCCCCTTCGACGAAGTGCGGCTCGTAGCCGTGGCCGCGGAAGAGCTGAGCAAGCTCGTCGCTCGGGATCCGCGCGAGGACCGTGGGCCCCGCGATCTTGTGTCCGTTGAGGTGCAGGATCGGGAGCACGGCTCCATCCCGCGCCGGGTTCAGGAACTTGTTCGCTTGCCAGCTCGCGGCCAGCGGCCCGGTCTCGGCCTCGCCGTCGCCGACGACGCAGGCCGCGATGAGGCCCGGGTTGTCGAAGACCGCGCCGAAGGCGTGGGCCAGCAAGTAGCCGAGCTCGCCGCCCTCGTGGATCGAGCCTGGAGTCTCCGGCGCGGCGTGGCTCGGAACGCCTCCCGGGAAGGAGAACTGCCGGAAGAGCTCGCGCAGTCCTGTTCCGTCCTGCGTGATGGCGGGATAGATGTCGGTGTAGGTGCCCTCGAGGTAGACGTTCGCCAGCACCGCGGGACCGCCGTGGCCGGGCCCGGTCACGAAGATCATGTCGAGGTCGTCTCGACGGATGACGCGGTTCAGGTGGAGATAGACGAAGTTGAGTCCCGGGCACGTTCCCCAGTGACCCAAGAGGCGAGACTTGACGTGCTCACGACGGAGCGGCTCGCGCAGCAACGGGTTGTCTTGCAGGTAGATCTGGCCGGCCGAGAGGTAGTTCGCCGCTCGAAAGTAGGCGTCCATCCTGGCGAGCAGGTCGGGAGTCAAGGCTTTTTTCATGGCGTCCTCCAAGGGGTTCTACTGCGCGAGCAGGGAGTAGGTCTCGCGCGCGATGATCCGCTCTTCGTCGGCCGCCATGACGTGGATGCCCACACGCGCATCCGCAGCGGAGACCCTGCCGTCGCTCCGTCGTGGCTGCGCGTTGAGAGCTGCGTCGATGGCGATCCCGCACCACTCCATTCCCGTGCAGATCGCTGCACGGGCCGCGGCCGAGTTCTCGCCGATACCTCCGCTGAAGAGGACCGCGTCGACACCGCCCAGCGCCGCGATCATCCCCGCCATGTGCTTCTTCGCGCGATAGGCGAAGAGATCGAAAGCGAGGCTCGCACGCGGATCGCCAACGTCGCGTAGCCGTTCGATCTCGCGCATGTCCCCTGACCGACCCGAGATGCCGAGCAGGCCCGAGCGCTCGTTGAGCCAGCTCACGACCTCGTCGGGAGTCGCGCGCTCGGCGCGGGCGAGGTACGGTATCAGCGACGGATCGAGATCGCCCGAGCGCGTGGCCATCACGAGTCCCTCCAGCGGGCTGAAGCCCATGGAGGTGTCGACGCCGCGCCTTCCCCGGACCGCCGTGATCGAAGCACCGCTTCCGAGGTGCAACACGACCAGTCGCTGATCGGATGCATGGGCTTCCACTCGGTGCGCGTACCCCTCCAGGACCGACGTGATCGCGATGCCATGGAATCCGAAACGGCGGATCCCGTGCCGCTGCGTGAGCTCGTGGGGGAGGGCGTACGTCTTCGCGACCTCCGGCATGTCCGCGTGGAAGGCGGTGTCGAAGACGGCAACGATCGGAGGTCTGTCGAGCAGTCTTCGGGCAGCTTCGTGGATGGTCGCCAGGCTCCCTTCGTTGTGCAGCGGGGCCAGCGAGCCCAGTTGCTCGAGCTGTTGCTCCACGGAAGGCGTGACGAGGATGCACGCGTTCTCCTGTGCGCCGCCATGAACGACTCGGACTCCGATGGCTTCGATGTTGTCGAGGCTCGCAGCGCCGGCCTGCGTTGCGAGCCAGTCGAGCACCCAGGCTGCGGCCTCTCCGTGATCGCGAGCTCGGACATTCGGAACATCCCTCTGCTCGAGGCCATGTCCCGCTCGCGCATGAGCAACCGGCCCGATCGAAGCGACCGAGCCCGATGCTAGGCAGGCGTGCTCGCTGCCCTCCTCGTGCGGGGCGACACTCACGAGCTTGAAGCGAAGGGACGAGCTCCCGGGGTTGAGCGCGAGGACTTTCATCCCCGACCTGCGTGCCCGTTGGCAATCCCGATGTGACCATCTCGGGCATGGCAACCTCTCCCACTCATCTCAGCGCTCCTCTCGTAGGGCTCGCGCGAGGATCGGACAGACGTCGATGCCGTTCGACTCGTGAGGGATCGTGTTGCACGTGACGATCCGACCGGCACCCGCCGTTCGCAAGTCGGCGTACGCCGAGCCGGCGAGGATCGCGTGGACTCCCACGCACACAGGGGCCTTCAGGCCTGCGCGGACGAGATGTCCCATGGTCTCGATCATCGTGCGCGCGGTCGAGATGATGTCGTCGACCAGCACGGGCGTCCGGTCCAGCCACCGATCGAGGTCGGGCACGGAGATGCGCACGTCGCGGTCGCCCAGCCGCTCCTTTCTCAGTACCACCCATGGAGAGCCTACTTCCCTGGCAACGTCGGACACCCACTGCTCGCTCTCGATGTCCGGGCCCACGATGAGGGGGTCCTCGACCTCTTCCCGGATCCAGCGAGAGATCAGGGGCGCCGCGTGCAGCGTCGAGCAGGGAACGGTGTAGATCTCCTCG
>JANOGB010000404.1:0-14329 GCA_031413955.1 Planctomycetota bacterium | reverse complement strand
GGATCGGGCTTGCCCGTCTCGGGATTGATGTAGGGCAAGACCTCGGAGAGCTCGCCGATCTCGGCCTTCTCGGCGAAGGCCGCCAGGCCCGGGTCCCGCAGGCCACGCGGCGGGGCGAACTCGAGCAAGCCGCGCGTGTCGCGCAGCACGGCGCCGCGCTCTTCGACCAGCAGCGCCAGATCCTCGCCTGCCAGGGTGAGCGCGCGCGCCTCTTCACAGCTCGCGCGCGCCGCTTCGGGACTGCCCATGGCCTCGCTGGACACGATCAGCAGCCGCAACTGCACCGTCACCGGCGCCAGGCGCTCCTTGTTCTCTTCGTAGATCGCGCGCAGCTCGCCGGGCCGGATCTCGAGATCGCGCGTGGCGCGGTTGGCGGCGAAGGCTCGGCCGAGCGCGTCTTGCTCCCACATGTACCGCAGGATCTCGCGCCGGCGTTCGCTCTCCTCCGCCAGGGCGTCCTTGCCTTGCGAACGCAGCCCGGCCAGGTAGGCCTCGAGGCCCTCCTTGTCGCGCTCGGCGTTCAGGTTGGCGCGGCTGAGGCGCTCGATCTGGTCCGAGTCGAGGCCGAGATCCGCGCCCGCCTGCTCCTCGAGTCGGTAGGTCCACAGATCGCGCAGGATCTGCATGCGCAGGCGCTCCTCTTCCTCGCGATTGGCCGGGAGCTCCTTCTCGCGCACGCGCTTGAAGACGCGCTCGAACTCGCTGAAGGTCACGAGAGCCTCGCCCGCCTGCACGGCCACACCGTCCAGGATCAGGTTCCTCCGGGGCTGGGGCGCGGCGTCCTGCTGGGCGAGGCACGCGGCCAGGGCGAGGGCCAGGGCGATCATCGGCGCAGGATCATCGACGTTCGGGGGCGGCCATCTTGGGCACGCGTTCGCGCTCCTGCAAGATCCCGAGGATCCACTCGAGGGCCTTGGCCGGTGTGCGCCTCGCGGGCGGAATCACGAGGTGCGCCCGACCGGCGCGCAGCGGCCGCAATTCGACCGCGCCGCGCGCCAGGGCGCTTTCCAGCGCGATGCGGTCCTTGTACTCGACCAGGTAGGTCTCGTCGCGGTAGGCGAGCCGCCGGATGCCGACCGCGGCCAGCAGCGCGCGCGTCAGGAACTGGCGCACGAGAGCCTGGGCCACTTCCGGCACGCGCCCGAAGCGATCGCGCAGCATCGCCATGGCCTCCGTCACGTCGTGCTCGCTCTCGATCGCGTTCAGGCGCCGCAGGCACTCGAGGCGCGTCTTCTCCTCGGGGATCCAGTCCTCGGGCAGGTAGGCGGAGAGGCCCAGCTCGAGCTCGACCGCCGCGGCCTCGATCTCTTCGGTCACGGCCGCGGGCACTTCCTGGGCGAGCAGCTCGCGCATTTCCTCCCGTCCGACAGGCGCGTGCTGGAGGCGCTCGACCGTCTGGCGCAGCAGGCGGCAGTACATGTCGTAGCCGATGGCGCCGATGTGGCCCGATTGCTCGGAGCCGAGCAGGTTGCCCGCGCCGCGGATCTCGAGGTCGCGCATGCTGATCTGGAAGCCGGCCCCGAGCTGGGTCAGCTCCTCCAGCGCCTTGATGCGTGCGCGCGCGGTCTCGTCCAGGGGTCGGGTGCGGTCGATCAGCAGATAGCAGTGCGCCTGGTGCGCGCCGCGGCCGACCCGGCCGCGCAGCTGGTGCAGCTCGGACAGGCCGTAGTGCTCGGCCTCGTCGATCAGGATCGTGCCCGCGCTCGGGATGTCGATGCCGTTCTCGACGATGGTGGTCGCGACCAGCACGTCGACCGCGCCGCTGGTGAAGCTTTCCATGACGCGTTCGAGCTCGCGCCCCGACATCTGGCCGTGGCCGATGGCGTAGCTGCACTCCGGCGCGAGCCGCTGGAGCTCGCGCGCGCGCTGCTCGATCGAGTGCACGCGGTTGTGCAGGAAAAAAGCCTGTCCGCCGCGGTTCTTCTCGGACAAGAGCGCCTTGCGGATCAGCGCGTCGTCCTCGCGCCAGGCGATGACCGTGTCGATCGCCTGGCGGCCCTCGGGCGGCTCGGAGAGCGCGCTGATGTCGCGTGCGCCCGAGAGCGAGAGGTGCAGCGTGCGCGGGATCGGCGTGGCGGTCAGGGTGAGCAGATCGACCTCGGCGCGCAGGCGCTTGAAGTGCTCCTTGTGCGTCACGCCGAAGCGCTGTTCCTCGTCGACGATGACCAGCCCCAGGTTCTTGAAGCTCACGTCCTTCGACAGCAAGCGGTGCGTGCCGATCAACACGTCGACCTCGCCGCGCGCCGCGCGCGCGATCGTCGCTCGTGCGTTCTCGGCGCTGACGTGGCGCGAGAGCATGCCCACCTCGACCGCGAAGTCCGCCAGGCGCTCGCGGAAGGTGTCGTAGTGCTGGCGCGCGAGCACCGTGGTGGGCACCAGCACGGCCACCTGCCCGCCGCCCGAGACGACGCGAAAGGCGGCGCGCAGGGCCACCTCGGTCTTGCCGAAGCCGACGTCGCCGCACAGCAGCCGATCCATGGGCCGCGGCGAGGTCAGGTCGCGATCGATCTCGCGCTCCGCGCTCGCCTGGTCGGCCGTGTCGTCGTAAGGGAATGCGGCCACGAGGTCGCCGAGGAGCGCGGGGTCGTAGGGCCACGGCGGACGCTTTTTCAGCTCGCGCCGGGCCTGGATCTCGAGCAGCTCGGCCGCCAGGTCGAACAGCGCGCGCTCGACCTTCTCCTTGCGACGCTTGAAGGACTGTCCCCCGAGCTTGTCGGGCTCCGGCGCCGCTGATCCGCTGCCCACGTAGCGCTGCACGAGGTCGATGCGCGCGGCTGGCACGTACAGGCTGACCTCGTCGGCGAACTCGAGGTGCAGGTGGTCCTCGAGCCCGCCCGAGCGCTCCAGGCGTTCGAGCCCGCGGTAGCGCGCGACGCCGTGCACGGCGTGGACGACCAGGTCGTTCTCGCGCAGCTCGAAGAACGACTCGAGCGCGCGCACCGGCAGCTTGCGTTCGTGGTGAACGCGCCGCCGCGCGCCGCCGAGGCCCAGGAGCTCGCGGTGGTTGACCACCACCAGCGCGCTGCCGGGTTCTTCCCAGCGGAACCCGCGCGCCAGCGTGCCGAGCGCGAGCTCGATCTTGTCGTGGGCGGGCCCGAGCATTTCGCCGAAGCGGTGGCGCTCGCCCTCGGCCGCGCACAGCACGACCACGCGCGCGCCCTGGGCCGCGAGCTCTAGCAGCGCCGCCGGCGCTTCCTTCGGCCCGACCGCCAGGGACTGCACCGAGCGCGTGGTGAAGTCGAGCTCCGCCGGCAGGCTCTGCAGCGCGAGCCGTGCGCGCCGGTCCACGGCGAGATTCAGCTCGGAGAACGCGCGCGCGTGAGCCGAGGACTGGATGCGCAGGCCCTCCGCCTGGTCGGCGATGCGCAGGGGTTCGATCGCGACCACCGTGGTCGCGAGCGGAAAGAGGTCCAGGGGCTGCACGCCGCCGCCGTCCTCGATCCCGCCTGCGTCGCTGACCAGCGACAGCGCGGCGCGCGCGAGCGTCTCCAGGCTGCGCTGACTCTCGGGCTCGAAGGTGCGCAACGACTCGATCTCGTGGTGGAAGAGCTCGATGCGCAGCGGCAGGTCGGCCGCGAACGGGAACACGTCGACGATGTCCCCGCGCTGGCTGATCTCGCCCGGTCTTTCGGCCAGGGGCGCGCGGGTGTAGCCGACTTCGACCAGCCGCGTGAACAGCGCATCCACGTCGAGGTGCGCGCCGACCTGCAGGTGGAAGAGCCGGCGCTCGAGCTCCTCCGGCGCGGGCACGGGTTGCAGCAACGAGAGCAGCGACGTCACCACCACGCGCGGGCGGCGCTCGGCCGGCCCGGCCAGGATCTGGGCCGCCTGCAGGCGCAGGCGCAGCGACTCGGGATCGACGTGCGCGCGGCCGAGCGCGCTGGTCTCGCGCGCCGGGAAGGCCAGCGAGGCCTGGCCGCACGCGCGCAGGTCCTCGGCGAAGGCGTCGGCCTCGGCCTCGGTCGAGCAGTACACCAGGAAGGTGCCGCTGCGGCGCTCGACGAGCGCGGCGAGCAGCAGCGCCTGCGACGAACCCCACAGGCTCCCGGCCGCGAGCGCTTTTCCGGCCGCGAGACGCGCCAGCACGAGCTCGACTCGCGCGCTGCGAGCGAGGAGCGCGGGCGAGAGCGCGGCGGCGCCCGCACTCAAGTGGCGCGCTCCTCCGTGTGTGCCGCGCTCTCCGTCTCGGCCTGGATCACCAGCAGAGCCTCGTGTGCGGCCCAGCGCTCGGCCTCCTTGAGCGTGCGGCCCCAGGCACTCGGAAAGCGCCGCGCGCCGACCTCGGCGGCCACCTGGAAAGCCTTGGCGTGGGAGTGGCCGCGCTCGCGCAGCACCACGTACTCGGGCGGGTCGCCGGTCAGCACCTGGCTGTGGCGTTGCAGCACCTGCTTCTCGTTGGGCGCGCTCTTCAGGGCTTGCACGCGCTCCAGCGGGCCCGCCAGGGTCGCGCGCGCGAAGGCCTGCGCCGCTGCGAGTCCGGCGTCGAGGTACACCGCGCCGAGCGCCGCCTCGTACAGGTTCGCGAGCATCGACGAGGTCAAGGCGCGGTCGCGCATCCCCGCTCCGACGCGCGCGCGATCCTCCAGGCCCATCCCGCGCGCCACGCCGGCCAGCACCTTGCGCGACACCACCCAGGCCTTGAGCTCCGTCATGGCGCCCTCGTCGAGCGACGGGAGCACGCGATAGAGCTCCTCGGCCACGATCAGGTCGAGCACGGCGTCGCCCAGGAACTCCAGGCGTTCGTTGTCCTCGCTGGCGCCGGTCGAGGCGTGGGTCAGGGCCAGCTCGAGCAGCCGCTCGTCCTGGAAGGCGTGGGGGAGGGAATTCATCCCGGATTCCGCGAGGGCTTGCGGCCCGGCGGAGCACGGAATGATATCGACGGACGAGTACCTTCGTCGTTCCTCGCTCCCACCCCGGCGATTCCCATGACCTCACAAGACCCGCCCGCGCAGGTGATCGAGGCGCGTGCTCTCGTGCGCCGCTTCGGCAAGCGCGTGGCCGTCGACGCGCTCGATCTCGAGCTCCGCTCCGGCGAATGCCTGGGCCTCCTGGGCCCGAACGGTGCCGGCAAGTCGACCACCGTGCGCATCCTGGCCACGCTGCTCGCGCCCACCAGCGGCACGGTGCGCGTGCTCGGGCTCGACCCGCTGCGCGAGGGCGAGCGCCTGCGCGCGCGCATCGGCGTCGTGCCCCAGGAGCTCGCGCTCTACGAGCACCTCACCGCGCGCGAGAACCTCTCGTTCTTCGGGCGCTTGCAGGGCCTGAGCGGGACGATGCTGGCCGACGCGGTCCAGCAGGGGCTCGCGCTTGCCGGGCTCACCGAACGCGCGAACGATTCGGTCAAGTCCTTCAGCGGCGGCATGAAGCGCCGGCTGAACGTCGCCATCGCGCTGGTCCACGGGCCGGAGCTCGTGTTCCTCGACGAGCCGACGGTCGGCATCGATCCGCAGTCGCGCAGTCGCGCGGGCGCATCTTCGAGATGGTCGAGTCCCTGCGCACGCGCGGTATTGCGGTGATCTACACCAGCCACCAGCTGGGCGAGGTCGAGCGCCTGTGCGACCGCATCGTGATCCTCGATCACGGCCGAAAAGTCGCCGAGGGCTCGCTCGACGAGCTGCGCCGCCATCCACGCGTCACCAAGCGCGGCGGCGCGAGCCTGCGCTTCGCCGCCGGCGGCGAAGCGGCACGCGCGCGGTCGTGGCTGGCCGAGCGCGGCCTCGCCTGCGAGCTCGAGGACGACGTCCCGGACCTCGAGCGCATCTTCCTCGACCTGACCGGACGCGCGCTGCGCGACCAGGAGGTCTCGTGAAGGCCTGGCTCCTCGCGCGCAAGGACCTCAGGGTCTACTTCGGTGATCGCATCGCGGTGCTGCTCGGCTTCGGCCTGCCGATCGTCCTGTGCACGGTCTTCGCGGGCGCGATGGGCTCGTTCGGCGGCGACAATTCGGCCGGACGCGTCGAGCTCGTGGTCGAGGACGCCGACCAGAGCGAGGCCTCCCGCAAGCTCGTGGCCGAGCTCGGAAAGACGGACGGAATACGACTCGACTTGCTGACGCCCGAGGAGATGGGCGGCGGCGACACCGCCAAGGGCCGCGTCGCCGAGGGCGACGCTCCGGCCGGGCTGCGCATCGGTTCGGGCTTTGGCCAGGCGCTCGCCGACGGCGGCGATCTGCTACTCGTGCTCTACCGCGACCCGGCGAAGACGATCGAGCAGCAGATCCTGGCCGGCAACCTGATCCCGGCTTTCTTCGGCGCCCTCGGCGAAGGCGTCGGGAAGCGTATGAGCTCGAAGATCCTCGGCACGCTCGACTTCCCGCTCATCGGACGGGAGCGCGCGCAGGCGATCCTCGATTCGTCCTGGACGAGCATGGAGGGCCTCGTGAAGAAGCTGCGCTCAGAGGGCGTAGGCGATGACGAGGGCGAAGCGGCAGAGGAAGCGGACGGCTCCGCCGCGGAAGACGGCGGCGAGGAAGACGAACGCGAGGAAGACGGCGGCTTCGACTTCAGCGCGAGCGTGGCCCAAATCCTCGGGCTGCAGATCGAGGACGTGGCCGGCGGCGATGAGCACAAGAAGACCGAGAAGCAGGCCCGGCAGGCCCAGTCCGTGGCCGGCATGGCCGTGATGATGCTGCTCTTCGGCCTGATCCACTGCGGCGGCACGCTGCTCGACGAGCAGGAGTCCGGCACGCTCGATCGCCTGCGTCTCGCGCCCGGAGCCACGAGCGCGATCCTGGGCGGCAAGTTCCTGTTCACCTGGATCGTCGGGCTCTTGCAGCTCGTGATCCTGTTTGCTTACGGCAAGCTCGTCTTCGACGTGCCGATCTTCCGCGCGCCGCTGGCGCTCTTCGTGCTCTCGCTCGTGACCGCGGCCTCTGTGACCGGCTTCGGCGTGCTCTTCGCGGTGGTCTCGCGCTCGCGCAAGCAACTCGAGGGCCTCTCGACCATCGTCGTGCTCAGCATGAGCGCTCTCGGCGGGAGCTGGTGGCCGCTCGCGATGACACCCGACTGGTACCAGACACTCGGCCACTTCACGCTCAACGCCTGGGCCATGGACGGCTACCAGGGCATCTTCTGGTACGGCAAGGGCATCGGCGGGATCCTGCCCGAGCTCGGCGTGCTGATCGGCATCGCGCTCGCGACCTCGCTCCTCTCGTGGAAGCTCTGGGAACGCCGTATGCGCGTATGATCCGCGCGTGACCGGCGACGACTATCGTCCGCGCGAGCACGACCACCTGGTCGAGCCTTTCTTCGCCGGCTTGCGCTCCGCGGAGAAGCCGGTCGCTGTGGGCACGAGTGGCAACCCGGGCTTCTTCGCTCGTCTCTTCGCGCGGCTCCGCGTCTGGCTGCGGCGCGCGCGCGGTTGAGACGGAGCGCGGGCTCGCGGGGCGCGGCGGGCCCCGCTAGGATCCGCAATCCGACCATGGCGCAGCTCCTGGCCATCTCCCTGGCGCTCGCGCTGATCGTGTTCGGTGGCGCGGGTGTCGCTCGCGCCGAGGAAGCTCCGCCCGACGTGCTGATCGTGCTGGCGGACGATCTGGACTGGGACGAGCTCGCGGAATCGCCCACGCCGAGCCTCGACCAGCTCGCGCGCGAGGGCGTGACGCTGCGGCAGTTCATCGGCATGCCGGTGTGCTCGCCGGCGCGGCACGCGCTGCTGCACGGGCGCTGGCCGCGCAGGAGCGGCGTGGGCGGCAACGTGAACAGCAACGCTCCGCCCTCGGCGAAGAACCCGACCCCGCCGGCCGATTTGCTCTCCCTCCCGAAGCTGCTGAAGGCGCGCGGCTACCACACGGCGCTGGTCGGCAAGTGGCACCTGGGCCAGGCCGCCGCGAGCGCGGGCGCCGATCCGACCCTGACCGCGCCCATGGCGCACGGCTTCGATCACTGGCTGGCCGGCACGCCGGCCAACCTGCTGGCCGGGGAGGGCAAGGGCTACGACGAGTGGGTGCGCGTCGACGACGGCGTGAAGCGCATCGAGAGCGAGTACGCCACGCGGGCGATGCGCGACGCGGCGCTCGCCTGGTGGATGTCGACGCCGAGCCCGAAGTTCCTGCTGGTCGCGCTCAGCGCGCCGCACCCGCCCATGCATCTCGCGCCGGCCGACCTCGTGCCGCCGGGGTTCCAGTCCGTGCCCGGCGAGCGCAACTACCTGCACTCCATGATCGGGACGGTCGACCACGTCGTCGGCCGCCTGCGCGCGGCGATCGATCCCGCGCGCACGCTGTTCGTCTTCCTGGCCGACAACGGCGTGGGGCCGACCGTCGGCGAGACCCAGGAGAAGGGCACGACGGCGGAGGGCGGCATCCTCGTGCCGTTCCTGGCGAGCGGGCCCGGGCTCGCCCGCGGCGCGCACTGCGACGAGCTCGTGAGCATCGTCGACGTGCTGGCCACCGTTGCCGAGGCGACCGGGACGCCGTTGCCGGCCAGCGGGGGAAAGGGGGCCGAGGATTCGCGCTCGTTCCTCGGCGCGCTCGTGAGCCCGGATTCCTGGCGCGCATCCCGCTCCTGGGCGCTGGTCGAGCACTACGAGCGCGGGTCCGATGACCTGGCGATCCGGACGGCACGCTGGAAGCTGCGCCGCTGGAACGGCAAGGAGCTGCTCGTGGACCTGGTGCGAGATCCGCGCGAAGAGCGCCCCATGAGCGCGGAAGCGGAGCTGGACAGCGAGCAGCGCGCGGCGCTGGAGGACTTGCGCCGCATCCTCGCGCGCGAAGTTCCGCAGCGAGCGGAATAAGAGCCGTGCTCTTCAACACGCTCGACTTCGCGCTCTTCCTGGTGCTCGTCGTCGGTGTGTATCACTTCCTGCCGCACCGCGCGCAGAACCTCCTGCTCCTGGTGGCGAGCTACTTCTTCTACGGCGTGTGGGACACGCGCTTCGCCGGCCTGCTGCTGCTCTCGACCACGCTCGACCACTGGATCGCGCGCGGCCTCGGCGCGAGCGACGACAAGCGGTGGCGCAAGCAGCTCTTGCTCGCGAGCGTTGTCTTGAACCTCGGCATCCTCGGGGTCTTCAAGTACTACGACTTCTTCGCGGCCAGCGCCGCCGAGCTCTTGCGCGGCCTCGGACTCGAGGTGCCCGCCCTGACCCTGGGGCTGATCCTGCCGGTGGGAGTCTCGTTCTACTCGTTCCAGGAGCTCTCCTACATCGTCGACGTCTATCGCGGGAACCTGCGGCCGGCGCGGCGCTTCACGGATTTCGCGCTGTTCGTGAGCTTCTTCCCGCAGCTCGTGGCCGGACCGATCGAGCGCGCCACCACGCTCCTGCCGCAGATCGAGCACCCGCGCCGCACGACCTGGACCGGCGTGCGCACCGGGCTGTGGCTGATCCTGTGGGGCACGTTCAAGAAGGTCTTCGTGGCCGACAACCTGGGGCGCCTGGTGGACGCCGTGTACGACCCGGCCGCGCAACCGACGGGGCTCGAGCTGTGGCTCGGCGTGTATGCCTTCGCCTTCCAGATCTACTGCGACTTCTCGGGCTACTCCGACGTCGCGCGCGGCTCGGCGCGCCTGATGGGCTTCGAGCTGATGAAGAACTTCGACCTGCCCTACTTCGCGACCAGCCTGCGCGAGCTGTGGCGCCGCTGGCACATCAGCCTGACGACCTGGCTGCGGGACTACCTCTACATCCCGCTGGGCGGCAACCGCGTCGGTCGCGCGAAGCACTACCGCAACGTGCTCGTCACGATGACTCTGTGCGGTTTGTGGCACGGCGCAGCCTGGGTGTACGTCGTGTGGGGTCTCCTGCACGCCGTCGCGCTCGTCCTGCAGCACGCGCTGGAGCCGTGGAGCGCGCGCGTGCGGCCGGCGCGCGGCCCGGCCGCCTGGCCCTGGAAGGTGCTCGGCTGGTTCGTGACGTTCCACCTGTGGTGCCTCTTCTTCGTGCCCTTCCGCGCGGAAAATCTGCAACAGGCGTGGGATGTCTTCGTGAGCCTGTTCACCGATTGGAACGTCGGCATGGCGAGCGCGTGGTCGCTGCCCGCGCTCTTCTTCGTCGCGCCCCTCGTGCTCATCGAATCCCTGGAGTTCCTGCGCAAGCGGGACGAGGCGCTCCTCGGCACGCCGTTCCTGGTGCGCGCGCCGGTGTACGCACTGCTCTTCATCGGCCTCTTGCTGCTGGCCGAGGACCATGCCCGACCCTTCATCTACTTCCAGTTCTGAGCAGGCCAGTTCCGAGCCCGCGCGAGCTGGCTGGCGCATGCCCTGGGCCGGCCTGGTCGCGGCGGCGCTCGTGTTCGCCGCGGATCGGGCTGTGCTCGGGCACGTCGGGCTGTGGCGCGCGCTCGAGCAGCGGCTCGAGCTCGCGCCGAGAAGGCTCGTGCGCGTCGAGCTCGGCATCGCCCGCGACCGACTCGATCTCGCCCGGCTGGACGAGGCTGCGCCCGGCGTGGAGCGCGTGCTCGTGATGGGCAACAGCCGCGCCTACGACGGCTTCCAGTTCGGAGCAGTGCCCGATCGGCTCGAGCTGGCCGAGCTCCTGCACGCGCCGATCTCGCCCCTGGAGCTGCGCCTCTTCGCGCGCGAGGCCGTGGCACATCGCGCTGACCTCCTGATCGTGATGCTGTCCGAGTTCGACACGCACCATCCCGTGCGCGTCGTGCCGCGGGCGGGCTTCGCCGACCTGCGGGCGACGGCCGCGATCGCGCTCGCCTCCCTGACCGGACGTTCGGGCTGGACCCCGCGCTTCCTGCTCGAGAAGCGCGTGGGACTCGAGCGCCTGGCACTCGCGGCGGCATTCGATGTCTACCGCTACCGCGACGCGCTCGATCGCGCCTGGCTCGACGAGGCGCTCGGCTTCGAAGCCGATGCCGCGGGACGCCTGCCGCTCCTGGTGAATCGCGAGCTCGAGGAGACGGACGAGCCCGTGGGCGAGATCCCCGATCTCGAGGCGGCCCGCGCGCTCTTCGGCCCGGCCCTGCGCGACCGCTTCCCGGACTCCTACGTCCCCCTGCTGCGCGGCATCCGCTCCGGCCCCTATGTCGCCGCCAGCCAGGATCTCGTCGCGGACGCCGTCGCGATCCTGCGCGCCGCGGACTGCGAGGTGTTGATCGTCGAGGGGCCGCTGCACCCGGCCAGCTACCAGCTCTACGACCACGCCGCGACGCGCGCCGAGTTCCTGGCCTTTGCCCGGCGCCTCGAACGCGAGCACGGCGCGCACCTCCTCACGCTCGAGGACAGTGGTCCCTATTCGGAAAGCGACTTCGCCGACCCGCTACACCTCTCCAAGCGGCGCGGCCAGGAGCTGGGGGCGCGCACGCTCCAGCGCGCCGCGCAGATCCTGGACGCGAGACGCACCCCGACCGACGCCGAGAGCGGGCGCTGATCAGCCGCGCGTGCGCATCCAGGCCGGTCTGCGGCCTGTGAGACGCTCGAATTCCTGCTCCGCGAAGCGGTCGGTCATGCCGGCCAGGTAGTCGCACACGGCGCGTTCCTTGCCGACTTCGTCGACCCAGCGGCGGTACCAGGGCGGCATCTCCTCGGGGCGCGCACACAGCGCGCGGAAGAGCCCTTCGAGCACCTCGACTGCGTGCTGCGAGAGCTCGAGCAGCTTCGGGTGGCCGTAGACGCGCTCGTAGAGGAAGCGCTGCAGCTCGCCGACCTCGGAGCCGAGCGGCGCGCCGTGCTCGATCAGGTTCTCCTTGCGGCGCTGGACGTCGGCGGGGGAGGCCGGGCTCGCGCTCGTCAGGCGCTCGTGCGAGGCGCGGATCAGGTCCAGGATACAGAGCTTCAGGAGCTCGTTCGTGACGCGCTTCACACGCAGGTTCTGGTCGCTGGTCGCGGCCAGGAAACCCGGGTGGCGCGCCTCGACGGCCGCTCGTGCGCGGCGCCACAGCGCGACCGCGGCCAGGTCCTCCTCGCGGAAAACCTGCGAGCGCAGGCCGTCCTCGACGTCGTGCACGTTGTAGGCGCTCGAGTCGGCGAGGTCGACGACCTGGGCCTCGAGGCACGGACGAGCGGGGCGCGGGCGAAATTCCTCCGGCCAGTCGGCGTCGCTCTCGTGCTTCAAGAGCGACTCGCGCAGCTCGCGCGTCAGGTTGAGGCCGGCGTAGTCGGGGCTGCGGCGTTCGAGCTGGTCGACCACGCGCAGCACCTGGGCGTTGTGGCGAAAGCCGCCGTGCGTTTCCATGAGCGCGTCGAGCGCCTGCTCGCCGCGGTGCCCGAAGGGCGGATGGCCGATGTCGTGCGCCAGCGCGACCGCCTCGCACAGCGGCTTGTTCAGGAACAGCGCGCTGCCGACGCTGCGCGCCACCTGCGCCACCTCCAGGCTGTGCGAGAGACGCGTGCGGTAGTGGTCGCCCTCCCAGTTGACGAATACCTGGGTCTTGTACATCAGGCGCCGAAAAGCGACCGAGTGCACGATGCGGTCGCGGTCGCGCTCGAAGCTGGTGCGTAGCTCGTCTTCTTCCTCGGGATAGCGTCGGCCGCGCGAGGCCGAGCTCTTCATCGCCCAGGACGCGAGGATCTCGCGCTCGCGGGCTTCCTTGGCGCGGCGGTCGAAGTAGCGCGGGCCCGGCGTGGCAGGATGGGTGTTCATGGCAACCGATAGACCGGAGGGATCCGCGCTCGGTTTCACCGCGCGCTAGTCTCTCATGCGCCCATGGACGATCAACGACCCTGGTACGACGCGGCCTTCGAGGGCGGCTACCTCGAGCTCTATCCCCACCGCGACCTGGCGGCGGCTCGCGTGGAGGTCGCCGGCCTGGTCGAGCGGGGCATCGGCGGGCGCGTGCTCGACCTCGGCTGCGGCTTCGGGCGGCACCTGCTGGCGCTGCGCGAGCGCGGGCTGGATGCCTTCGGGCTGGATCGATCGCGCGCGCTCCTGCAGCGGGCCGTGCCGGAGCTCGCCGGACGCCTCGCACGTGGCGACTTCCGCGCGCTGCCCTTCGGCTCCGGCGCCTTCCAGAGCGTGCTGATGCTGTTCTCGTCGTTCGGCTACTTCGACGACGCCGGGAACGAGCGCGTCCTGCGCGAGATCGCGCGCGTCCTGGCTCCGAGCGGGCTGGTCGTGCTCGACCTGATGAATCCCGCGCGGGTCCGCGCGGCGCTGGTGCCCGAGTCGCGCACGCGGCGCGGCGGACTCGAGATCCACGAACAGCGCCGGCTCGAGTCCGGCGGTACGCGCGTGGTCAAGGATGTGAGCCTGCGCGCGGCGGACCAAAGCGAGCACCGCTGGCGCGAGGACGTGCGCCTGTACGAGCCGGAAGAGGTCGCGCTCCTCTTGGCGCGTTCTGGCCTCTGGCACCTGCGCACGGAAGGCGACTTCGACGGACGCGTGTTCGACTCCGGTTCGGCGCGCCAGATCGTCTGGGCGCGCAGGGCGTAGCTCCCGCGGGAACGCCGGGCTCCTTTCATCCGGGAGCGCCGGGCTCCAGCCCGGCTCCGGCTGCCTCTCTTCTCTTCTCTTCTTTCCCCATTCCCTCGCTGAGCCCGGAAGATGAAGCCGGGCTGGAGCCCGGTGCTCCCGGATGAGTGGGCCGTTCGAGATCCGTTGGAACGCAGGCGAACCCTGCCGCGCGAGTGCGAGCTCCCTATCCTCGCTCTAGCGCTCGACGGCTGCAGCCTCCCGAACCCATGAAGATCCGCCGACCCGTGTTCGTTCCGCTCGTCCTCTTGGCGTTCCTCGCGGGCGCCGCACCCGTTTTCGACGAGCGCCAGCTCGCCGTGCGCCTCCAAGACGTCGAGCGGCGCCTCGACGACGAGCGCAAGAGCTGGCTCGAGTTCAAGAAGCAAGCCAAGACCGAGGCCGAGCGCGCCGAGCTCGTGGCGGCCTTCCCGCGCGACGAATTCGTGGACGAGCTGACCGCGATCGCGAGCGAAGCCAAGGGCACCGAGATCGCCGCGCGCGCCTGGATCGATCTCTTCCGCATCGCCAGCCTGCTCGACGAGCGCGCGCTGTTCGCCCAGGCGCTCGAGCGCCAGCTCACCGACCACCTGGCCTCACCCGAGATGGCCGTGCTCGCCCTCGATCTGGTCTACGGTGCGCCGCCCTGGAGCGCGCCCGCGGCCGCCGACGCGCTGCGCAAGATCCTGGCCGGCAGCGCGGACAAGGGTCTGCAGGCGGGCGTGCTGGCCGAGCTCAGCCTGCTCGTCGGTCTGGATGACTCCTTCGGCGCCGCTGGTCGCGCCGAGGCCGAGACGTTGCTCCAGCGCATCGAGCAGGAGTTCGCCGGCGCGGACGACTTCATGGGCATGAGCGGCAAGCAGTTCGCCGCCGGCGCGCGCCACGAGATCACGGAGCTGCGCGTCGGCCAGGTCGCGCCCGACTTCGAGATCGACGACCAAGACGGCGTGCGCTTCCAGCTCTCCGACTACCGCGGCCGCGTGGTGCTGCT
>JANOGB010000403.1:0-4784 GCA_031413955.1 Planctomycetota bacterium | reverse complement strand
GTCGAGGCAACCCGGACCTCGCGCGCCGCTCGGGGCACGTCCAACGCGGCGGGAGCCAAGGACCGAGGCTCGGAGCCCTCTCGATCCTGTGCAAGTAGCTCCGTCCAACCGCCGAGGAGCTTCATGACACCCCCTCTGGCGACCCAGAAAACGGGGGTGGAGTGTCAGAATCCCTTATAGATATACTCTTATGGAATTTGACACTCCCTACCGCCCGTAGGCGACGGAACAGCGTCTCTCGGGAAAAGCCCATGATCTGGGCGGCTTCCGCGGCTGTCTTGCCGCTCGCCATCAGATCGGCTGCCCGACGACTATCGACGGCGTCGTCGATCTCACGTGCGCTGGGGATGCCGAGTACCTCGCGTAGCCCGGCGAGAGAGCCCACCTCCCGGATCGGCCCGAGGTCGCGCTCCAGGTCGTTCATCTGGAAAAACACCACCTCGCGCGGCTTGGTCAGGAACCGCACCCGCCCTCCGGCCTGGATCACGGGGTCGACCTCGAGCTTGCGCAGATAGATCCCGCCAAGCCAGGCGCGCTCCGCATCGGTGGCGTCCGTGGTCGAGACGCGCACCTCCCTCCGCCGGTCGGGGGTCGTGACGATCTCCAGCTCCGTGCGGAAGTGCTTGGGCTCGAACTCCTGGACCGTTCGGTTCAATTCCGACGCCCGGATGTAGTACGAGTTGAGGCAATAGCAGCTCTGGTACTCGGTGTAGTCATTCACGCCGAGCACGCCGTAGTGGATGATCGGGATCACGCGCGGGTCTGGAACCGCTGGAAGTGGGTCGCCGTCGATTACAAACCGCACGGAAACCCCCCAGCCGGCGAGACGACGGGTCAGATAGTCGGCGCAAAGTTGCTTCGACTTCTTCTTGCTGACGAGCAGCGTCGTACGCCCTTCGCTCACGTTGCGCATGATCGCGACGGCGAAGGTGTCGAGGATGCGCTCGCGGTTGGAGCGGAAATGACGGTCCGCACCGCAACTATTGCGGATGTTGATGATGCGCGACCCGGTGTGCAGGAAGCGCACGTCCTCGAACGGCGACGCCACCGGACCCTGTCCGAGCCGATGACCCGCGTAGGCCCCGGTGATGTGTGCGGAGAGCAGGAGGACGTGGGCGTAGAGGTATGGCCGTGCGACGAAGTGGTATTCCTCCTCCTCGATCCAGCGCTCGCCCTCGCGCGAGAGGTTGATGAGCGGGAGGTCGTGGCCGAGGTAGCGGAACTCGCGATCGAACATGGCCCAGCCCTTGGCCTGGATCGCGAACGCGAACCTGCCGAGGTCGGGGAAGGTGAACAGGCTCTCCTCGAACGCGCTCGACGTGGTCGCGAGCAACCGGTCCAGCTCCGCCACCCACACTGCGCGTGCGGCAGGCCAGTCTTCCTTCCGGCTCCGTGCACGCATGATCACGTCGCGGAATCGCTGCACCTCGTGGTGCACCAACGTGACGTCGAAGTCGGCGTCGAGCGTGCGTGCCTCGTCGAGAACCAGGAGCGTTCTCATGCCGCCTGTGCGCGCCTGGAGCAGCGGGACCATGGTGCGCACGAGCTCGAGCCTTTGCTCGGTCATGACCACGAGGCGCGTGCCCTTCAACCGCTCGAACTGCCCAGGCCAGTCGCATTCCTCGAAGTGAGGACACTGCTCGCGGCAGAGCCGCACCTTCGCCAGCGCGAAGCAGCCGCTCGCCTCGAACTCGCTCCACGGTTCGTCCAGAGCGCCGCAGCGCTCGGCCGGCCGTGGGCGGATCACGGCCCAGGGGAGCGAGAAGTTGTCGCCCCCGATGCGCGCGATGATCTCCGCCAGGATGTTCCAGGTCGGCGCCGCGTAGACCACGAGATCGAAGCGTGCGTAGGTCAGCTCGGAGAGCAGGAGCCCGACCGCCGCAAAGGACTTCCCGAGCCCGACGGGGAGCCGGAGCAGCACGCGCACGTACTGCTCCAGCACCCGCAGGATTGCAGAGGGAGTGAGGTGCTCGGCGCGGAAGGCGTCGAGCCCATCTTCGGTGACGAGCACAGCTACGCCTCCGGCGGCTGCCAGCCGCCCATCGCGTCGAGCTTCGCCCGGACGCGCGGGACCTCGGCCAGCTCCACTGCGGAGAGCTTCGGGAATGCGGTCACCAGTCTGAGGCCGGCCTCGCGGACCTGGGCGAATGCCTGGATCGCACTCGCGCACCGATCGGCGCGCTCACCGAGCGGGCGGACGGTGACGGAGTACTTGCCTCGGTCGCGCGAGACGAGGATGAGCTTGTCCTGGATCTCCTTGTCGCGCAGGTGCGGAAGGATCTGCGCGGCGAGCGAGAACGGGCCGCGCGCCATCGAGACCATGAGCACGCCGACCCGCTTCTTCTCGAGCTCCAGGACTGGGAGCAACTGGTACTCGGTCTGCGCCTCGTGCACGAAGCACAACGGGCAACCAGCCCCCGGGCATGGGACGTAGGACTTGACCGTGGGGTCATCCTCCCAGTGAAGGCGCGCGGGGTCGGCGTCGCTCGTGAACAGCATCAGCATCGTTGCCGTTGCGCCGATGCGAACGACCTCCAAGCGCTCGGGGCCGCCGGAGGCTCCGAATGCGTCGAGGATGTCAACCACGGGAAACCTCCTGCGCGTTGCACGATCGCGGCCGCCGCACTAGAATCTCTGCCTCGGAGCTCTTCTCCAGACGCTTCGATTCCCACGCGGCGGCGCCCTCCCACGGGCGCCGCTGGCATTTATGCATGGGACGCCTCCCGTGCTTGCGCACGCAGCTCTAGGCCGATGAGTGCGACGGCTTCATCGTTGAAGATTCGCAGGTTGCCGGCCCGGGAGGTGGGCTTGATCCCTCGGGCTCGGATCAGGTACTCGACCCGATGCACGGGGGCGCTGTGATGTCGGGCGATCTCCCCGACGGTCCATTCCGGATGTTTCGGTTCCATGAGAGGGTTGGCACCAGACGCACGCGGCGCACCGTGCACCGCTCTGCGTGAAGTGCTCTTGACCTTCCCAGGACCGGAGAGTCCGGAGAGTCTCAGATGGCCCGAAATCGGCCTTCGCTGAGGCTAGATCGGGTTCAAGAAAACCGAGGCTATCCGGTACTATCCGGAACGTCGGTATCCCCGGGATCCGCCCGCGCACCATTGCCGGTCATCGCGCTGGGAGAGGCATTCCACTTGCGCGGATCCCGCTTCCGTCCACCATGGAAGGAACGCCCGGCACTCAGGTTGCGGAGGAACGAGGCTTCCCCGGGAAGCCTCGAAGGGCAATCCGGGCGAGTCTTGAGCCAGTTGTAGAGCCCTCTATCCGTGCCTTCTTTGAGGTCCGGGTCCTTCTCAAACGCCCACCGCGACAACTGATAGGCGGCCTCCTGGCTGGGGTAGAGCTTCTTCTTGCCAGCACTGGCAGGCACGTGGGGAACGGCCTGGGCCGGAGCCGTTGACGTCGCTTGGGCATCCTTTGCTTCTGTCTTCTCTTGGACGCGAGCCCAGTATCCGATGAGTTCGCTTCGCAGACGCGGAAAGAACAAGCGCAGAGACATCGCGCTCTTTGCACGCAGCAATCCGTCGACTGCCTTGACGAGGTCCTCTTCAAACTTGGCGCGGTCAACAGTCCAGAACGCACGTTCCAGAAGCTCCACACAGATCGCGTAGACCGGATCTGAGGAGAGGTCTAGTTGCTTGAGTGCTTCAGGACCGTGGAGAAGTCGCAGAAGTTTCCCGACCCGAAGCCAGATTGGGGCCCAGCGATGAACGAATCCTGCGTACGACTCACCGTCCTCAACCTCCAGTCCTCCCGCCCTGTCAATTGAGGAGAGCAACCGACTTCGGCTTCGATCCAGGTCGACCTGCTGATCTCTGTCCTTCTCCAACTGCCTGCTCTTCGCTTCTAGTTCACGGATGACGGCGTCGATGCTGTCGCTCATGGTTGTGTTCCGCCGACTAGGCAATGGATAGACCAAGCGGCATTGGTAGTGTTCGGTTGAGCCTCGAGCAAGACCCGGGCGTCCCTGACAGATCGCGCGCGGCCGACGCACCCACGCCGCCATCGCCTCCTCGGCATCTGCGGCGCATCCGGCGCCCCCTCAGGCCAGGGCCCGCCGCAGCTCGTCGTTGCTCGCTCGGGCGTAGACGAGGGTCGAGGCAAGCGACCGGTGGTGCAGAGCGCTCTGGACCAGCAGGACATCGCCGGTCTTCTGGTAGAGGGAGGTCGCGAACGAGTGCCGCAGCGTGTGCGGCGAGGCCGCCGTGCGGATGCCGCTGCGTTCGATCCAGTACTTCAGCCTGCGCCGGGCGTGCCGGCCCGTGATCGGGTTCTCATCCTGGCCGAGGAACACCGGCCCGCGTGTCCGCTCCCCGATGAACCAGCCGAGGTGCTCGGCGACGTCTCGGCTCAGCACCACGACCGTCGGTCGATCGCCCTTCGCCGTACGGACGACCGCCTCGCCGCGCACGCAGTCGACGTCCTCGATGCGGAGGCCCAGCGCCGACCCGATCCGTAGGCCCGTGGCGAGGAGCGTGTGGATCAGCGCGTAGTCGCGGCCCATTGCCCCGTCCTCGCGCCGTAGCACCTTCAGTAGCTGCGCCTGCTCCTCGGCCGTCAAGTGCCTCGGCGGCATCGTCCCGCACCGCGCGCGGCGGATCATGCGCGCCGGGTTCGACGGCAGGTGGCCGGCTTCGTGCATGAACGCGCCGAAGCCCTTCAGGCTCCCGCGCAGCCCGTTGACTGAGCTGGCCTTTCTCTCGCGGCCCTTCTTCGTTTCGCGCGCCGCCGGGCTCGACAGGAACTTCGCCAGCGTCGTGGACGTGATCTGCGCG
>JANOGB010000402.1:0-2844 GCA_031413955.1 Planctomycetota bacterium | reverse complement strand
GGCCTGCAGGAACTCGGGGTTGTTGAGCGCGGGGGCGTAGCCGCTCTTGCCGTCGGGGCCGTGGCACGAGCTGCAAGTGAGCGCGAAAAGCTCGGCGCCCACGGCGACCTTGTCGGCGGTGGACTGGAAGTGGCGCCAGCCGGCGCGGCCCTCGGGTTTGCGCTCGGCCAGGGTGCGCACGTAGGCGGCGACGTCCATGAACTCCTCGGTCGCGAGCTCGGCGATGCCGCCCGAGCCGAAGGTGCGCATCTCGGTGCCGTGGCGGCCGAGCACCAGGGTGCCGATCAGGAAACCCTCGGGCGCGTTCGCGAGGAACTCGCGGTTGCCGAGCGCGGGGCCGACGCCGCCCTGACCGTCGAAGCCGTGGCAACTCGCGCAGCCGCCCGAGCCCTCGTAGAGCTCGCGTCCGCGCGAGGCGCTGCCCAGCACGGCGAGGCGTGGCGCGAGCGTGGGCTCGGCGTGCTCCTGCAAGCGCAACCAGGCGACCACGTCGGCGATCTGCGCCGTGGTGAACTCGGCGATGCCCGCCGCGCCCGCCGAGCGCACGCCGTCGCGCGTGCTGCCCTTCAGGAAACCGGTCATGGGCGTGCCGGGACGGCCGTGGGAGATGGTCTCGTACAGGAAGCCGTCGGAAGCGTGGGCGAGGAAGAGCGGGTTGCGAAGCTGCGGCCCGACGCCGCCGACGGCCTCGTGCCCGTGACACGCGGCGCAGGTGTGCTCGAAGAGCAGGGCGCCGTTCTCCGCGTCACCCTGGGCGATGCGCTGCGGCGGCAGCACGCGCGGCGCGCTCGAGAAGCTGCGCAGGTGCGCGATCAGGTCGCCGACGTCGTCGGCCGCGAGGTCACGCCAGGCCGGCATTGCCGTGCCGGGCCGCCCGGCCTGGATCGCGAAGGCGAGATAGTCGTCGCCGACGCGCGAGAGGAACGCATCGTTGTTCAGCGACGGCCCGACGCCGCCCTCGCCATGGTCGCCGTGGCAGTCGGCGCAGCGGGCGCGGAAGAGCCGCGCACCCATGCTGCTGTCGGCCTTGTCGGCGTCCAGGTATCTCAGCACCGAGTGCACGTCCGTGCCCGCGTCACCCCACGTGCGCAGATAGGCGAGCAGATCGCCGACCTGCTCCGAGGAGAGATCGGTCCACGAGGGCATGCCCGTGCCCGGACGCCCCTGCAGCATCGTGTCGACCAAGAACGCGTCCGATGCCAGCGCCAGGAAATCTGGCGAGTTCAGGCGCGTGCCGATGCCGCCTTCGCCCTCGAGGCCGTGACACGCGGCGCAGTTGCCGCGGTAGAGCGAACGCCCGAAGCGCGCCTCGCCCTCCGCGCGCACGACCGAGGCCGCGTCGGCGCGCTCGGGCTTGAACGAGAGGATATAGTCGACGAGACGGTCGATCTGCGCGGAGCTCAGTCCGCCATGGCGCGCGTCCCAGCTCGGCATGTTCGTGCCGCTGCGGCCGTGCTCGATGATGTAAGCGAGGTACGGCCGATCGGCGACGGCCAGGAAATCCTCGTTGGAGAGCGAGGGCGTGCGGATCTCGGGCACCGAGCTGCCGGCCAGGTCGCGCCCGTGGCAGGCGACGCAATAGAGCTGGTAGAGCTCGCGGCCCGCGAGCGCCGGCGTGTCCGCGACCGCGGGCTTGGGCCGATAGCGCGGCGGCACGTCCGAGGCGCGCAGCGAGAGCATGTAGGCAGCCAGCGCGCTCGCGTCCTCGGAGGAGGAACCGATCCCGGGCATGACCGTGCCGGGGCTGACCGCGCCGGGATCCATGAAGTGCGCGCGCAGCCACTCGAGCGGCGTGTGCTCGACGCCGGAGGGTAGGTGCGTGTAGTCGTAACCGTGCAGGCCCTTGTCGCCCACGTAGGTGAGCTCGGGGCCTTGCGTGCCGCCGATTCCGCGATACACGTGGCAGCCCAGGCAGCCCGAGCTCGCCACGAGCTCCTTGCCGCGCCGCAGGACGTCGGCCCCGGGAATGCCGGCCGCGAGCTCGCCGCCCTGGATCTCGCGCCGGATCTCGCCCGGCGCACCGGCGGCGTACAGCTCGGCCTCGAAACCGAAGAGCCCGCTCTCGGCGTGGCAGCGACTGCAACTGGTGTAGACCAGCTCGCCGCGCAAGAGCGGCTCCTCCCAGTGCGCCACGTCGCCGTGCGCCTCGACCTTGGCGACGGCGCGCCCCTGGCCCTGGTGGCAGATGGTGCAGCCGAACTCCTCGGCCGGATGGCTGGTGAGCAGGTCGCCGGGGTGCGCGCGCAGCGGCTGGGCCTCGGCGCGCATGCTCGGGTCGTCGATCCCGACGTGGCAGGTCTGGCAGCGGTCGACGCGCTCGAGCGCGGGCACGAAGGCCTGCTTCAGGCCGACCTCGTAGCCGACAGCGAGCTCGGGCGCGAGCCGCGCAGCGTAGCGCGTCTGCGCCTCGCGCCACTCGCCCTCGAAGTTCTCGCGCCGCATCTCGGCCACGAGGAACGCCAGCGTCCCGGCGCAGCCGAGGATCGTCAGCCATTTGAAGGCTCGCGCTGCTCGCGACGAACCGAAGTCGGTGGACATCAGTGCGCTCCCGGCCAGGACGCCTGCGACCAGTAGAAGTCCCAGTTGGGACCGCGGTGCACGGTCGCGAAGTAGGTGAGGATCGTGAAGCCCACCAGGAAACACGTGAACAGCGCGATCGCGTTCGCAAGGGACCGCTCTCTTCGATGGCCGGCGGCTTCGCCATGCACCGCGCCATCCTCGGCCGCAAGGACGGGACGGATGCCGTGCCGTGCGTCGGGGCGTTCGGGCAGAAATTCCGAGGCGAGAAGGCCGTGATCTGGGTCCACCCGAACGGAAAAACTTCGTTGTTCGACGAGGGCAAGC
>JANOGB010000401.1:0-4716 GCA_031413955.1 Planctomycetota bacterium | reverse complement strand
CAATAAGCCGGCATCAGGGGCAATTCTCATGAAAACGAAAACACCGGACGCTGAATTTCAGCGTCCGGTCAAGCTATCGTGCCGCAACCTGTGGAAAGTCTTTGGCCCTAACGCCGCCAAATTCATGGGCGAGCGCGGCGGTCTTCTTCCTCTTCTCCGGCCGAACCGAAGCAGAGAGGGAACGAGAACAAGAAACGGAGCCGGGCTGGAGCCCGGCGCTCCCAGATGAATCAGAAACTGAGGCCGTACAGCACGGTGAAGATCGTGTCCTCGTCCGAGAACCCGACGTCGAAGCGAAAGTTCGCCGAACGCTCGAGGCCGACGCGCAGGCCGAGCCCGACGCTGTCGCGCACTTCCGCTTCGTCCAGCTCGCCGGCTCCCGAAGCGACGGCGCCGAGCTCGTAGAAGAGCGCCAGGCTGACGCGCTCGACCCGCACTCGTTCGTCGATCGCAAAGCCACGCGGCACGACCGCGAAGCGGTACTCGCCGGCGGCGAACCACGCGGCTTCGTCGGTCCAGCGGTTGGCGATGTAGCCGCGCAGGCGCGAGCTGCCGCCCAGGTTCGGCAGGGCCCAGAAGGGCAGATCACCGGAGGAGTCCTGGGCCTGGAAGGTGAAGGCCAGGACATCGGTCGGCGGGTTCTCCTCGTTCTCGTCCCCGCCCTCGTGGAAGAGCGGCGGCAGCGGGAGCGCGGCCGTGCTCTCGATGCCGTACAGCGAGCCGCTCCGCGCGCCGGACATCAGCGGCGTGCCCGCGTACCAGGCGCCAAGCGACCAGCCGTGATACGGATTGGCCTGGCTGTCGCGCGTGTCGTAGCGCAGTCCGGCGTTCAGCCACAGGCTGCTCGTGTCGTCTCCATCCGCGAATTCGGCCGGAAAATCGTCCTGGGTGTCGGGCACTCCGTCCACGAAGCCATCCCCGAGGTTGCGGCTCTCCACGCGCAGGCCGGCTTCGACGACCCAGTCGCTGCCGGCCTCCGGAAGCGACTGCTGGTACGTGAGGTCGAGCGCGGCCACTTCCTCGCTGTAGCTCGACTCGTCGCTCGCGAGCGTGTCCGGACCGAAGCCGAAGAAGCGCCGCGTGAGGGTCTTGGTGTAGCCCACGAAGGCGCGCACGAAGCTGCGCTCCTCCTGGATGACTCCGCCGCCCGGCAGATCGCGGTGGTCGAGCCAACGCCGCCACAGGAAGGCGTAGTTCTGCTGGCCTTCGGTGGTGTAGGTGAGCTGGGTGGTCGCGAACTCGCGCCGCCGCTGACCGCGGAAGTCGATGTCGGTCAGGGACAGCCCGCCGCCGGCGCCGACGTCGCTCTTGAAGAAGAAGATGGGCACGGCAAAGGTGCTGACCAGGAAGCGATCGAAGACGTTGCCGTGGACGATGCGCCCTTCCGGGAAGTAGCGCCAGCGCTCGGGGTTCGGCACGTCGGCGGGGAGCGCGACCTTCGGGATGCGGCCGTCCAGGTCGATCCCCTCCAGCGAGTCGTGCTCGGCTTCTTCCTGTTCCTTCTGGCTCCGCTGCGGGCCCGGGCCGCGACAGCTCAGCACGCCGAGGACCGTGCACAGGAAAAGGATGCGTGCAGCCAAGAGCTCGCGCTGACGCTAACGAGCAGGGTAGGAACCGACAAGGGGCTGAGCCTCTTGGTCAGTAGTGCAGCTGGAACTCGACCAGCAGCGCCGCCTCGCGATCGCCGCTGCCGGTGTCGAGCCGCACGTCGCCCTCGTAGAAGCTGCCGACCACGGCCATGCGCAGGATCGCGTGCACGCTCGGGATCCAGTTCAAGGCCACGGAGCCGGTCTGGATCTGGTCGGTGAAGTTCCCCGGCACGACGAGATCGGCCGCCAGGTCGTCGTCGAGGTTCAGGAGCGAGTAGCGCGCGGCCACGACCCATGCGCCGCGGCCCGTGCCACTCGCGAAGTCGAAGGGCTCGGCCGGCTGGACGCCGCCGAAGGTCTTGGACTCGCCGGTCAGCACGCGCGCGAGCGTCACGTAGCCGCCGTGGAAGAGCACGTCCTCGTGTCCGCCCGCGCCGGCCATCTCCTGCGCGAGGCCCAGGTATTCGCTCTGCGCGAACCACGGACCGCGGAACCACGCGAACTCGACGCCGAGGCGCTCGCGCGGACCGGAGAGACGTGCGTCGGCGGCGAAGGGCACGACGTCGAGCTTCGTTTCGTTCTGGATCGCGAGTTCGCCGACGCTGTCGTCCTGCACGCCGAGAGTGCCGGCCAGCCCGAGCTGGATGTGCTCGAGCCCTGCGCCCGCCGAATCGACGAAGGGATGCATCATCAACCGCAGAGCCACGTCCTTGCTGCCGTTCGTGTCGGAGCCGCCGGTGCCGTTGTAGAGCGCGGCGCCGTACTCCCAGCGCTCACCCGCGCTCTTCCCCATGAGGAACGCGCCATGATCCTCGGCCGGCGCGAACTGGTTGAGGATCGAGAAGAAGGGGAAGTCGATGTGGCGGCGGCTGCGCACCTCCTCGAGAGAGAAGGGCGCCTTCATGCGTCCGAGGTGCAGCGTGGCGCGCCGGCCGAAGAGCTGCGGGCCGACCCAGGCCTCCTCGAGCTCGACGGCGCCCTCTGAAGAGACGTCGTCCTGCGCGAAGTTAGGCTCGAAGTTGAAGGCCAGGCTGCCGGCGAGATGCCCCGAGATCTCGGGCCGCAAGCGCTTCAAGTCGAAGTCCGCCTGCGGGTCGCGCGCGTCGTCGCTCAGCCGTCCGAGCACCTGCACCAGGGCGCCGAGCACGAGCTCGTTCTGGCCGTCGGCCGTGGCCAGGCGGAATTTTTCTCCCGAGCCGGGGGTAGAGCCGGTGCCCGAGGCGGCGCAAGCACAGAGGAACACAGCCAGCAGGTAACGTGAGCTCTTCGCCAGGTTCATGACCACTCTGGAGCGGGAAGCTAACCCTGCGCACGGAGACAAGCGATGGGCGGTCACGCGAACCCGGTCGCGGCATTCCAAGTTAGGATGGGGATCGGCTCGAAGTTCATGTCGTTCGATCGCAGACGGAGACAGCGCAGGCTCTGCCTCGCTGCGGCGTTCTTCGCCGGTCTGCTCGCGGGCCCCGCGGCTGCCCAGGACGTGATCGGGGACTTTCCCGTGGTCCAGGTGCCGCCCGGGAATCCGCTCACGCCCGCGAAGATCCGCCTGGGTCAGGCCCTGTTCTTCGAGGAGCAGCTCTCCTCCGACGACACGACGGCCTGTGCCACGTGCCACATGCCCGAGGCCGGTGGCGGCGATCCGCGCGCCGGCGCGCGCGCGCCGGGGGGCGATGGCGTGCTCTTCACGCCCGACGACGAGTTCGGATCCCCGGGCGTGCTGCTGCAGGACAGCCAGGGGGACTTCCGCGCCCATGCGTTGTTCGGCTTCGAGCGCCAGGTCACGGCGCGCAACTCGCCGACCGTGCTGGCGGCGGCCTTCTTCAACACGCAGTTCTGGGACACGCGCGCGCTGCCCACGTTTCGCGACCTGAATGGGGCGATCGTGCTGCCCGAATTCGCCTCGCTCGAGAGCCAGGCGGTCGAGCCGCCGATCTCGGGCGTGGAGATGGGCCAGGCGCAGCGCACCTGGGACCAGCTCACGGCCAAGCTCGCCAGCGTGCGTCCGCTCGATCTCGCGCGCGACGTGCCGCCGGTCCTGGCGCGGTTCCTCGACGGCGCTGCGACCTACGGCCCGCTCTTTCGCGCGGCTTTCGGCACGAGCGAGATCACGCGCGAGCGCATCGCCATGGCGCTGGCGAGCTACGAACGCACGCTGGTCCCGGACCAGAGCCCCTTCGACCTCGGCACGATGACGAACCGACAGCGGCTCGGCTTCGAGGTTTTCCAGGCCCGCGGCTTGTGCGAGGTCTGCCACCCGTCTCCGAACAAGCTCTTCACGGATGGAGCGCGGCGCACGATCTTCCTGCCGGACCATCGGCGCGTGGTGAAGACGCCCACGCTGCGGAACGCCGGCCTGCGGCGGCGCTTCATGAGCAGCGGGCAGTTCACGAGCATGGACGAGGTGCTGACGCATTACGAGGACGTGGGCTTCGTCGTCTTCCGGAGCTCGCTCGAGCGCCTGGCCCTGCTCGATTTCCTGGCGAACGCGCTCACCGACCCGCGCGCCGCGCGGCGCGAGCCGCCCTTCGAGCGCCCGCTCCTGCGCAGCGAGGTCGAACCCTCGGGCTCACGCCTCTTCGGCGCGGCCACGACGGGCGACGGCGGACGGACGCCGAAGATGCTCGCCGACGTGCCGCCCAACCTCGGCTCGGCGAGCTTTCGGATCGGCCTCGGCGACGCTCGGCCGGGCGCGCGCGCCGCGCTCGTCCTGGGTCCGAGACGCGCCCCGCCCGGCTCGACGTTCCTCGGCGCCCCGCTCTACGTCGAGGCGGGAGCGCAAGACGTGCACGACTTCCTCGTCGCGAGCGACGGCGCCGCGACGTTCCATGCCACGCTTCCGGCCGATCCGGCCCTGATCGGGCTGGACTTCTTCGCGCAATGGCTCGTGCTCGATCCCGCCGCCGCAGGCGGCCTGGCGGTCAGCGCCGGTGCCGAGTACGAGCTCTTCTCGCGCTCCTTCCGGCCCAAAGTGCGCCGCTAGTCCGGTTCACCTGGGAGCGCCGGGCTCCAGCCCGGCTCTTCTCTTCTCTTCTCTTGCGCCCGCGCGAGGACCCCGGAGTCAGAAGGAAGCGGAAGAAGCGGAGCCGGGCTGGAGCCCGGCGCTCCCGGATGAGCTCACCGGTTTCAG
>JANOGB010000400.1:0-7978 GCA_031413955.1 Planctomycetota bacterium | reverse complement strand
GGCGTCGGTTCTCGCTGACGCCTTGCTCTCGCCCCTCCAGCGCGGCCCACGAACGAAGCGGGGGCCCGCGGCCGGAACCGCGGGCCCCAGACGAGCTCGATCTCGCCCTCGATCACTGCAGCACGATCACCCCGCCATCCGGAACGATCGTGCAGGGGCTGCTGAGGGTCACGGGGCCACCGTTTGCCGCGACCTCGCCATAGGTCCCGGCGCGGGCCCGCACGATGGCCTGGTCGGGCGGGCCGCCCGTGAGCTGGCTGGCAGCCTTGACGGTGGACGCGGGCTCCTGCCCGGTTGTGGAGCAGATCGCGTCATCGCGAGCTCGGTCCTCGGCGGACTGACCCCACCGGGCGACCCACCCGGCAAGAAGACAGCGCCCGGCGACGAACCTCGTCGCCGGGCGCTGGGGTCTCTTCCCTCGAGATCGGTCAGCGGGCCGCGAGGGCGGCCAGCGAGGTCTTCAGCGTTTCGATCTCCGAGTGGAGGTTCTCGAGCTCCGCGACCCGGGTCCGCAGGTTCGCGATCTCCTCGCGCTGCGCCTCGATCTTCTCCCCCTGCTCGCGGAAGGCTTCTACCGCGAGGGCCTCGAAGCCACGGACGGTCAGGCGCTTGTAGCCGTCGATCTCTTCGACCCAGTCGGGCAGGACCTCTTCGACCTCCTGGGCGATGAAACCGACGCGCGTGCCCGGGAGCTCGTGGGCGGCTTCGGGGTCGATGTACTCGAAGCTCACCCCGCGCAGGGCCAGCAAGGTGTCGAGCGCGCCCTCGAGGCTGGCGACGTTCTTCTTGAGGCGTCGGTCGGAGGACACCGACCACGACCCGCCACCGGGCTTGCCGGCAGTGCCATTGACCTCGAGCTTGAAGGCAGGAGCGGCCGTGCCGATGCCGACGTTGCCAGCGTTGGTGATGCGCACGCGTTCGACGAAGAACTGGTCGCTGCTGACCGAGAACGCGAGGTCATGGAACTGCGAGCCTATCTGCATCGTTCCCGGCTCGGCGAAGGCCGAGCCGCTGTTGACGTGCCCGATCCAGCCGCGGGGCGCTCCATTTTCCTCGAAGTAGACGCCGGAGAACCCGGCGGCGTTCGGGTTGTCGAAGGTCCCGAGGCCGTCGTTGGCGACGCTCCCGGTGACCGAGAGGCGGCGCGTGGGGCTGGCCGTGCCGATGCCGACGTTGCCTCCCACCGGGTTGATCGAGAGGTTCGTCCATGCATTCAGAGCGCCGGTGTGGCCTCCGATGGTCGCGACCCCGAGGTGCTGACCGAGCACGACCTTCTGACCGGTGGATCTTCCGGCCGCGATGGATCCCTTCCAGCTGATTCCCGAGCCAACGTCCTCGATGTCGAGCGCAAAGGCGGTATCGGGAGCGGCCGTGCCGATACCGACGCTGCCCCTCTTCCGATCGAGATACAGCGCCGAAGCACCGGCTGCACTGAAGTCTGCGTCCCAGCGTCGGAAGTTGAGACCTCCGCCGCCATTCTCTTCGTGCTGCATGTCCCAACCGTAGAGCGGAAGCGAGCGCATCTTGATGCCCGCGTTGAATGCACCGTTTGTCCGCAGATCGATGAAACTCTCTTCAGACGTGCCCACGATCTGGAGCTTCTCTGCCGGCGTCGTGGTTCCCACGCCGACGCGCCCGGAGGGAGTGACGAACAAGTTGGAGCTCAGCGGATAGAGCTTGCCAAGCGTCGGCACCGACGACGCGCCGATGCACGCGCCGCCGTTCGCGTCGCGCACGCCGGGCTGGCAGGAGGCGATGAACGGCAGCGGCGTGCCGAACGAGCTCGAGCCCGAGGGAGCGCCCGTGGCCGTGCTCGCGAAGCCGCCGGCGGCGCGGCCCTGGACCCAGCGGCCGAGGCGACGCTGGGCGGGCGTGCCGGCGTCCGGAGCGGCGAGCGGGTCCGTGGCGTCCATGGAGTCCGGCGCGATCCAGCCGACGTGCGTCTGCGGCAGCTCGCCGAGCGGCAGCGCGAGGCGCTCGAAGCGGCCCTCGCCGAGGTTGCGGTAGACGAGGTCGCCCGCCTCGGTGTGGATCTGCAGGTCGAGGCGGCCGTCCTGGTCGTGGTCCACGGCCTGGGCCGCGAGGTCCACGAGGTCGTGCTCGATGCCGCTCGCCATCGGCTCGAAGGTCGCGTTGCCGAGGTTCTTCCACAGGCGGTGCTCGCTCGAGCCCGCGAAGAGGTCCACCCGGCCGTCGCCGTCGAGGTCGGCGAAGAGCGCGCAGGTCGCGCCGCCGAGCTCCGCCAGGTTCGCGGCCAGGGTCACGTCCTCGAAGCGGCCCTCGCCGAAGTTCATGAGGAGCCGCGCCTGGCCCTCGGCGCCGACGACGAAGGCGTCGTCCAGGCCGTCGCCATCCACGTCACCGAAGACGAGCCCGGCCGGCGTGGCCGTCTCGCCGGCGCAGGCGACCGGTGCGGTGGCGGTCCCGGTCGCGGGCAGCGACGCGGGTGAGTTCGAGCCCGTGCGGGTCGCAGCCACGGCGCTGCCCGCCAGCAGGGCGGAGGGGACCAAGAGGGAAAGGAGCAAGGAGGGGCGGACGTTCATGTCGATCGGTCTCCGTGAGTGTGAAAGGGGCTGCCGACGGGTGCTTCCGAGTTCCCGCCTGACTCCTCTCTCCACGGGGCTCCCGCTCGGGCTCCCTGGTCCTTCCCGAAAAAAGTCGCGCCGCCGCACCGGGCTCTCCGTCCACGTGCGGCGCGCGCGGCCTGAGCGCACGCCGCCCCTCCCGCACTCCGCGGCGACCCCCTACCCTGGAGACGACATGGACCTGGCGCCCTGGGAGCTGGCGGAGAGCGGATGAGCGTGTCGCCGGACGGCGCCGCGCGGCGCTACGAGTTGCTGTTCCAGGCCTTCGAGCGCGGCCGGGCTCTCGCTGCGGACGAGCGCGAGCGCTGGCTGGTGGAGCTCGCAGCCGAGGACGAGCCGCTGGCGCGCGAGGTGCGGAGCCTGCTGGGACGGAGCGGGGCCGCGAACGGCGATGCGCTCTCGGACGCCGCGATCGCGGAGCGCGACGCGCTGGTGCCCTGGATCTCGGCCGGATCGAATCTCGCCGCGGTGGGCGACGAGCTCGGGCCCCCGCCGGAGCGCATCGGTCCCTACCGGATCCTGCGGCGCCTCGGCGCGGGCGGGATGGGCGTCGTGTACGAGGCCGAGCAGGAGAAGCCGCGCCGGCGCGTGGCACTGAAGCTCGTGCGGCCGGGCCTGGCCTTCGGCGAGCGCCTGCGGCGCTTCCACCTGGAGGCCGAGGCGCTGGGACGCCTGAAGCACCCGGGCATCGCGCAGATCTTCGAGCTCGGGACGTGCGACCTGGGCCACGGCGAGCAGCCGTACTTCGCGATGGAGCTGGTCGAGGGCCAGCCGCTGCTCGTGCACGCGGCCGAGGCCAGGCTCGACCGCGCCGCGCGCCTCGCGCTGGTGGCCGAGCTGTGCGACGCCGTGCAGCACGCCCACGAGCGCGGCGTCGTGCACCGTGACCTCAAGCCCGACAACGTGCTCGTGGACGGCGAGGGCCGCGCCAAGGTGCTCGACTTCGGCGTGGCGCGCGTGCGTGCCGACGACGTGCCGCTGACCACGATCCACACCGCCCAGGGCCAGATCGTGGGCACGCTGACGCACATGGCTCCCGAGCAGCTCGCGGGGAATCCCGATGCGGTCGGTCCCGCCGCCGACATCTATGCCCTGGGCGTGATCGCCTTCGAGCTCCTGACCGGGCGCCTGCCGCACGAGGTGGCGGGGCTCGCGCTCGGAACAGCCTTGAGACGCATCGCCGAGGAGGACGCACCGCGACTCGGAATGCTCGATTCGCGGCTGCGCGGCGACGTGGAGACGATCGTCGGCAAGTGCCTCGAGCGCGATCCGGCGCGGCGCTACGTCTCGGCCGCGGCGCTCGCAGCCGATCTGCGGCGTCACCTGGCGCACCAGCCGATCGTCGCGCGCCAGACCGGAGCCTTCGGCCGTGCCCTGAAGTTCTCCCGGCGCAACCGCGCACTGGTCGGCGGCGTGGCGGCGACGACGGTGACGCTGGTCGCCGCGACGATCGTGTCCACGCGCTTCGCCTTCGTCGCCGAGGCCAACCGGGCCAGGTCCGAGCGCCAGGCGTACCGCTCGGCGTTGGCGGCGGTCTCCGCGAGCCTGAACGAGACATCGCCCGCCACGCCGCGACGAAGTCTCGACGCCGCGCCCGAGCGTCTGCGCGGTTGGGAGTGGCGCCATCTCGCGAGTCGGCTCGAAACGAGCGGCGTGCAGCTCGGAGCGCCGCTCGCCGGCCTGGAAGGCATCGCCTCGGCGCCGGTCTCGGGTCGTCTGTGCAGTGCGCATGCCGACGGCGACGACATCGTGCTGCGACTGTGCGCCCCGGACGGCGACGAGCTCGCGCGCGCGCGCGCGCCGGGGATCCGCTTCCTGGACGTGGGCTTCGATGCGAGCGAGGCGACGATCCTCGCGGCGGGCGCACGGTCGAACGGCGGCGTGCGAGTCGTCGCCTGGGACCCGGCCTCGGGTGAGCTCACGACGCGCCTCGAACTCGACTGGGCGACGAACGCCCGCCTGTCCGCGGAGACCGGGCAGATCTGCGTCAGCAGCGCCGAGCCCGACCGTACCGCGGTGCTGCACATCGCAACCGGCGCCGAGCGCATCCGCATCGAACCGGCGCTCCTTCAGTCGGTGTCCTTCGGCAACGGCGGACGCTGGATCGGAGGCGCGACGGTGTACGGAGCCTTCGCGATCCACGACATCGAATCGGGCCTACGCCTCTTCTCGAGGTCCGGCGGACTTGGAATGCTCGCGCGCGACTCGACGCGCGTCGTACTCCACTCCGGCGGAGATGAGCTCGAAGTCGTGGAACTCGCGTCGCAGCCCCCCGCGCAGGTCGCGTCCTTCTCGACGCCCACGTCGACCTGGCATCGCATCCTGTCGCCGGACGGCGGGCGCGCCGCGTGGCTTGGACTCGACGGCGTGTTGCGCGTGCTCGATGTGGGTCTCGGACGAACGCTCGGCCCCTTCGGCCAGCAGGACGCGATACCCCGCGGCCTGGCGTTCGTGTCCGGCGGCGAACGAGTCGTGACCGCCAGCTCCGCCGGAACGCTGCACGCGTGGACGCTGGCGACGCCCGACGTGCCGGAGCTGCGCGGTCACACGAGCTTCGCCTACGCGGTGTCCATCGATCCGAGTGGCGAATGGCTCGCGTCGGGCGGATGGGACGGCTTCGTCGGCGATAGCGGGGCGCTGCGCCTGTGGGATCTCGCGAGCGGAGCGCAAGTCGCCGCGTGGGCGCAAATCGCCGCGTGGGGCGAGCCCGGCACGGTCCTGAGCTCGTTGGCGTGGGTTGGCGACGAGCGCGACCTCATCGTGGGCGGACGCTCTCCGCGCGGCTTCGTGCGGCGCTTGGCCCTCGACGGCCGAACGCGCTGGGCGTGCTCGATCAAGGACCCGGTGGAGCAGGCCTCGGTCTCGGCAGATGGGGCGCGCGTCATCGCGAGCACGGTCCTCGGCGGACTGTTCAGCATCGACGCCCTCGACGGCGCGGTGCGCGCTGAGGATGAGGCGACCTGGCGCTTCCCCGAGGCGCCGAAGGAAGAAACAGCGTCCTACTGGAACTCCTACGCGCTCGCTTGCAGTCCGACGCAGCCGTTGTTCGTCGTCGCGGGCGAACGCTTCCGGATCGAGCTGCGCGACGTAACGACGCTGCGGCTCTTGCGCTCGTGGCCGGCGCACTCGCGCGCGATCGGCGGCTTCGACTTCTCGCCCGATGGGAAGCTGCTCGCCTCGGCATCCGAGGACGGTTGGACACGCGTCTGGCGAGTCGCCGACGGCGCCGAGGTCGCGCCGGCGATGCAGCACGACCAAGGCGTGTTGTGCGCCCGGTTCAGCCCCGATGGGCGCCGGCTCGTCACCGGCGGACGGGACGGCGTCGTGCGCGTGTTCGACACCGAGCACTACGAGGAACTGGTGGGGCTCAAGGGTCACTCCGGGTACGTGAAAGGGCTGGCCTGGAGCCCGGATGGAGAAACGCTCGTCAGCGCCTCGGGCGACACGACGCTGCGCCTCTGGGACGTACGGAATGCGCACGAACGACTGGCGGCGAAGAGCGAGCGCGAGCGGCTCGTCTCCGAGGTCTCCGAACGCGTCACCGGTTGGCTCACGCGCGAGCCGGACCCAGCCGACGCGCTGGCGCTCGTGCGCGAAGCCGAGTTCGGATCCGCCGACGCGCGACGAATCGCGCTGCAACTCGTGCTCTCGCGCTGCTGGGCCGCGCACGAGCGCGACCGCTGAAGCTGCTGGAGGATAGTCGCTCCAAGCGCATGACACCTGGCCGTCCCAGCCGATTGGGGCGGATCGGGGTTGTCGGTAGCTGCTGCACACCCGTCGTGGGGATCCTCCCGTGCGGGAGCAGCAGCTCCCCGTGCCAGTGACGGCAACCGACGAACGGACGAACAAGGAACCAGAGACCATGAAGCACTTCCTCACCACCGCGCTCTTCACCCTGGCCGTCACCGCCTCGCTCTCGGGCACGGCCTTCTCCCAGGTCGGTCGGCCGTCCGCGGGCTCGTCGGCTCCCGAGGCGCCGCCCGTTGCGCGCCCGCTGGAGCGGATCGTCGCGGACCTCGAGGCGAGCACGCAGCAGAACCCACAGCTGTACTTCGAGCTGCACGCCCTCCTGCTCGCCTCGCCCGAGCTCGTGGCCGAGATCCCGGGCCGCCTGAAGCTCGGAGAAGCGAATCTCGACGCCTCCGCTGTGTTGATCTATGCCCTGGAGGACATCGACACGACCGAGACGCAGGCGGCGCTCGTGTCGATCCATGCCGATCGCGGCCAGCGGCACATGGATCGCCTGCGGGCCGCCGTGTCGCTGGGCTCGGTGAAGGTGCCCACGGAGGCGAGCCTCGCCAGCCTGTGGGCGGCGGCGGAGCGCTGGTCGGACCCGGAGTCGGTGGACGTCGCGAACACGTCGCTGCTCGCCCTGGGGCGAGCGGGCCGCAGCCTGCGCGAGGCCTGGGATCCGCGGCACGAGAGCGTGCGCGACGATCTCTTGCGCCGGCTGCGCACGACGCCGAGGAGGTCCGAGCGGGCGATGACGCTCAAGGCCCTCGGCAACCTGCGCGACCTCACGCTCGGGGGCGAGATCTCGAACTACCTCGTCGACGAGTCGGCGCCCGTGCGGGCCACGAGCGCGCAGGCGCTGGGCATGCTGGGTGACGCCACGCACCGCGAGCTGCTCGTCGAGCTGCTCCCCGAGGAAGTCCACGGCGCCGTGCGCTGCGCCAGGGTCGAGGCCCTGCGGCAGATCCCGGCCGACCCGCAGTCGCTCGGCGCCGTGCACGTCCTGGCGCAATGCGAGCCCCACACCGAGTCCCGCGCCCAGATGGTGCGCTACCTGGTCGAGCACGTGCGGGAGTTCGACCAGTCGATCGAGACCCTGCGCTGGATGACCTTCAACGACCCCTCGAACCAGGTCCGCCTGCTGGCCTCGAGCGTGCTGGGGCTCTGAGCCCAGCTGCCGGCGGTGGCCCACGGACCGCCAGCACGGAGTAGCGCCGCGCCAGCGCGCGCGTGGGCGGCGTCGCCAGCAGCGTGATCTGACGCCGCCCTCTCTCCTCTCCCGCAATCCTCGCCTCCCCTATATCCTGGGAGGACGAGGACATGGATCCGGCGCCCTTCGACACCGACCTGATCCGATCCTTCGGACGGACGCGCGAGGAGGCCGGGGAGGCCTACCGGCAGGTCTACGACCAGCTACGAGCCGTGGCCTCGGCCACGCTGCGCCGGGGCGGGTCGTCGACGCTGCACCCCACCGCGCTCGTCCACGAAGCTTGGCTCAAGCTGCGCTGCCACTTCGAGAACGTCCGCGATCGCCAGCACTTCCTGGCCCTGGCCGCGCTGGCCATGCGCCAGATCCTGGCCGACCACGCGCGCGCGCGCCGCGCCGCCCCGCGCGACGCCGGACGGCTCAGCGTCAGCATCCGCCTGCCCGAGCACTCGGC
>JANOGB010000399.1:0-3930 GCA_031413955.1 Planctomycetota bacterium | reverse complement strand
CAGGTCTCGGAACCGGCCGCCCCGGGCCGAACCGATAGCGCACCGGCGTCGCGGAAGCCGGGCTGTTCAGGCCAGCGGCGGGCCTCCGGGACGCGAACTCAGCTGCGATGAGCCGGCTAGCACCCGTCGTCGGGCAGCAGCCCGTCGGGCTCGCTGGAGTAGAACGTGAACCCCGCGGGCTTGTTCTTCTCGAAGCAGTTGCCGGTTCCCGGCTCGAAGGGCGGGGTCTGCAGGTAGAGGATGTCCACGCCCGGGATGCCAATCGGCGGCGGGGTCCCGCCGTTGCCGCTCAGCTTGTTCAAGTAGACCCGATTGTTGTTCGAGGATGGATCCGCCTGGGGCGGGTCGTTGCTGCAGTCTCGGCGCGGGTCGCCCAGGGAGACGGCCGTGCACCAGCCCAGGACCGCGATCCCGGCAGAGTCGTTGTCGTTGATGTCGTTCTTCCCGATCACGTGGTCGGAGACGCCCAGGAGCAGAACCCCGTAGCCGGCCGGCAGGCCCGCCTGAAAGCTCCCCAGAGGCGCGGGGTTCGGCAGGTTGTTGTCGTAGATGTTGTTGTGCTCGATCACCCAGTTGGCCATGACGGGCTTCTGAGGGTTCCCGGCCGCGTTCGGGTGGTACATGCCGACGCCGACGGTGTTGCCGTGGATGTCGTTCTGGGTCGCCAACACGTTGTTCGAGACCGTGATCTCGAGGCCCGTCGGGCTCCCGGAAAGGTCGTTGCCGATGACGCGGACGTTCTCGGAGCCGGCCACCCACAGCGCGGTGTCCAGCGAGCCATAGGAGACGTTGTTCTGGACCAGTCCGTTCGCGGACAGCGTCGGGTAGAGACCGTTGTCGAGGTTGTTGACGGATTCGTTCTCGATGAATTTGAACCCGTTCACGAAGCGGGTTTGGATCCCGTTCTTCGGAAAGCCTTCGACGGTGAAGCCGCGAATGTAAACGTCCTGGAGTTCGCTTGCGCAGACAGAAGCCCCTGGCCCGCAACCCAGCGGAGCGGCATAGACCCCCGTCTGCTGGGTGCCGTAGTGAAGGAGGCGCACCTTGCCCGCTTCGCCCTGCCCATCCACCACCTTGCCGATCAGGCGGAGGTCGTCGGTGGTGATGTTGAGGCCGTTAGCGGTGTTCTGGGTCTCTTGGTACGTCCCGGGCTCGACGAGGATCGTGTCGCCCGGAGCGGCGGCGTCGATGGCCGCCTGGATGGACTCACCCGGATAGACGCGATGAACGGCCGCGTCGGCGGCGGTAGCGGTGCCGAGTACGGCAACTGCGAGCAGAGTGCTGAGGCGGCGCAAGTTCATCTTGATTCTCCGGGGTATCGACCCTTGGCCCAGTTTGCGTCGTCGCACATGCAGAGAAGCGGCAGCTTCCCCGCAGGTTTTTCTACGCGGATGGCCTCGGCCTGTCAATCTCGAATGCGTGGGAAATCGCCCGGTCTCACGGCCCCCTGTCGTCGGGCTCGTCTGGCTCGGCAGGCTCGATTGACTTCGTTTCACCCGACCACCCACACTGGCCGGGAATCAGCGGGGCAACGGGCCGGGAAGGCCGCCTGGCAGCGGACCCATACTCTTCCAAGACTCTTCTAAGACGGGGACAGGCTTCCGAAGCGATGGATCCGCGACATCGAGCTCGAGCCCGCGCAAGCGTCCGCGCGTGGACGGCCCCTGCCGGTGTCGGGCTCCTGCTCGCCGCAGCGCTGGCGCTCTGGGCATGCGGACGTGACTCCGCGCCGGGGCCTCCGCTCGCGTTTCCCAGCGAGTCATCCGGTCGCCTCGAGATCAAGTATCCCCTCGACGAGACACTCTTCCCGCCCGAGATCGTCGCGCCGACCTTCGTCTGGAGCGACGCGACCGAGGGCGTGACGCGGTGGCTGGTCCTGCTGCGGTTCGAAGCCACGGACGAGGTGCTCCGGTTCCCGACGGCGGAGCCGCGCTGGCGTCCCTCGGAGGAGGACTGGGCCGAGATCAAGCGGCGAACCGAGATGCGCGACGCGGAGGTGGCGATCGTCGGCCTCGGCCCTGGGGCAGAGGCCGCCTCCTCCGCGACCGTCCGCATCCGTACGTCCACGGACCCGGTAGGGGACGCGATCTTCTATCGCGAGGTTCCGCTTCCGTTCATCACAGCCGTCCAGGACCCTTCGCGCATCCGCTGGCGCTTCGGGGCGATCGACTCGACGACCGCGCCGCCCATCGTCCTCGAGAACCTGCCGGTCTGCGGCAACTGCCACTCCTTCTCTGGCGACGGCAGTGTCCTGGGCCTCGATGTCGACTACGGCAACGACAAGGGCGGCTACGCGATCCTCCCCGTGTCCAAGCAGATGCTGATGAACGACGAGAAGATCATCACTTGGAGCGACTACAAGAAAGACGACGGCGAGGCCACCTTCGGGCTGCTCTCCCAGGTCTCGCCCGACGGCCGCTACGTGATCAGCACGGTCAAGGACCGCGCGGTGTTCGTGGCGACGCCCGACATCTGGTTCTCTCAGCTCTTCTTCCCGATCAAGGGCATCCTCGTCGTCTACGACACCGAGACCCGTACTTACCGGCCGCTGCCGGGCGCGGACGATCCCAAATACGTCCAGAGCAACCCGACCTGGAGCCCCGACGGAAAGTCGATCGTCTTCGCCCGGTCGAAGGCCTACTCGAGTGACTCGATCGCGGCCGCCCGGACCATCCTGCTCGACGAGAAGGACGTCCCCGAGTTCATCGAGGACAAGCAGCCGTTCAAGTTCGATCTCTATCGGGTCCCGTTCAACGAAGGGCGCGGCGGAACGCCCGAGCCGATCGCGGGCGCCTCGCACGACGGGAAGAGCAACTACTTCGCGAAGTTCTCCCCGGACGGGAAGTGGATCGTGTTCTGCAAGGCCGAGAACTACATGCTGCTCATGCCCGACAGCGAGCTCTACATCGTCCCGGCCGAAGGGGGCGAGGCTCGGCGCCTGCGCGCGAACACGCCCCTCATGAACTCCTGGCACAGCTGGTCATCCAACGGCCGATGGCTCGTCTTCTCCTCGAAGGTCAACACCGCTTACACCCAGCTCTTCCTGACTCACATCGATTCGGAGGGCCAGTCCACGCCCCCCGTCTTGCTCGAGCGCTTCACCGGGACCGACCGCGCCGCCAACATCCCGGAGTTCCTGCCGCTGTCCGCCGACTCGATCGTGAAGATCGAGGAGCGATTCCTCGACGCCTACTCGTTTTTGCGAGCGGGCATGGCCAACGAACGGACCGGCAACTACCCCGGCGCCGTCCGGTCCTACCGTCGGGGTCTCGAAGTCGCGCCCGAGAACCCGGAGCTCCTGAACGCCCTCGGGTTCGCATTGTTCCAGCAGGGCATGAGCCAGGAGGCGGTCACCGCGTTCGAGAAAGCGCTCGCGGCGGACCCGAAGCACTGGAAGGCCCACAACAACCTGGCCCTCGCTGCGATCGACCTCGGTGAGTTCGAGCTGGCCGAAGCCCACTACCGGGAGTCACTCGCGATCGAGCCTCAGCCCGCGATCTACAGCGACCTCGGGTTCGTGCTCGAACGCCAGGGCATGACTGACGAGGCCGCCGAGATGTACCGCAAGTCTCTCGAGCTGGACCCCGAGTCGGCGTCGGCACACTTCAACCTGGCCTCATCGCTCGCGCGGCGCGGCGAGTTCGTCGCGGCCGAACGCCACTTCCGCGCCGCCCTCGAAGTGAAGCCGAGCGCCCGGACATACACCGGGCTCGGGCTTGTCCTGTGGAAGCAGGGCCGCGTGGACGAAGCCATCGCCAGTCTGCACGACGCGATCGAGGCAGACCCGAAGGACGCGGCTGCCTACGACCAGCTCGGAACGATTCTCGTCGAGCAAGGAAAGCTGGAGGAAGCGGCGTCCAACTACCGTCTCCTCGTCGGCTACCGGCCCAGCGCCGCCACTCACCAGAAGCTGGCGCAGGTCCTGATCAG
>JANOGB010000398.1:0-2654 GCA_031413955.1 Planctomycetota bacterium | reverse complement strand
CGGGAGTTCCGCGGCACCGACGTCTGGCTCGTGCTTCCGATCTACGACGCGGTCTTGATCGAGTGCCCGGCCGATCAGATCGACGAGGTCGTCGCGCGGGCCGTGCCGATCATGGAGCACGCGCTGCGCTCCTACTACCCGATGCTCCGACCGCGCGTCGAGGTCAACCGCTCGCACCCGGAGTGCTGGAACAAGGACGGCCACGCGGACTCGCTCGAGCGGTTTCTGGCGGACCCGACGTTCAGCCTGGATCGACTGGAGGCGGAGCGGACAGGCTTCCCGTGGGAGCCGCCTGGCCAGACGCTGGACGACCCGGCGCGGGAGCGGGCACTGTTCGTCGAGCTAATGCGGGCCGCGTGCGGTGGAACGGACTTCCCATCCGCGGAGGCGCTGGACGAGATCTTCGAGCGCTACCAGGAGCGTGCCGCGATTCGTGAATTCGATGGAGGCCTCCCCCGAGCCGAGGCAGAGCGCCTGGCGCTGGAGGATGTGCTGGCGGGAGCGAGGGCAGCGTCATGAGCCGCACCTGGGTGACGAACCTCACGTTCGCGCCGGCTCCGCGCGCCGACACCGAGCGCGGCCTACTCGGCTGGGTCTCGTTCGACATCAACGGCACCTGGCACATCGACGGCGTGGCGCTGCGCAGGACGAACAGCGGGCGGCTCGCGCTTTCCTTCCCGTCCCGGATCGACCGCCACGGGCTTGAGCACGCGTACCTGCGGCCGACCTGCGACCGGGCGCGACGGGTGATCGAACGGGCAGTCCTGGCCGAGCTCGGTCTGGAGGCGACGCGGTGAGGTCTCTACCTGCGCCGTACCAGGAACCGCGCCAGCTCGCGCGCGCGGCGGTACGCGACGCGGACGTCCATGGAGCGGGCCAGGACGCGGAACAGTCGCCTGCGCAGCTGGGCCTCGTTCACGCCAGCCAGCGTACGGCCGCGGGGAGGGCGCCGTGAGCCGGCGCGCGCTGTGGCCCGTGGGCACGGATCCCGCCGTCGTCGACGGTACGGACCAGTCCCCCACCGCCGCGCCCACGGGGCAGCCCAGCGCGCCTAGTGGCGTGCTCCCTGTGCGTAGCGCCACACTGGCAGAGATCGCCCCAGTCGTAGCGCGCCACGCCGCCCTCGCGCGCCTTGGAAACTTGCTGTCCGAAGCCGCCGGAATCCTGCACGAACTCTCGCAGGTTCCGCTTGCTGACACGCGCGATTCGAGGCTCATGTCGCATGTGGAAACGACGAGCAAACCCGCGCGCCTGTTGAGCGTCCGCGACGTCGCGGAACATCTCGCTCTCTCGGAGAAGACCGTGCGCCGTCTTCGTCGCCAGGGTGTCCTCCCCCACGGCATCGAGATCGCCGGCACGATCCGCTGGCGCCCTGAGGAGATCGAGGCGTGGATCGGATGAATCGCGGCCGCGCCCTCGGTCCCGGCCGGCTGGAGAAGCGCGGCTCGAGCTGGGTCCTGATCTACACCGACGAGCTGGGCCAACGCCGTCGCGCGACGCTCTCGACGGACCGCCGAGTTGCCGAGCGGATCCGCGCCGACGTGATCCGCAAGCGCGACATGGCGGTGAGTGGCCTCGGTTCCGAGGCGGGGCAGGAGATGGAGCTTGCGGCACTCGCGCAGCTCTACCGCGAGGACCTTCGCCCGCGCGTCTCGCCGCGCCACTTCAAGAACGTCAGCTCGCGCATCGACCGGATCCTCGCCGCGCTGGAAGGGATGCGCGTGCGCGACCTGCGGCCGATGCACCTGATCCGTATTCGGAACGACGTGAAGACCGCGGGCGCGAGCCATCGCACCGCGAACCTCGCGGTCACGACGGTCCAAGCGATGATCCGCTGGGCGGTCGAGAACGAGATCGTGGCGCATGACCCGGTCGCGCACGTGAAGGGCCTGCCCAACACGCGCGAGCACCACGCCTACCGACGCCGGGCGCTCACCGACGCCGAGATCGAACGCTTCCTGACCGTCGCCGAAGCCGAGGACGAGGAGCTCGCGGTGATCTCCCCCACCACGCGCGTGCCGCAGAGGCCGCTCTGGCTCGCCTTCCTGGAGACAGGCGCGCGGTACGGCGAGCTGACCAAGGCCACATGGGGCGACCTGGACCAGACGCGCCGGACCCTGGTTTTGCGGGCTGAGAACACGAAGTCGAGGAAGCAGCGCGCGATTCCGACAGGGGAGGAGCTGACGAGCGAGCTGGTTCGCCTGCGTGCGATCCAGGAGACCGTGCTCGGCCGGCTCCCCAACGTCGAAGACCGAATCTTCCTGACGCCCGAAGGCGCGGCCTGGCCGTGGCCAACGACGAACGCGATGCGGATCCTCGACCGGCTGCTCGACCGCGCCGGCATCGCGAAGGTCGACACGCAGGGGATGAAGCTCGACATCCACGCGTTGAGAACGACCTGCGCGTCGAGGATGGCCCGGCGCGGCGTGCCGCTCGCGATCACGCAGCGATGGCTCGGGCACGGTGACCCGAAGCTGACCGCTCAGCACTACACCGACCTCGGCGTCGAGGATCTGCGCGCGGCCGTCGAGCGCGCGCCGGCGCCGGCCAAGGACGAACGCGCCCCGGGAGCGTCCCGGAGCGGATGACACCTGCTCAACGACAGAAGGATGATTGACCATGGTCCCGAAGGCTGAACCCCAACAGGAACGAAC
>JANOGB010000397.1:0-10007 GCA_031413955.1 Planctomycetota bacterium | reverse complement strand
CTCCGAGTCGCGATGAGCCCTACGGCGGCCTCCCTCGGCGACGTCGGCGTGGTGGTCATCGCCCGCAACGAGGGTGAGCGCCTGCTCGCCTGCCTGGACAGCCTGCGTGGCCAGGCGGCCTGCACGGTCTACGCCGACTCGGCTTCCAGCGACGGCAGCCCCGAGCGGGCCCGCGCGCGCGGGGTCGAAGTCGTGGTGCTCGATCCGGCCCAGCCGCTCAACGCCGCGCGCGGTCGCAATGCCGGCTGCGCGCGCCTGATGGAGCTCCACCCCGGGCTCGAGTTCGTGTTCTTCGCCGACGGCGACTGCGTGCTGGAGCCGGGTTTCCTGGCCGCCGCGCGCGCGGAGCTGCTGGGCGAGCCCACCCTGGGAGCGGTGTGCGGACGGCGGCGCGAGCTCGCGCCCGAGGCCTCGCTCTTCAATCGCGCGGTGGACTGCGAGTGGAACACTCCGCTGGGCGAGGCCGAGTCCTTCGGCGGCGACGTGCTGCTGCGTGTGCGCGCCCTGCGCGAGGCCGGCGGATATCGCGAGTCCATGAACCAGGGCGAGGATCCCGAGCTCGCCTTCCGCGTGCGTCGCGCCGGCTGGCGCATCCGGCGCATCGAGCACGACATGACCTGGCACGACGTGGCCCTGCTCCGTTTCTCGGCCTGGCGCCGCCGCCATCAGCGCGGTGGCTACGCGTATGCCCACGGAGCGGCGCTGCACTGGCGCGAGCCAGGGCGCTACAACCAGCGTGCGCTCGCCTCGATCCTCGCCTGGGGGTTCCTGTTGCCGGTCTTCGTGCTCGGCGCCGCGCTGGCCGGCGGCGGCGGAGCGTGCCTGCTGCTCGGTCTCTACGCCCTTCCCTGGTGCCGCTGCCGCGCTCACCGCCTGCTGCGCGGGGACACGCCCCGCGCCGCGGCCCTTTATGCGACCCTGATCACGCTGGGCAAGATCGACGAGGCCGTCGGCGTGCTGCGCTGCGCGTGGGCGCTCCTGAGCGGCCGCGAAGCGCTCACCGTCGAGTACAAGGACTACCAGCGTTCCGAACGCGCGGCGGCCTGACCGGCGGCGAGTGCCGGCGCGAACGCGAGCTCGAGCTGTTCAACCGAGCAGGTGCGCGACGATCGCTTTCTCCTGCTCGAGCTCGGCCACGCTGGCGGCGAGCTTCGACTGGAAAAATGAGTCGAGCGCCAGGCCTTTCACGATCTCCCAGCCACCCTTGCCATCGGCGCGCACCGGGAAGGAGCTGATCAGACCCTCGGGCACGCCGTAGGACCCGTCGCTGCGGACGCACACCGAGCGCCATTCTCCCTTGGGCGTGGGTGTCGAGAGGTCGCGCACGTGGTCGACGAGCGCATTGGCGGCCGAAGCGGCGCTGGAGACGCCGCGCGCGGCGATGACGGCGGCGCCACGTTGCTGCACGCTCTTGAAGAACTCGCCCTGCAGCCAGGCCCTGTCCTGGATCACCTGGTCGGCCGGCTTGCCGCCGATGGTCGTGTTGTGGAAGTCCGGCACCTGCGTGGCCGAGTGGTTGCCCCAGATGAGCGTGTTCTTGACCTGGGGGGTGGCGACGCCGGCCTTGAGCGCGAGCAAGGCCTGGGCGCGGTTCTGATCGAGACGGGTCATGGCGCTGAAGCGCTCGCGCGGCACGTCGGGCGCCGAGTGCATCGCGATCAGGCAGTTCGTGTTGCACGGGTTCCCGACCACTACCACGCGCACGTCGCTGGCGGCGGCGTCGTTGATGGCCCGACCCTGGCCGGTGAAGATCCCGCCGTTGTCCTTGATCAGGTCGTTGCGCTCCATGCCCGGACCGCGCGGCTTGGCGCCCACCAGGAGTGCCCAGTTGGCGTCCTGGAAGCCGACCTTCGCGTCGCTCGTGAGCACCACGTCGCTGAGCAGGGGGAAGGCGCAGTCCTCGAGCTCCATGGCCACGCCCTTCAGGGCCTGCATGGGCTTCTCGGCCGGCACCTCGATCAGGTTCAGCGCGACCGGGCGCTCGGCGCCGAACATCTGTCCGCTGGCGATGCGGAACACGAGCGCGTAGCCGATCTGACCGGCGGCTCCGGTGACGGCGACGCGGACGGGGGCAGGACTCATGCGGGGATCCTCGCTCGGTACTCGGGTCGGACGGGGGCCCAAGTGTGCGCATCGGAACGCGCCAGAAAAGCCCGCAGAGCGAGAAACTTGGCTGGAGTTCCTGGAGGGGCAGGCAACATTCCGGAGACTCCTTGCATGCCGGGCGGGCTCCGGTCGACTATTCCGGAAGGAAACATGGACTTCGAATTCGATCCGGGCAGTGCGGTCGCGAGCCTGAGCGAAGCGGAAGCGACGCACTATCGGGCGCTGCTGGCCGATCTCGTGGCGCAGGCCGTGCCCTTCCGCTTCGAGGTGGCGCCGAATCCCTGTGTCGGCGCGGCCGTGCTCTCCGACGGAGTCGAGATCGGGCGCGGATTCCACCGCCAGTGGGGCGCTGCGCACGCAGAAGTGCTGGCCATCGAGGCGGCGCGCGCGAGCGGCGTCCCGCGCGAGCGCTGGGACACCCTGGTGGTGACGCTCGAACCGTGCTCTTCCCAGGGCAAGACGCCGCCCTGCACTGCGGCCATCCTGCGCGAGTCTTTCCGGCGCGTCGTGGTCGGCGCGCTCGATCCGGATCCGCGCCACCGCGGGCGCGGGCTCGAGGAGCTGAGCGCGCGCGGGCTCGAGCTCGTGTTCCTGCGCGGCGCCGCGCCGCTCGAGCGCGCCGCGCCACACTTCCTGGAATGGACGCGCCCCGATCGCCTGCGGCGCGCCCTGCCCTGGATGATCGTCAAATGGGCCCAGACGCGCACCGGCCAGCTCTCGCCGCCAGCCGGCACGGGCACGGGCCGCTGGGTCACCGGCGCGGAAGCGCGCGCGGACGTGCAGCAAGTGCGCACGCGCGTGGACGCCATCCTCACCGGCGTGGGCACCGTCCTGGCCGACGATCCGCGCCTGAGTCTGCGCGTGAACGCCGAGCTCGGTCAGCCGCCCCTGCGCGTGGTGCTGGACTCGTCGTTGCGCACGCCGCCCACTGCGCGCCTGTTCCAGCCCTGTGCCGAGGGCGAGCTGGCCGGGCCTGTGCACCTGGTCACGCGCGCCGGCTTCGATCCGGTGCGCTACCGCGCGCTGCTCGAAGCCGGGGCGACGATCCATGCGTTGCACTCGGGCGACGACGGACACGCTTCGCTGCGCGAGACCCTCCAGTTCCTCTGGGCCCAGGGCGCGCGGCGGGTCCTGCTCGAGGCCGGGCCGACGCTCATCCGTTCGGCCTTCGAGGCCGAGTTCGTCGATCAGGTGCGCGTGTACACCGCCTCGCTGAACGGCGGACTCGGGCCCTCGCTCGGGCCCTATCTCGCGCCCGAGCGCCTGCTGCAGATCGCGCGCGGCGAGGTCGGCCCCGACGCGCGCCTGGATGCTTTCGTGCGCAAGTGAGTGGGGCGCGGCGCGCTTCGACGCGCCTGGCTCCGGGTCCTGCGGGCCGTTACAAGAAGGGGATGAAGCGGCTCTTCTTCCTGGGTGGGACGGCGCTCCTCGTCTCTCTTGCGCCGGCGGCCTGCAGCCTGAGGCGCGGGGCGCATGCCGAGCCGCTGCCGAGCGCTGCCACCGCAGCCTTGGCCGAGGCCCGCGAGTGTCTGCGCCTGCGGCCCGACGGCTGGCGCGTGCGTGCGCAGGAAGCCGCCGCCCGGGCGGCCGCCGCCGCGCCCGAGTGGATCGCCCCGCGGCGCGTGCACGACGACCTCCTGCGCGAGGCGCTCCTCGGGCACGAAGCCCTGCAAGAGCGCCGGGCGGCGCTGGAGCCGCAGGCCTCGGCGGACGAGCTCTACCTCGCGGGCCGGCTGGAAGGACGGGCGGGAGCCGCGCACCTCGAACGCGCGGCACGCCTCGATCCGACGCTCGCCTGGGCCCAGCACGGACTCGCCTGGCAGCACTTCCAGGCCGGCCAGACGCGCGCCGCGCTGCACGCCGGACGGCGCGCGGTCGGGCTCGCACGCGGCTCCTACGAGCTGGGGGTCTTCGTCGGTGCCGAAGTGCGCTACTTGCTCGAGCTGGGGCGCGACGAAGCCGCTCGGGAGCGCCTGGAGGAAGCGCTGGTGGAAGCGCACCTGGCAGAGCCTGAGCGCACCGAGCTCGAGGCTGTCCTGGCGCGCACCGAGCTCGAGGGCGAGGACCTCGAGCTGGTCGAGCGCGGCTTCTGGCGCACCGTGGAGCTGCTGGAGAACGGACGCCTCGCGAACGACGAGTACGAAGCGCTGGGTCGAGCGGTCCTCGCGCGGCGTGCTCTCACGGGCCTCTCCGATCCCCTGGCCGTCTTGCTGGCCGCGCTGGAGCACGGCGACGGCCCGGCACGCGCGCGCTTGCGAGCGCGCATCCTGGTGGAGCGCGGCGATCGCGCTCTGGCCGGAGCGGTGCTCGAGCACGCGCAAGGAGCCAGCGGGACGGGGCTCTTCGCGCGCCTGTGCGCGCTCGAACGCGGTGCGGCCGAGGCCGCCATCGAGCCCTGGCGGAGCGCCTTGCCAGCGCGCCTCCGGGACGACTCCGGACGGCCCCTCGAACCCCGCCTGCACGAGCTCGTCCTGGCCGCGCGCGATGCCCACACGCCGGCAGGTGCCGTGAGTTTCGGTCGCGCCTTGCTCGCGGCCGGCTGGTTTTCGGAGGCGGAGGCCTGGGCCTCGTCCCTGGCACGCAGGGCCGGTGACGGCGATCCGGCCGCGGCGCTCGAGCTCGGTGCGCGTGCCGCCGCCGGGCAAGCGCTCCTGGTCGGCCTGCGCGGCGTGCTCGAGCGCGTCGACGAAGAACGCGCGGCCTTCGTACCGAGCGCTTTCGAGCGCGGTGGGAGGACACGCGAGATCTCCGATCTCGACACGCTGCTGGCCGCGCTGCAGCCGTTCTTCGAGCGCTTCCATGGTGCTGCGCTGGAGCGCGACCTGGTCGACTCGCCGCGCCTTTCCTTCGGCGCTCTGGCCGCGATCGTGCACCCCGGGCCGCGTTATTCGCGCCTCGATCAGGACGAGGGACGTGGCCTCCAGGGCGAGAGCGTTCCAGGACTCGCGGCCGAGCTCCTGCGCCTCGGACGCTTCGGCATCTTCGGCCAGGCGCCAGGCGGCGGTGGTCCGGACGGGACCGTGCTGCGGCTGGTCGGCGGCGAGTGGCGAGCGGGCGAGCACCTCGGCGTGCCCTTCGCCGGCTGGGTGGCCTGGTGTGAAGGCGCCGATATCGAGAGCCGCCCCGGTCGGAACGGTGCAGGGGTCAGCGGCGCGGCCTTGCACGAGGGCTACTGGGTCGACCTGGAGAGCGTGCGCCTGGACTGGGAGCGAATGCGGACGCTGGAGAAGGAGTTCCTCGTGGCCGAGTCGCCCACGCTGGCGCGCGCGCTCGCGGGCCGCGGACCACGCCGCTCGAGCACGGCCGGCGCCGCCGAGCGCGCGCGCTGGGTGACGCCGCTCGGCGAGGGCCAGCGCGTGCTGCTGGCCGCGCTGAGCGAGCGCGCGCCGGACGCGGACGGTGGCCGGTTGAGCTTCGACGAGCTGCTGGAGCTCACGGCTCTGCACGAGGAGGGGCATCTCACCGATCGCTCGCGCTTCCTGCCGCTGGCGCAGAAGTGGCCGAGGGTCCTGGGCTTCCTCGTCCGACACGGATTCACGCCGCGCGCCGTCGCGCGCGCCCTGGAATACCGCGCCCAGCTGGTGGCCTTGTGCGCGGCAGCGGAACCGCGGCTGGTGCTGGCGGATTGCCTGACGGCGGCGGACGCCGAGAGCGGCGGCCTGCTGGCGCACGGCGAGGCCTACCGCGAGCTCGTCGGCGATTTTCTCGAGGTGGTAGCCGGCGAACTCGAGCGCCTTCCGGCCCTCGACCCCCAGCACGAGCTCCTGTACCAGCTCCACTTTCTCGCGGGCGAGGACGTGCGCCGGCTCGCGCGCGAGCTCGCCAGGCGCCACGGAATGCTGGCGGAGTAGGGGCCAGAGAGCGGAGCGTCGCTACTCTCCGGCTCGGCGCCGGTAGTCCTCGCGCTGGGCGCGGAGTCGGCTCGCGAAATCCGGGTTCGCCGTGCTGTCCGGCAGTTCCAGGGCTGCCTCGAGCAGGGCTGCGGCACGCTCGAAGTCGCCTAGCGCGGCCTGGGCCTGGGCGCCGACCTCCAGGAATTCGGCCTGCTTCGAGCTCGTCATCTCGATCGCCTTCGACGCCAGACGCAACGCTTCCTGGCGCTCATCAGAGCTGGCGCTCGGGTTGCTGCAGACGGTCTCGGCGAAGGCCGCGCAGGCTGCGGGCATCTCGGGGGCGAGGCGGCTGGCCTCCCGGAAAGCAGCCAAGGCTTCGTCGAGGCTCCCGAGCGAGCGGAGAACCTGGCCCAGGTCGAAATACTCCTGGGCCGAGTTGGGCAGGATCTCGAGCGCCGCCCGGAGGTGCTCGAGGGCTTCGCTCGGTCGCTCCATCTCGGCCAGTACAGAGGCCAGATGGATGTGTGCCCCCTGGAACCCCGGATCCAGGCGCAGGGCTTCCTGGAAGTGCTGCAGCGCTTCCTCCGAGCGCCGCAGCGTGCCGAGGACATTGGCGAGCTGATAGTGGACGGAAGGATCGTTCGGGGTCAGCTCGACGGCCTTCTGGAAGTAGAAGGCGGCACCGAGGAAGTCGCCTGTCTGGGACAGAGCATGGCCGAGAGAACCGAGACCGCGCGGAGTCACGTTCAGTCTCACACTGCGCTCGATGAAGTAGATGGCACGCTCCGGCTTCCCCAGCTGCCAGTACGCCGCGCCGAGGTTCAGTTGGATGAGGGCATCACGTGGATCGAGGCCCATGCCCGTGGTCAGCTCGCGGATGGCTTCCTCGGTGCGGCCGGCATCCAGCAGCGCGACTCCGAGATTGGCGTGGGCGCGAGCGTTCTGCGGGGCTTGCTCGAGCGTCAGCCGCCACAGTCTCTCGGCCGTGCGGTAGTCCTCGTTGCGCCGGACCGTCATGGCGGCGAGGGCGAGCGCCACGGTGGTCGCCAGGACGGACGGGAGCGCGCGCGCGCGCGGGAGGAAGCGCGCCCACAGCCACCAGGTGCCCACGACGACGAACAGGACGACGGCTGCCAGCGGGAGATAGACGCGGTGCTCGAAGGCCGGATCCCTGATCGGGACGAGACTCGAGGTGGGCAACAGGAAGAGGAAGAAGAAGAGGCCGACGAAGCCGAGCCAGGAACGACGCACGAGCAGGACGGCCGAGACGAGGAACAGTGCAGCGACGAGGGCGGTCTGGGGCAGGTAGTCTCCTGCGTCCCTGGCGATCGGCCAGCCGTAGTCGAAGCAAAGAGGATGGGGCCAGAAGGCGAGCCGCAGGTAGTGCAGCACGACGCCGGGCTGCGTGCGCGCGTACTCCAGAGTGCCGAACTCCTGGAACCCGAGTCCCATCGTGACATTCCCTCCGAGCAAGGGCGGCGCGACGAAGGCGAAGCCGAGCACGAGTGTGACCAGCGCCGCGCCTGCGTAGAATCCCCATCGCTGCCGCAGCGAGGTCAGCGGGCCGGAGGTGAGGAAGAGGGCGTCGTAGAGCAGCAGGATCAGGGGCGCGGTGGTGATGGTCTCCTTGGTTGCGAAGCCCAGCGCGAGCGCCAAGAGCGCCAGCGCTTGCCAGCCGAGCGGCCGCGCGGCCGATGCGGAGCGGATGAAGCCGTAGAGGACCATCAGGTAGCAGAGCGCGCCCATCGATTCCGCACGCTGGCTCAGGTACGTGACCGCCGCAGTCTGCAGTGGGTGGCACAGCCACAGGATCGTCGTGACGAAGGCCAGGTTTTCACGCGTGCGCGAGGGCAGGCGTGGGGCCACGTGCGCCATGCTCCGGCGCAGGACTCCGAGCAACAGGAACCCGCAAGCGAGGTGCACGAGCGCATTGAAGACATGGAAGCTCCACGTCTCGCGCCCGGTGAGCGCACGATTCAGATCGAACGAGGCCCAGACCAGGGGGCGCGTGGAATAGTCGAGCCGGATGCCCGGCTGGTCTTGCGCCACGAAGGGATCGTCGAGCAGGAACGGCACGTGCAAGCTGTTGGCGTAGCACAGCGTGACGGCCAGGCAGAGCAGCAGCGCTCGGAGCCAGAGCGCTCCGCTCGCGCCGACGCCCACTCGGTCGGAGATCTGCGGAGGCATGCTCAGGGGAAGGATGCCACAAGTCCGCAGCTGCGCGGTACGGGCCAGAGAGCGGAGCGTCGCTACTCTCCGGCTCGGCGCCGGTAGTCCTCGCGCTGGGCGCGGAGTCGGCTCGCGAAGTCCGGGTTCGCCGCGCTGTCCGGCAGTTCCAGGGCTGCCTCGAGCAGGGCTGCGGCACGCTCGAAGTGGCCTAGCGCGGCCTGGGCCTGGGCGCCGACCTCCAGGAATTCGGCCTGCTTCGAGCTCGTCATCTCGATCGCCTTCGACGCCAGGCGCAGCGCTTCCTGGCGCTGCGCTGGAGTGGCGTCCGACCACAGGCACACGCTGCGGGCGAAGGCTGCGTAGGGCGCGGGCAGCTCGGGGGCCAGGCGGATGGCTTCCTGGAAGGCACGCAGGCTCTCGTCGAAGCGGCCGAGCGCAGCCAGCAGCTGGCCCTGGCTGAAGTGCTCGCCCGCCGTGTTGGGCGCGAGCGCGAGCGCCCGCTGGGCATGCTCCAGGGCTTCGCTCGTCCTGCCCTGCATGGCCAGCAAGGCGCTGGAACCGAGATGCGCTCGCTCGATTTCCGGAGCCAGCCGCAGGGCTTCGCCGAAGTGCTGCAGCGCTTCCTCCGTCCGCCCCTGGCGCGCCAGCGACTCGGCCAGCCGGGTGTGGACGGCGGCGTCGTTCGGCTGCAGCGCGAGCGCTTTCTGGAGCTGGAGTGTCCCACCCGCCTCGTCGCCGCGCTGCAGCAAGGCCGTGCCGAGCGCCAGGAGACTGTCCGGCCACTCGCACAGCTCCACGGCGCGCCGGAAGAAGGGCAAGGCGCGTTCTGGTTGCTGGAGCTTCGTGTAGGCCTGGCCCAATTTCAGATAGGCGACCGGTGACACGGACAGGGAAACGCTGCCGTCGCGCGTGTCGAGGCTCAGGGTCTCGAGCAGCTCGTGGATGGCTTCCTCCGTGCGGCCGGCATCCAGCAGCGCGGCTGCGAGGTTCCCGCGCGCACGCGCGTGGTGTGGAGCTTGCGCGACCGTGCGCTGCCACAATCCGATCTCGGAGCCATAGTCCTGGTTGCGACGGATGGTTCCCGCGGCGAGAGCGAGGGACGCCGTGCCGCAGAGGATCGCCAGCAAGTGCTGCGCGCGCTGGCCCGAAAAACGCGCCGCGAGCCACCAGACACCCAGCACGGCGAGCACGAGGATTGCCGCGAGCGGCAGGTACATGCGGTGCTCGAAGGCCGGGTCCAGGATCGGAACGAAACTCGAGGTGGGCGCCAGGAGGACGAAGAAGCACGCGCCGGCGAAGCCGACCCAGGAACGGCGCACGAGCAGGACGGTCGAGACGAGCAGCAGCGCCGCGATCGCCGCGCTTTCTGGCAAGTACTCGGAGGGGTCGTTCGCGATCGGCCAGCCGTAGTCGAAGCACAGCGGATGAGGCCAGAAGGCGAGCCGCAGGTAATGCAGCACGACGCCGGGCTGCGTGCGCGCGTACTCCAGCGGACCGAACTCCTCGAAGCGGAGCCCGGCCGTGAGGCTGTCACCGAGCAGCGTCGGGACGACGAGGAGCGCGGCGAGCCCGAGCGTGACGAGTGCCAGCGCGGCGTAGAATCCCCGGCGCAGGCGCAGGGCGGTGAGCGGACCAGCCGTGAGGAAGAGGGCATCGTAGAGGAGCACCACCAGCGGCGCGGTGGCGATGGTCTCCTTGGTGAGAAAACCCAGCGCGAGCGACAGCAGCGCGAGCGCCTGCCAGCCCAGCGGTCGCGCGGCCGAGGTCGAGCGCAGGAAGCAGTAGAGGACGGCCAGGTAGAAGAACGCGCCGAGCGTCTCCGCGCGCTGGCTCAGGTACGTGACCGCGGCGGTCTGCAGCGGATGGCACAGCCACAGGAGGCTGGTGACGAAGGCCAGG
>JANOGB010000396.1:0-22139 GCA_031413955.1 Planctomycetota bacterium | reverse complement strand
CTCTCCGAAGCGAAGAGCCGGGCTGGAGCCCGGCGCTCCCAGTGTGAGCGAGCTCCTGCGGGAGCTCGTCGTGATCCCGAGCATCTCCGGCGACGAGGGCGCAGCGGCCGACTTCGTCGCCGCACGCCTCGCCGAGGCCCGGATCGATGTGCAGCGCCACGGCCACAGCGTCGTCGCGCGTCTCACGCGCGGCACCGGCCCGCGCTTCCTCCTCTTCTCGCACCTCGACACCGTTCCTGTTGGCGAGGGCTGGACCCACGACCCGTTCGCCGCGCAGTGGGAACACGGCCGGCTCTACGGCCGCGGTGCGAACGACGCCAAGGCGAGCGCGGCGGCGATGCTATGGACATTGCTCGAGCTCGCGCAGCGGCCGGCCGGGCTCACGGGCGAGGTCTGGCTCGCGCTCAACGCCCAGGAAGAGACCGACAATGCCGGGATGCGCGCGGTGCTGGCCGCGACCGGCTTGCCGGACGGCGCGGTGTGCGGCGAGCCGACCGGGCTCGAGGTCGTGCGCGCCCAGGCCGGGCTCGCGATCTTGAAGGCCACGTGGCGCGGGCGCTCGTGTCACGCGGCGCACGTGGCGAAGTCCGAGCACGAGAACGCGCTGCTCGCGGCCGCGGCCGAGATCGCGCGCCTCCCGAAGTGGCTCTCGCCCGGAGGCGCGCACCCGCTCCTCGGCACGAGCACGATCGCGCCGACGGTTTTCCAGGCCGGCAAACGCCACAACGTCGTGCCCGATCACGCCGAGCTCACGCTGGACTGCCGCCTCGCGCCGCCGCACTCGGCCGCCGACGCGCGCCGCGTCGTGAGCGAGCGCTTGCCCGAGGCCGAGGTCACGATCACTTCCGAACGTCTGCGGCCCTTCGAGACCGCCGAGGATCACCCGCTCGTCCGCGCCGCGCTCGATTGCGCCGGCCGCGAGCGCGCGCTGGGCTCGTTGACGCTCTCCGACATGGCGCTCCTGACCGGCGTGCCGGCCGTCAAGTGTGGCCCGGGCGAGACGGCGCGCTCGCACACTTCCGACGAATACGTGCTGGAGGGCGAGCTCGAGGCCGGTTCGCAGTTCTACGCGCGCCTCGTGCCCAGCGCGCTGGAGGCGCTCACGAAACGACGACCATGACGAACACCGAAAGACCCATCTGGGACCGTGGCGATCCGATCGATCCTGAGATGCTCGCCTTCACCGTCGGCGACGACTGGCGCATGGACCAGCGCCTCGTGCCGCACGAGCTCTTCGGCTCGCGCGTGCATGCTCAGGCGTTGCTGCAGGCCGGCATCCTCACGGCGGAGGACGGCCAGCGCATCCTCGCCGGGCTGGCCGAGCTCGAGCGCGCGCATCGTGCCGGCGAGTGGACGGTCGAGGAGGGCGACGAGGACGTGCACTCGGCCCTCGAGCGGCGCCTGATCGCGCTCATCGGCGAGGCCGGCAAGCGCCTGCACACCGGCCGCAGCCGCAACGAGCAGGTGGCGCTGGACGTGCTCCTGTGGCTGCGCGATGCGAGTGCGGAGAGCGAACGGCTCTTGACGCGTCTCATCGACGCGTGTGCGAGCTTCCGCGCCACGCACGGCGCGCTCGCGCTGCCGGGCTACACGCACCTGCGGCGCGCGATGCCTTCCACGCTCGACGCCTGGATGGGCGCCCACCAGCGCGCCTTCGAGCTCGACCGCGAAGAGCTCTTGCACGCGCGCACACGCGCCGCTCGCTGCCCGCTCGGCTCCGGCGCCGGCTACGGCGTGCCCATCGCGCTCGACCGCGCTTTCGAGGCGCGCGCGCTCGGCTTCGACGCGCCGGTGGATCCCGTGACCGCCGTGCAGCACGGCCGCGGCCGCGCCGAGCTCGCCTACCTGACCGCGCTCGAGGCCATCGCGCTCGACCTCGCCAAGCTCGCCGCCGACGTGTGGCTGTTCACGAGCGAGGAGTTTGGCTTCTTCTCGCTCGCGCCCGAATTCACCACGGGCTCGTCCCTGATGCCGCAGAAGCGCAACCCCGACGCGATCGAGCTCACACGCGCGCGCTGCCGCACGATCGTCTCCGCCCGCAGCGAGCTCCGCGACCTGCTGCGCGACCTGCCCTCCGGCTACCACCGCGACTTCCAGCTCCTGAAGTCCCCGCTCTTCCGCGCCCACGACTCGGCCCAGGCGCTGCTGGCGCTCTGGCAGCGCATGCTGCCCAGCCTGCGGCCCGACGAGACCCGCCTCGCGGCCGCTTCCGCCGACCCGACCCTGCGCGCAACCGAGCGCGTGCTCGCGGCCGTGAAACAGGGCGTTCCATTCCGCGACGCCTACCGCACCGAGAGCCGCACGCTCGAACGCCGCTGATCCCTGGAGCGGGAACTGCGTTCCGACCGAGTCAGGCCAGAGCGCGCTCCAGGAAGGGCTCGAGCCGCGACCACGAGTCCTGGTCGGCCTGCTGGTCGTAGGCGAGCGGTAGGCCGTAGGACTTGCCGCGCTCCGTGGCGGCGGGCACGGTGAAGCCGTGCTGGACGCGCGGATACTCGACCAGCTCGAAGTCGGCGGCGGCGCTGGTCATCTCGCGGCGAAAAGCCGCGCGCTCGTCCTTGCTGACGAAGGGATCGGCCTCGCCGAGGCAGACGAGCACCTTGGCGCGCAGCGTTCCGCGGCGCGCGGGGTGATCGGTCGCCAGAGTGCCCGGGTGGAAGGCCGCGACGGCGCGCAAGTCGATCCCCAGGCGTGCCATCTGCAACGCGACCGCGCCGCCGAAGCAGTAGCCGATGACGGCCATGCGCGCGCCATCCGTGCCCTCGCGCTCGAACAGAACGTCGCGCGCGGCGAGGAAGCGGGTACGCATCCGGTCCGTGTCGCCCATCACCTCGAGCATGAGCTTCTGGGCGTCCTCGGGAGTTTTCGCCACCTTGCCGTCGCCGTACATGTCGACGGCCATGGCGGTGTAGCCCTTCTCCGCGAGCTGGCGCGCGCGGCCGCGGACGTACTCGTCGTGGCCCCACCATTCGTGCACCACGAACACGCCGGGGCGCTTCTGCTTGCGAGCGGGATCCCAGGCGACGAATCCGCGCAAGGTGACGTCGGCGGCCTGGTAGACGACTTCTTCGCTGCGGATGTTCATGGCGTGCACAGTGTAGCTCCGCCACGCGCGGTCGCGCGTGAGCTCGTCATCCGCGCGTCGCGCACGACCGTCTTCCGCTACTTCACCGGGCGCCGGACAGAGAGGAAAGAGAAGAAGAGCAGAGCCGGGCTGGAGCCCGGCGCTCCCAGGGTGAATCGAATCAGCGGGCGCGACGCTTGGGAGTGAGCAGCTTGCCCCAGCGCTCGTCGAATGGGTGCACGAGGTCTACGCGCTCTTCGCCGCGGTAGGTCGGCTGGCCGGCGTTCGCCCAGGCGAAGATGCCGCCTTCGAGGTTGGCGGCGCGCGTGAAGCCGCGTGTGCGGAGCTTCTCGGCCAGGGCGGACGAGCGCATCCCGACGGAGCAATAGACGACGATCTCGCGCCCCGGCGCGATGTCGGCCAGCACGGCGAGCGCGGCGTCCTCGTCGGGCGTCGAGAGCGCACTGCGCAGATGACTCACCGCGTACTCCGCGCTCGAACGCGCGTCGAGCAGCAGCGGGGCCGGATCCGTTTCCTGTGCGAGCAGTTCCTCGACCGTCACTTGCGGGACGGTCGGATACTCCGCGCGGACGTCGGCCAGGATTCGCGGCCACTCGGGTGCGGCCCGGAAGGAGCAGGCCGTGGCCAGGGCGAACACCGTCAGGAGGCTTCCGAGCTCGGTGAACAGAGCGGGGGCGCAATGCGGAATGGAGATCGTTCTCCATCGTGCCCCACGGCACCCGCGAGTCCGCGAAAAAAAAGAGAGGAGAGCGTGCGAGTCCTCTCCGGCGAGGCCCTTGGTCTCCGGATGATGGTCTCCTCCGCTCGGGGGAGTCCTTTCTCTTCTCTCTTCTTCTTTCCACCGCGACCAGCTCGGCCGACTCGACTCGGAGTACGGCAGCCCTCCGGATGGCACCGTGACTGCGAACGGAACCATGCCGGGAGGGAAGCCTCTCTCCTCTCCCCACTCCGTGATCGAACGGCCGGGCTGGAAGCGGCCTCTGGCTCCTCAGCGCGCGAGCGCCGTGGTCAGCCAGGGCACGTACGTGATCAACAGCACGCCCAGTCCCAGGATCAAGAGCATTGGAAGCACCGCGCGCGCCACGACGAGCAGCGGGAGCTTGAAACGATACGAGGCCAGGAACAGGTTCATGCCGACCGGCGGCGTGAGGTAGCCGAGCTCCAGGTTGGCGATGAAGAGGATCCCGAGGTGCACCGGATCGATGCCGTACGCGCGGCCGAGCTCCAGCAGGAGCGGCACGATCACGAAGGTCGCCGAGTAGATGTCCAGGAAGCAGCCGACGACGAGCAGGAAGGCGTTGAGCGCCAGCAGGAACGCCCAGCGCGAGTGCACCGATTCCTGCACGATCGCGAGCAGCCGCGTCGGCACCTCGGCGTCGACGAACCAGCTCGAGAGCCCCTTGGCTGCGCACAAGATGATCATCACGCCGCCGAGCAGCGTGCCGCATTCGCGCAGGATGCGCGGCAGATCGCGCAGCGTGATCTCGCGATGCACGAGGCACTGCACGGCCAGGGTGTAGAGCACGGTTCCCGCGGCGGCCTCGAGCAGGGTCGCGAGGCCGCTGAAGATCAGGGCCAAGGTCACCAGGGGCAGGGCGAGCTCGAGCTTCGCCCGCCACAGGGCGCTCAGGGCCGCGTCGAAGCGGAACGACGTGCGCGGGACCTTGGCCTTCACGCCGGCGCGCACTCCGGCGAGGGCTACGAGCCCGATCATGAGCGCTCCCGGCAGGATCCCGCCGCGAAAGAGCTCCTCGATCGGGATCTGCGCCGCGATCCCGAACAAGATCAGCGGCAGCGCAGGCGGCAGCAGGATGCCGAGCGCGCCCGTGCCGGTCACGAGCCCGAGCGCGTACCGCTCGTCGTAGCCGTCCGCGCGCAGCGCCTGGAAGAGCAGTCCGCCCAGGGCAAGGATTGTGACGCCCGAGCCGCCGGTGAAGATCGAGAAGAAGGCGCACAGGAGCGCGCACACCACCGCCGTTCCGCCCGGCAGCCAGCCGAAGAAGGCGCGGAAGACGTCGAGCAGGCGGCGCGCCGCGCCCTCGGTGAGCAGCAAGCCCGTGAGCGTGAACAGCGGGATCGCCGGCAGGAACGGCGAGGTCGCGAGCTGCAGCATCTCGGTCGGGACGGAGGCGCCCGGATAGGGATCACCGGACGCGCCCTGCGCGAAGAACAGGAACAGCGCCGAGCCCGCGAGCGGCACGTAGAGCGGCGCGCCGAGGAAGGCGGACAGGACCAGCAAGGTGAGCGCAGGCCAGGCCGGTTGCCCGAGCAACGGGGCGCCGCCGAAGCCCGCGCCGGCGCCCAGAGCCGCGAGCGCGATCACGCGTGCCCAGCGCGGGAACTCGGAGGCCCAGGCGAGCCGCACACCGATGCCCAGGAATGCGACTGGCAGCACGTAGAGCAGCGGCCAGAGCGGAAACAGGCCGGCGACCTTGGTCGGGAACTCGCGCTCGAGCGCGACGAGCTCCAGCGACGCGCGCGCGAGCAAGCCCGTGGTCGCGCAGGCGATCCAGGCCGCGGGCGCGAGCAGCGGGCGCAGGCGCGGCACGCGCTCGAGGAACTCGACGGTTGCGAGGCGCAGGAGCTTCTTCTCGCGCGCGGCCAGCAAGGCGCCCGCGAAGGCGAGCAGCAGGTTCGCGTGCTGCGCCAGCGGGATGGAGGCGGCCGAGTGCGCGTGGAACTCGACTCCGCCCAGAGCGGCGAGCCTCTCCAAGAGGCGGCCGAAGAACGACCATGACGGCAACGCCACCAGCGCCAGGAGAAGCAGCGCGACGAGGCTGTCTTCGGCCAGGGCGAGCGCGCGCTTCAGGGCGTTCCTCCGGACGAGCCGCTACGGACCCTTGCGATGCTCTTCCAGGAGCTTCGTGGCCTGGTCGAAGATCTCCGGCGGCACGGTGTGCGTGCGGAAGCGGGTCTGGAACTCGCGCCCCAGCGCGAGCCACTTTTCGGCGTCGCTGGCAGGCTCCTTGGCGACCGTGAGCCCGCGCTTCTGCATCTCGGCCACCGCCTCTTCCTCGCGCTTCGGGATCTCCGCGAAGAGCTTGGTCTCGGCCTCGCGCGCGAGCTTCAGGATCACCTCGCGGTCCGCCGCCGCGACCTTGTCCCAGGAGCTCTTCGAGACCACCAGTCCGCCGAGCAGCGGCGCGAAGCGGTGGTCGAGCATGTACGGCGCCGGGCGGAACCACTGCAGCGCGAGGGCGGCGAGCGGCGTGGCCGGCAAGGCCTCGATCAAGCCCGTCTGCAGGCCCGTCAGCACATCGGCCCCGGACAGCGACACGGGTTGCAGTCCGAGCTCCTGGTACCACTTCTGCACGCGCCCATCCGTGCCCCACACGAACTGCTTGCGCTTCTTGAAGTCGTCGAAGGTGGCCACGGGCTTCGAGGCGAAGAAGCGCAGCCAGCCCACGTTGGTCCAGTGCAGGAGCACGAGGCCCTTGGCTTCGAGACGCTGGGCGAGCACCGGGCGCATGTGCTCCAGGACGTACAGCACCTCCGCGTCGTTCTCGAACAGCAGCGGGACCTGGAAGATGTAGAAGGCCTGATCGATGTCGCCCAGGCCCGAGGCCGAGAACAGCGCGCCCTGTAGCTGGCCGATGCGGATCTTGCGCAGGAAGTCGGGCTCGTCACCGGCCACGCCGCCGGGGTAGATCTGGAACTTGACCCTCCCGCCTGTGGCCGACTGGAGCGCGGCGCCGAGCTCGCGCTCGGACTTGTCCCAGATCGAGCCCTCGGGCACGAGGGTCGCGAGCTTGAGCGACTGTGCCGCGCTCGTCGGCACCGCGAGCGCGAGCGCCGCGAGCAGCCCGCAGGCCAGGTCATTCCAGCGTCGGGAGGAAGAGTTCATCGATGCCATCGAGAAGTCGTCGGGCGCGGGCCTGGTTGATGCGGTTGGAGAGGCGCAAGTCGGGGGCCGATTCGATGTCGATTGCCAGGGCTTGCTGCAGCAGTCGTTCGAACTCCTCCCGATCTTGGGCGGGAACGGAGACGTTTTCGGCCAGGTTCAGATACAGACTGGCGCGCTGGCCGCCCGAAAGTGCCAGGGCCCGCTGGAAGTGCTCGCGCGCGCGTTCGGGGGAGCCGCCCATGACGCGCGGCAGGCCCTCGACCGAGATCATGGCCTCGTGCAGCGCGCCCGCCTCGTAGGCCTCGTCGAGCTCGAGCGCGCGCCGCAGGAGGGCCCGTACGGCATCGACGTCTCCGACCAGGGCGGGGTCGTCCTTGCCGAGACCGATGGCGAGCCCCCAGGTTCCCGCGGCTCCGTAGGCGAGCGTGACGTCCTCGCGCGTGAGCAACCCTGCTGCCGCGGCAGGCTCCGTGCGCAGCCGCTCGCGGATCCCCGGATGGCGCAGCTCGAGCGCCCGCAGAGCGTAGTCACGCGCGCGCAGGTGCAGGGCGAGCGCGCGATTTTTCAGGTGCTCGGACCGCGCGTAGTCGCTGCCTTGGAGCGCCTCGCCGTCGATCTGCACGAAGGCATAGGCGTAGAGCCCGAAGGCCGTGCACGCGGCCGAGAGCAGGGTCTCGTTCTCCGGGTCAGCGAGCAGCACGGCCTCGATCGTCTTCAAGGCGAAGGGCATGGCCTCGCGCACGAGCTCCGGGTCGTCCTCGCGTGCGTAGGTCGCCGCACTGCCGGCGAGCGCGTCGGCGAGGCCGCTGACAGCGAGCTGGCGCACCGAGCACGCGCTGGCGAGGACGAGGGCCAGGAGGAGCGCGGTCTGGCGCGTGCTCGTGATCATCGTTGTGTCTGGCGCGAACCGGCGAGGGTCTCGTAAAGGGCGCCGAGACGCGCCACCTCGGCCTCGAGCGTGGCCACGCGTGTCTCGAGCGAGCCCGGCGGAGCGCTGGGCGGGCCGGTCCTCTGGGGTGCGATGGGTTCGAGTGTCTGCGGGAGCGGACGCGCGCCCTCGGAGAGCGGCGTGCGCGTCACGGCGACCGGAGCGCTGCCCGTGCCCGCGTGCTCGGCGACGATCTGCTCCCACTGCGGCGCGCGCGTGCCCGGCAGCGGCTCGAGCCGGCGCACGAAGCCCTTCGCGCGCAGGCCCTCGAGCGTCGCGCTGAGCGCCTCCAGCGTCTCGAAGCGGCTCATGCGGTCCGCGCGCGAGCGCAGCTCGCCCGGCATCTGCGCGCCGCGCAACAGTAGCTCGGCCATCACCGCCAGCTCGCCCGGCGTGAGCTGCCACACCGCGCCGGCCGCGTGCTTGTAACGCTCCACGCGCGCCCCGCTCGCATGTGCCGCGCCCACCAGCGACTTGCGCCGCAAGTGCTCGATCCCGGCCGAGACCTCGGAATCCGAGAGCTCGAGCACCGGGTCGCGGTTCGACTTCTGATTGCAGCCGGTGCTGAGCGCGTGGAGCGACAGCGGGTACTGCTCCGGGGTCGTGGTCTCCTTCTCGATCAGGACGCCCAGGATGCGGGCTTCGATCGGGTCGAGTTCGAGGGCGGGCATGGCGGCGAGGCGGCTCCGAATGGAGGCCGCAGACTTTACCAGGGACGGGTGGGGGATTCCGCCGTGGCCCCGGCACCACTCGCGCTTCAGGTCGCGCTTCAGGTCCTGGCGTTGGCAACGGCCAGCACCGTCGGCGAGGCTTTCGCTTCCTGACAGCCCGGCAGGGTGAGCTCGCGCATGAAGTAGAGCTCGAGACGGGTGGCCCGCTCAGCGGGTCCGTGACGGCGGTTCCAGTCCTCGAGCAAGAAGAGCGCGTAGCGTCCGAGGAGGCTCCGATCGTCGCGCATGAGGCCATGGAACGCCTGGCGCTGCTCGCGGTAGCTCCGGTAGCGATCCATCACGATCCGCGGCTTCTCCCAGATGACGGCTCGTTCGGTGTACGCGTCCACGAAGCGACCGTCCTCGAGGCGCGTCTTCGCCACGCACCAGCCGTCCACGGGACTGGGAGCCGGAGCGAACATGAACCAGTCCTGGGCAACGCCCAGCTTGCGAGTGAGGAAGAACGTCTGCAGCGGGATGGCAACGGGCAATCCGGGCAGGGTCGCCAGGTTGTTCAGGAGCAGGAAGCCGCAGAAGACGAGGGCCGGCACGTCCCTCGCCCCGAGGCCGCGCTGCGGCGGGCCGTCGACGCTGCGTGGCCAGACGCGATCCCAGAAGCGGCCGGGAAGAAAGCAGACCACGGCCAGGGTCGAGACGAACGGGAAGAGCGGGAGGTAGAGGAATACCGCGAAGGAGAGCTGCAACACCGTGAAGGCGGCGACCAAGACCAGTCGCAGCGCAGCCGTGCGGAAGGGCGAGAAGAGGAGGACCCCACCGATCACTTCTCCCCACGGGATCAGCGGCGTGATGAGGTGCAGGTACTGGTGGTGGGCGAGGAGCCACTGCGCCGGCGGTCGGGCCAGTTGATCGATGTGGAAGGCGTCGCACAGCGCCGTACCGGTGGAGCTCCAGGCTGGATCGGACTTCAGGAGGCCCGTGAAGACGTACATCAGCCCGGCCTGCAGCAGGAGCCCGAGCGTGCCGCCGCCGAAGACCGGCGCGGATGGCCGGAGCTCGCTCGAGCTGCCGCGTGCATCGAGCGAAGCGCGCCCTCCCAGTGGCACGAACATGCTCCAGAAGCTGAGCTGTCTGAGCAGCATGTCCCCGTGGTCGAGCACCAGCGGGTTCCGCGAGTGGAGGCTGACCAGGAACAGCCAGCTCCCCACCGCCATCCACCGCGTGCGGTATCCGAGCGCCAGTCCCAGCGCGAACGAGCCGGCCAGCACGAAGCTGACCTGCACGGCGAACTCCGAGCGGGGAAAAGAGTGAAAGGAAAACGCGAGCGGTAGATCTTCCGGCAGGCTGAGCGCGCTCTCACGCAGCTCGAGCGGCAGCACGCCGGATTCCGTGTAGAACATCGAGATGTGCGGCCAGCGCAGCACGAGATCGACCAGGAGCAAGAGGCCCAGACCGACCCGGAACACGGCCAGGGCCCGCGGATCGATGGAGAACAGGCCGCGGATCCGGTCCATGTTCAGAGAGTAGCAGCCGCGCGCTCCCCCCCCATCCTCGGCTTGAGCTCGACCATGGTCGTGACGCTGCTCGGCCAGACGCGCGTTTTCTATGCCATGGCGCAGGACGGGTTCCCGGCCTGGACCGCGCGCATCCACCCGAAGTTCCAGACGCCGCACCTGACCACGCTCGTCACCAGCGGCGCCTGCGTGATCGTCGCCGGCCTGACGCCGATCGGCGTCCTCGGGCAACTCGTGAGCATCGGGACGCTGTTCGCCTTCGCGCTGGTCTCGCTCGGTGTGCTGGTGCTGCGGAGGAAGCTCCCCGACGCGCCGCGCCCGTTCCGCGCGCTGTTCTCACCCTGGATCCCGCTCGCCGCGGCGCGGGTGAGCGTGGCCCTCATGGCCGGCCTCCCGCGCGCGATCTGGGAGCGGCTCGTGATCTACGCGGTGCGTCACAGGAAGCGGGAGCCGGGGCTGCGCTCCAATGAGCTCGGGCTCGCCGGTCAGGCCACGCGCCCAGGCTTCTTCATGGGCTTCAGCGAGAATCGAACCTCGATCCCGAGTCGAGCCAAGAGATCGATCAGCGCATCGGTGCTGAAGAGATCCAGCCGCCCCGCGAGGAGGTTGCTCACCCGGGGCTGGGTGATCCTCAGGATTCGAGCCGCCTCTTTCTGCCGGAGCCGTCTCCGGGCGATGACCTCCTGCAGGGCGATGAGGAGGTCGGCTTTCACCTTCAGATGCCCCGCTTCTCGGGCGGAGAAGCCCAGGTCTTCGAACACATTGTCGCTCGCCTTCGACTTTTCGGGCTTCATGCTTCACTCCCGTTCACGGCTACGGATCAGCTCCTTCAGGCGCACGCGGCAGATCTCGATGTCTCTGCTCGACGTCTTGCGCGTGCTCTTCTGGAAGGCATGCAGGACGTACACGGCATCCAGGAACCTGGCGACGAAGACCACTCGGTGCTCCATGCCCGTATGAACCCGGATCTCTCGAACGCCATGCCCAATGCTGGGCATGGGCTTCCAATCGCTTGGCAGCAGGCCGCGTTGCACCCGCCGGAGCTGGAACCGGCGACTCGTCGCGCTTGCTCCGGGAACCCGCGCAGCTCGTCGCGTGAGGCTCCCAGCCAGTACAGCGGTCTTGGATCACGGTCGCCGATTATATCTGTTTTTGTATAGACGGACAAGGCAGACCTCCCATGCGCGACCACGAACTCGACGGCTCCTGGAATCCGAGCCTCTTTCCCATGGACGAATGCGGCTCGCCGAGGTTGCGGCGAATCCCTTCGAATCTGGGAGTTCCCCTACCAGTGCGGTGTCGAAACGCGCAATCGGCGTGCGGGGGGAGCAACCGATGTCACCGCGCGCGAACTCCGTTGTGCCAGTCGTTCGAGTGCGGCCTCAGCCGCGCCGCAAGCCAGCCAACCATGCCTCGAGGAGCTTCGCGTGTCCCGGAATGCGGCCGAGGACTTCCGCGGCCAGCTTCTCGTTGTAGGCATGAACGATCAGGTTGCGGTCACGCAAGAGGAGCAGGATCTTCTCGGCCTGCTCGGCGTCCACTCCGCCGACCGCGAGGGTCGAGCGCAGGGTTTCGCGCGGTGAGCCGACTTCGATCTCGTGCTCTTCCTGGAGGTGTCGCTGAGCGGCCTTCCAGATGGCCTCGGTGGCGAGCATGAAACGCAGGAGAGTCGCGTCGCGCTGCACGACAGTAGGTTGCCGCAGCTGCGTGAGCTCTTGCAGTGCCGCAAGAGCCTTCTGAGCTTGCTCTAGGCGCTCCTGGAAGCGATCCACCGGATGCCCTCGCGTGTGGCCTTCGCACGAAGTGTCTCGCCGGCTCCGCGCAGGTCGACCAGGTCGACTTCGACCGGCACCGTGCTCTCGTCGAACTCCTCTGCGAGCCGCGCGAGGACGCTCGGCGGGAACTCGCCCTTCGGGTCGAGCCCGAGGTCGATGTCGCTCGCGACGCGTGCGTCGCCCCGCGCCCGCGATCCGAAGAGGTACAGGTCGACGTCATAGGGCAGGAGGACGCGCGTCGCGATGGCCCGGACCTGCTCCAGCCATCGGCGCTCGGTCTCGGGATCGGCTCGCCGGATCGCTCGCATGGCAACCGCAGGATACGCCATCCAGGGAATGGGGCAAGGCGCGAGGCCCCGTGCCAGCGAGGGCGAAGTGTTGCCCTCCGGGTCGCTCGGAAGCGCTTGGCAACAGCACTCGATTGGAAGTGCTCGGTTCCTGCAGTCCCGCCAGAAAAGTGGCATCCTCGTGACCCCTGAGACGGTGACCGCACGATCGATCGGACGGAGCGAGGCTCGGATGAACATCATGAAGCTGGCACCCCTGCGAAGCGGACGACTCCCGGTCCTCGGCCTCCTCCTCGCGCTCATCTCCGCATGCGCCACCGACCGGCAAGTGATCAACCAGGCGCAGGACACGAACACCCAGCTCGAGCCGGCGATCATGGAGGATGCGCAGCTCTCCGCCTATCTGCAGCAGATCGGCACGCGCATCGTGGAGGCTGCGCGGGCCGCGGACCAGGCGCACCAGGGGCCGAAGGCGCACTTCTCGGGCGAGGACAACTCCTGGATGTTCGCGGACAAGGAGTTCCACCTCGTCAACAGCGAGACGCTCAACGCCTTCACGACGGGTGGCGACCACATGTACATCTACTCGCAGCTCCTGCAGCAGTGCCGCAGCGAGGACGAGCTCGTGGCCGTGATGGCCCACGAGTACGCGCACATCTACGGCCGCCACGTCCACAAGGGCATGAACCGGCAGTACACGGCCCTGGGTTTCACGGCCGGCGCGGGTCTGGCGGGGCTCGCCGTCGGCGGGAAGGAGCACGGCGCGGAGTACGCGGGGCTCGCCGTGCTCTCGACCTCGGTCGCCAGCTCGTTCCTGAACCTCGGCTACACGCGCGACGACGAGGCCGAAGCCGACAAGTGGGGCTTCGACTTCTACACGCGCGCGGGCTGGGACCCGGAGCGCTTCGGCGACTTCTTCCAGCAGCTCATCGACCAGGGCCTGGACACGACGCCCGAGATCATGAGCGACCACCCCTCGCTCGCGAGCCGCGTGCAGGCCGCGAAGGAGCGCGCCCGCGCGCTGCCGCCCGAGGCCAGGAGCTGGCGGCAGCCGCCGGTCGCCGATGCCAAGGGCTACGTCGCCATCCAGCAGCGCACGGTGCAGGTCGCGAAGGCGATGCCGACGAGCGAGCAGGTGGCAGGAGCGCAGACCCTGCTCTCCGCGGTGCCGAGCTGCATCCTCCCCGTGGATCAGCCCGAACAGAAGGCCGCGCAGAAGCGGCTCGCCGAGGCCGTGCAGGGCACCGGGCCGTAGCGCGGTTCGACCCGGTGACGGCGAGACCGGCGTGACGCCTCAGTTCGCCGGCGGCGCGCGCAGATGCTTCTCCAGGAACGCCAGGTACGCTTCCGACGCGCGGATGCGGTTCTCCTTGTTCTTGAAGCCGTGGCCCTCGTCGGGGAAGAGCACGTACTCGACCGGCACGTTGTTCTGTTTCACGGCCGCGACGATCTCTTCGCTCTCGGCCTCCAGCACGCGCGGGTCGTTCTTGCCCTGGATGACGAGCAGGGGCCTGGTGATCCTCTGGGCGTGGATGAGGGGCGAGCGCGCCTCGAGGCTGGTGCGGTCGACGGCCGGGTCGCCGAGCTCGGCGTAGAGGTTGTCGCGACGACTCGCCCACCAGGCTGGGATGCCCTCGAGCGTGCGGATCCAGTTGGTGACGCCGAAGATGTCGATGCCGAGGTCGAACTCCCCGGGCGCGAAGGCGAGCGCCGCGCACACCATGTAGCCGCCGTAGCTGCCGCCGATGATGCCGACGCGGTTGTCGTCGACCCAGTCGAGCGACTCGAGGTGGCGCCGGGCCCAGATGCAGTCCTTCAGGTCGACGTCGCCGTGGCGCCGGTCGTCCATGTGGTAGAAACTCTTGCCGTAGCCCGAGCTGCCGCGGTTGTTGACCGCCAGCACCGCGTAGCCGTGGTTGACGAGGTGCTGGATGGTCGGGTTGTAGCCGCGCCGGCTCTGGCCGCCCGGACCGCCGTGCACGTACACGAGAGCTGGCGCGCGCTGCGTGCCCGACGAGCCGTGCGGCCGGTAGAGCAAGGCCGGGATCGGGAGCCCGTCGAAGCTCGGGTAACGGATCACCTCGGCCTCGACCAGGTCGCTCTCGTCGATCGCCGGCGGCAGCGCGTCGGTCAAGCGGCGGTGCTCGCCCGTCCCGAGCTCGACCACGTACAGGTTCGAGGGCGAGTTGTCGCCGTTCACGTAGCACGCCAGGCGCTTGCCACCTTTCTCGAAGGCGACCCCGGTGATGTCGCCGTCGGGCAGCTTCGGCAGCACGACCTCGCGCCCGCTCGCGGCCTCGAACACACGCACGATCGTGCGCGCGTCGGCGTTGACCGCGGTGGAGAGCCAGCGGCCGTCCTCCGAGAACTCGTAGGCGCCCACGTCCCAGTCGGCCGCGAACACCGCTGCGCGCTTCTTCGTGGCGAGGTCGTAGGACCAGACCGAATCGAACTCGCCGCCTTCGTTGGTGGTGTAGTAGAGCCTGGTCCCGTCCGGCGCGAAGTCGGCGAAGCCGTGCACCACCTGTCCGTCATGCTGGGTCGCGTGGATGCGCTCCTCGGGTGAACCCGCGCGGGCAAGGAACAGATCGGTGTCGGCATTGTTGTTGGTCTTGGTCAGCGCCACCCAGGCGCCGTCGCGGCTGACCCCCGACAGGTCGAAGCCGCCCGGGTTCTGGAAGAGGAGCTCGCGCTGGAAACCCGGCGCGACTTCTTCGGTCACGGCCGCCTCGATCAGGCGCGCGCCGAAGTGGTAGCGGTACAAGTCGAAGTACTGGGGATCGCGCTCGTTGGTCAATGCGAAGAAGGAGTGTTCGTCGGCAGCCCAGCCCAGGAACTGAGCCTTGAGGTTCTGGCCCGGTGTCAGGTCGTGTGCTTCGCCGTCCGCCTCGCGCGCGTAGATGTGATTGAGCTCGTTCCCGCCCTGGTCGGCCGTGTACAGGAAGCGCCCGCCGCCCGGGAACCAGCCGAGGGAGGAGATCGCGTCCGTGGACGAGTGCGTGAGCTGCGTCAGCTCGCCCGACTGGATCGAGAGGGAGTAGGCGTTGAAGATGCCGCTCTTGTCGCTGGTGACGAGCAGCGACTTGCCGTCGGGCGCAAAGGACGCGCCCTGGAAGGCGGTCGTGGCGTAGAAGGTCTGGGCGTCGTGACGGGTTGCGCGCTCGGCCGTCCCGGGGAGGGTGGCGCAGGCGGAGAGCAGCGGAAGGGCGAGGGCGAGGGATCGGAGCGAGAGCATGGGGCGGGTCTCCTGGGGTCGGCGCCAGTCTCTTCGCTGAGCCCGGCATAGGCCAGGGGCTTCCGTGGGCCGCTTGTTTTTTTCGTGTTCCTTCGTGCCCGTGCCTGCCGCCGAGCGTCTTCGCGACGGGGAGAACAGCACTCCTGGCCACAAACCGAAAGGAACAAAGCTCATGGTGACGCAATCCATCCTGGCGATCTGCGTGACACTGGCCGCCGTCGCCCCGTCGAGTCAAAGAGAGCCCAAGGGTATTCGCAAGAACTCCTGCACTGCGACCGGGCTCGCCTGCCTGTTCGGCTCCGCCCCCGGATGTAGCGTGACTTGCACGAATCCTCGCATTGCAACCTGCGTCGCAGCCCGGTGTGAGGACGGATTCCCCGTGCCTGCGCGGTGCTACTGTGCGCCGTGCTAGTGGGCCGCTCATTCGCTGGAAGGGGCGGCGCAAGACGGCAGGCAAGACGGCGCCGCCCCGTGCTCGTGACATGGATGTGACGGGCTGATCCGTGAGCGAGGACAACCGGAGACGCAGAGGCGTTTTTCCTCGTTTCCTCGATTCCCGACAGGCGGCCGTGAGTCTTTGGGGCATGAAGAGCAATACGAGAATGATCCGGTGGCTTGCCGGGGCGGCCGGGATCGTCGGCGCGCTGTCCTTTGTCCTGGTCTGGCCTTGGGCGTCGGCCGGACGCGCGGCCCATGCTTCTGAGCCGCTGCCACGGGAGCTGCTCGATCAAGGGGTTGCCTGTCTGGCGTCCGGCGAGGTGCGGCCTGCCGTTTCGGAGCTCTGTGACGCCGATCTCGCGGCGATCGTCGAGATCCTCGCGCGCTTGATCGGCGCCTACGAGCGCGCGGACTTCGACTCGTTCCTGGCGCTACGAGCCGGGGACCTGGAGAGCGCCGCGGAGCGCCGGTCCGACGACCTCGAGGCCTTGCGCACGATCGCTCAGAACCTGTCGATCCCGTCCGAGAAGCTGATGGGGGACTGGATTGGCGTCCTCGCGAGCTTCTGGGAGGCCTACTACGAAAGCCCGCCGATCACGCGCTTCCTCCCGGAAGAGACGCGCATCGAGCTGCACGACCACGGATTGGGCGGACGATCCCTGGAGAGCTGGACAGAGTCCTTCCTCGCTCTCCGTGATCGCGCTCCCGGATCCTGGATCCAGCACGAGCTCACCATTCCCCACCGGCGCGAGATCGAGCGGATTGCGCGTGACTCCGGCCCGCTCCGCTGGGTCGATCTGGAGCTCGGCTTCGAGACTCGTGAAGGCTACGGCGCGCGCCTGGTCGCGCGCTTCGTCTGGGACGGCCTCTTGCGGGAATGGTTCCTGCACGACGCCGCCTCGGTTTATGCAGCGGGTGATCGCTCCGAGCGACACCTGATCCTTTGACCCATTCTTTTGAGGAGAACCAATGAAGTACCATCTCGTTCGGGGAGTCGGACTGGCACTCGCGCTGTCCCTGCTTCCCGTACTGATCGCCGCCCAGAGGGAGCGGCCCGAGGACGAACCACCCGGTGTCGAGAACGGGTGCAGGGCATCGGGCATTCGCTGTCTGTTCGGGCGTGCCGGGGGATGCACGGTGGTCTGCCCACCCAGCAAGAACCCGGTGTGCGAAGGTGCCTACTGCACGTTCGGCTTCCCGCATCGCTCGAAGTGCTACTGCACAGGAAGCGGGCCGAGCACCTGATTCCAGAGCGCGAGTTTCGCTATGGAACGGCTCGATGCAGGAATGGTTCCTGCACCGGTACCACCATGGTCCTGGACGGGGAGGTCCGAGACGATCGGCCTCATCTCGTCCCTTGATTGGCGGAAAGGAGACAGTCGGATGAGCAATCGATGGTTGAAGAGTGTCAGTTGCGTTCTCGTTTTCACGCTCGCCTCTCTTTCGCTCCAAGCGCAAAAGAAGGGGCGTTCGAATGACCCACCGGAAACATGCACGTGTAGTGCACAGGGGGCCGATTGCCTGTTCGGATCGGCAGGAGGCTGTGATGCCACCTGCCCAGGCGCGAGCTGCGAATGCCAGGGGGCATGGTGTGCCCTTGGATTCCCCCGCGCGGCGATTTGCCGGTGCAATGGAGTGTCGACGTAGGAGATGACCGGGGAGCGACTGCGCCGACAAGGCGTCGGTCGCTCCCGACAACGCTCGAGCTTGGCCCGGGTTGTTCACGAGACTTCGTCCCACGAAACAATGAAGGAGGATTCCGAGTGGTAGTGCAATCAGTCCTGTCAGTTCTTGTCGTGCTGACTGTCGTCTTCCCGATCCAGACGGCTCGAGGCGTAGGCGACCCCGTTCAGGGAACGACGAGTTGTTCGGCATCCGGAGCGGCCTGTCTGTTCGGGACCGTACCAGGTTGCAGCGTGACGTGTGGCGCGCCTTTCTCGGCATCCTGCACGCATGCACGGTGTTTCTTCGGATTTCCTGAGCCAGCCAAGTGCTTGTGCCGGAAATGCTGATCGAGCAAGCCAGAGGCGTGGCGACCGAGCCCGACGGCGGCTGGCCCGGTCGGCCTGCCAGGCGCAAAGATGACGGCGCCGCGCGGGACCGATACTTGTCGACGCATCTCTGACTTGCCACTCTGGTGGAGGTACGGGCTTCGCGAACATCTGCAGGGGCTGGTTTGCGCCACCCCGCCACGATTCCGACTCGAGGAGAAGCATGACGAGGAGAAACGAGAGTGGTGCAACCATGAGCAAACGGGGTCTGTTCGCGCTCCTGTCGGCTGCCGGCCTGTTCGCGGTTGTATTCGCATGGCGCGAGATACGTGCTCCTCGGCAGGGAGAGTCGGTGCAAGCGCGCGGCCCAACCATCGACGGGGCCATCGAGGTCCAGCCAACCGGAGTCGCGGAGCAAGTCAGTGGGCACCGTGAGAGCGCGATTGCGCAGCGGGAAACCGCGGTCCATTCCAGCTCGACGGCTGTCGACGCGACGAAGCCCTTCGCGCCTGGCGCGAGGGCTCGCTTCGTGGACGAGCACGGAATACCGATCGCTGGCGTCGAGCTGCGTGTGGCGACGGACCCCTCCGCCGCTGCTCTCAGCGGAAGCGATGGAGTCGCGCGCATCGACCTGGGCGCGACGCTCATCACGGGAACCACGAGGACCCTCGATTTCGAGGCACACTGCGATGGCTTTGCGCTCGATCGGCGCCTGGCTACGCCCGCGGCCGGCAGGGAGCTCCTGCTCGGGGACTGGATCCTCGTACCCGGCGGCAGCGTCCAGGGAGTCGTGGTCGACGCTGGCGGGCAGGGGCTGGCCGGAGTCCGCGTGGCCAGCCTGAGGGAAGCTCTGGCGGACGGCGAATGGGAGCGAGACCGACGCGGCGCTCTGGAAGATCTCTGGAGACCGGCTGCGCGCACCGTGACAGCAAGCGATGGGTCGTTCGTGCTCGAGGACGCTCCGGCTGGCCGCATCCGTCTCGTGGCCGTGACCGATGACCGGCCGGCGGGTGCTTCGGCCTTCGTCGACGTGCCCGCAGGCGGAGTGGCGCGCGGCGTGGAGATCCACCTGGAGGCCGCCGATGGAGGCACGACGGTCGCGGGGATCGTGCTCGATCCCGGGAAGGCTGCCGTGGCCTTCGCGTCCGTGAGGATCGAGGGTGGCGGATCGTCTTACAGCATCCAGGCCGCCGACGACGGCCGATTCCGACTCCGCCTGGACGATCGCAATCCACGTGACATCACTGCGCAGGACCCCGAGCGACGCTATCGCGAGGCAACGCGTCTGGGGGTGTTGCCGGGGACGATGGATCTCGTGCTCGAGCTCGCGCCCGCCCCGGAGATCGAGCTCTCGGTGAAGTCGCGCGCAGGCGCTCCGATCGAGGGCTTCGCCGTGGCCACGATCGCCGAGCGGAATTCGGAAGTGCTCACGTTCCTGCCCGAGGAGGAACGGCCCGCGGGTCTCCTCGTGCTCGCCGCGCCGGCGCAGGAGTTCCGCATCGAGGTGCGCGCGAACGGCTACTCTCCGGCGCGCCTCGGGCCATTCTCCGCACAGGCACCACCCACGCGGCTCGAGTGCCTCCTGGATCCCGCCGGCGGCGTGCGCGGTGTGGTCGAGGCGGGCGGCGAGCCTGTCGCGGGCGCGACGGTCGGGTTGCACCAGGCCGCGCAGACGAACGACACCTACAACGGCTTCCCGCTGCGCATGCAGACGAGCGCCGCGATCGAGACGGAGAGCGGGGCGGGCGGGGTGTTCTCCCTGTCCGTAGAGGAAGTCGGCAGCTACTACTTGCGCGCCGAGGCCGAGGGCTACGCGCTGGCCGAGCTGGGTCCGCTCGCACTCTCGCCCGCGAGCCAGAGCGAGCTGCGCATCGAGCTCGGGGCCGGCGGCACGCTGGAGGTGCGCGTACGCTCCTCGGAAGGCGCGCCGGTCACCGGCCAGCTCGTGGCGACCTCGCGCGGCGACGGACGCGCGCGCACCGGACGCGCCGACGAGGGCGGCCTCGCGGTCTTCCCGCGACTCACGCCGGGCGGATGGCAGGTCGTCCTGTCCGAGACGGAGGTCAACCCGGACTTCGGAGCGACGTACTTCGGCACGAAGCCCGCCGGCCCGATCCCGACGAACTGCCGCGTGTTCGCCGGCGAGACCACGCGCGTCGATCTGTGGCTCGGCGACGAAGCCGAGGGCGATTGTCGGCTCGAAGGCCGGCTCGTGATCGACGGCCGGCCGGCCGAGGGCTGGCTCGCGAGCCTGGACCAGGAGCGCTCCGGGGCCGTCGAGCCGCAAGCGTTCGTCGAGCCGGGTGCTTTTCGCCTTGCTGTCGACGAGCCCGGCTCCTATCGCTTGAGCCTGCGTCCCGACACCGCCGACCCGAGCACGATGCTCGTGATCCTCGATCCGGTCGAGCTCTACCAGGGGACTTCCTTCTGGTCGCTCGAGCTGAAGACGGGCGAGCTCGAGGGAACGTCCGGCGCCGCAGACGGCGAAGACGGGCTCGTCTTCTACCGCTGGGAGCGCGGCGCGCTGCAGTGTCTTGCTCCGCTCGTCCCGAGCGAGGGAGGTCGATTTCGCTGTGCACGCGCTCCAGCCGGTCGCGGCGCACTGGTGCGCTGCGACCCGAACCTTCCGATCGAGGAGCAGACACCCACGGTGCTGCGCGAGCTCACGGTCGAGGCCGGCAAGACGCTCGCGGTCGAGCTCTGACGAACGCGCTCGGCGCTACTTCGACTCATGCGCGGCGCACGCCGTGTGCAAGAGCTCGCGCAGCTCGCTCATCCATGCGTTCGTGACGAGCTGCGCGGATTCCACCAGCCCGCCGTCGGCCAGGATCAGGGCGCGCTCGTCCTTCGCATCGGAGACCACCGTGTACTGTACGTGGGGCTCGAGCCGCCGCGGCCCGCCCCACGTCATGCTCCACCGCGCGAAGACCGAGGCCGGGCCGGCCGCCAGGAGGTGCACGTTCGCCAGCACGTCGCCGCTCCGGCGATCGACGACCCGTGCCGAGTGCTCGGCATGAACCTGGAGTTCCCGCGCGACGAGGGCGCGGTAGAGACGCTGGCCGAGTTCTTCCGCGCCGCCGCCGCAGACGAGCGAGGCCTGGACGCCCTCGAGCCGTTGCGTCCCGCCGTGGACGGCGAAGAATAGTAGGTGCACGCCTGCCAGGGAGGTAAAGAACAAGCCGAGCGAGCTCAGGACTCCCGCGCGCCACTCGCGCGACGGACGGCGGCTTGCGCCTGCAATGACCAGCGCGGCCGCGGCCAGCAGCCCGACGGCGACGGCCGCGAGCACGAGCGGGTGCAGGCCGAAGAGCGCATACGGGTCCGAGAGCCAGTGCGACGAGACGGACTCGAGCCGCAGGTCGGCCGGTGCGAGATCCGCCGAGTCTTCCGGCGCGATCCCGGCTTGCCGCAAGAGCTCGATCTCCGCGCCGCGCCAGCGCTCGAGACCGGCCAGTGGATGCTGGTCGCTCGCAACGTAGCTCCAGGTCCAGCGCTCCCAGCTAGCGACGTGGGCCACGAAGAGCGCGACGATCCCCAGCGCGGCCAGCAGGAACGTCCCGGGGCCGAAGCGCGCGATCCAGCGCCAGATGACCTCGTCGGGCCGAGGCTCGAGGCCCGTGCGCGCCGCCACCATCGAGTGGAACAGCCAGGCGAGCAGGGGCACGGAGACCAGCGCGAACCAGATCGCGCCGAGGGCGAAGGCCGCACCGCACATGATCCAGGCGAGCCCGAGCAGCGCGAGCCAGCCGTTGCTCGTGGGGCGATGCCCGCCCAGGACTGACTGGAGGCGCGGGAGATAGACGCCGGAACGCAGGTGCAAACCGTGCTTGCTCGCCGGGGCCTGCTCGCGCCGGGCGGGTTCGTGCTCGACCCGCTCCACGTCCGTCTTCACCTGCGCCGCGTGCTGGTAGCGTCGCTCGCGCTCGCGCTCGAGGCTCTTCAGCACGATCTCGTCCAGGCGCACGTCGATTTGCACGCGCTGCGACGGCGGCGCGAAGCGTCCGAGCGGCAGCTCGCCGGTCAGCATCTCGTAGAAGACCACCCCGAGCACGAAGAGGTCCGCGCGGTGATCGACGTCGAGCGGGTGCTCGACCTGCTCGGGCGCCATGTAGTGCGGCGTGCCCATCACCTGCCCGGCTTCGGTGAGCGTGCTCGAGGCCGGCGCACCCACGAGCTTCGCCAGGCCGAAGTCGGCGATCTTCACGCGGCCCCTCGTGTCGACCAGCACGTTCTCGGGCTTGATGTCGCGGTGCACGATGCCCTCGTCGTGCGCGAACTGCAGTGCGTCGCACAACTGGCGCACGATGTCGAGCGTCTGGCGCGGCGCGAGCAGGCCTTGTTTCAGGAGCACGCGCAGGTTGGCGCCATCGACGT
>JANOGB010000395.1:0-8915 GCA_031413955.1 Planctomycetota bacterium | reverse complement strand
GAAAGGCAAGGAAACGCCTGGCCGCAGGACGGATCGTTGAAGAATTGCTCCGACTCCGTACTCCGCGCACTCGTCGGAAGCCGTGCTAGGCTCCCGCGCTCCCCGGAGGACTCCCATGAAGCCTGCGCTCGTCGCGTTCTCGACCCTGGCGTTCGTCTCCGCCTGCGCCGCGCCCGACACGGCCGGGGCGCTGGCCGTACCGTCTCCCGCCGCCTCGGTGCGTCCCGCCTCGAGCGCGAGCAAGCGCGCCTTCGAGCTGGCCGACGTGTACCGCGTCAAGCAAGTCGGCAGCCCGGCCCTCAGCCCGGATGGAAAACTGGTCGCCTTCCAGGTGCGGCGCACGGACCTCGCCGCCGACAAGGCCTGGAGCGAGATCTGGCTGGTGAACACGGACGGCTCGAACGCACGCCAGATGACGCGCGGCGAGCACATGGACACGGGCCCGCAGTTCACGCCCGACGGCGGCGCGGTCTTGTTCAGCTCGAACCGCGCCGGCGCGGGGCAGCTCTACGTCATGCCGATCGACGGCGGTGAGCCGCGCCAGCTCACGAAGTTCCCGCCCGGCGTCGCCGATCCGGTCTTCTCGCCCGATGGCAGGTTCCTGGCGGTGAGCGCGGACGTCTATCCCGAGGCAGGCATCGATGCGGAGAAGAACGACGTGGAGAAGGACGGCAAGCTCTCCGTCCACGTCGCCGACGAGCTGCTGTACCGCCACTGGACGAGCTGGCGTGACGGGCGCGTCACGCACGTCCTGCTCGTGGACGCGAAGAGCGGTGAGGTCGTGAAGGACATGACTCCGGGCCCCTTCGACGCGCCGACCTTCTCGCTCGGCGGCGAGCGCGGCTACACGTTCTCGCCCGATGGCAAGGAGCTGTGCTTCGTCTCCAACCACGACGAGAAGCAGGCCGAATCGACCAACGCCGACCTGTGGGTCGTCCCGGTCGAGGGAACGCCGAGCGAGGGCGGCGCGCGCAACCTGACCGACGCGAACGACGGCTGGGACGGCGCGCCGCTCTATTCCCCCGACGGACGCCACATCGCCTTCGTCAGCCAGGCGACCCCGGGCTACGAGTCGGACCTGCGGCGGCTGGCGGTGCTCGAGCACAAGAGCGGCAAGGTGCGCTACCTCACGAGCCGCGAGGGCTTCGACGACTGGGTGGGCGAGCTCGCCTGGGACGGGAACGACGCGCTCGTCTTCAGCGCCGACCAGCGCGGCCGCAACCCGATCTTTCGCCTGCCTCTGGCGGGCGGCGCACCCACCCTGCTGCACACGCACGCGCAGATCGACCACTGGGAGCTCGACCAGGGCGGCACGCACCTGGTCTACGCGGCGCGCTCGGTCGGCGATCCGCACGAGCTCTACTCGGTCGCCGTGAAGGGCGGGACGCCCGTGCAGCTCACGCACGTCAACGATGCGCTGGAGGCCGAGGTGGACATCCGTCCCGCCGAGGAGTTCTTCGTCGAGGGCGAGGACGGGACCAAGCTGCACGTCTTCCTCGTGAAGCCCCACGGCTTCGATCCCGCCAAGAAGTACCCGCTCGTCCTCAATGTCCACGGCGGCCCGCAGCAGCAATGGACCGACGCCTTCCGCGGCGACTGGCAGGTCTACCCGGGCGCGGGCTACGTGGTCGCCTTCGCCAACCCGACCGGCTCGAACGGCTACGGCCAGCCGTTCTGCGACGCGATCCGCGGTGATTACGGTGGGCGCGTTTACCGCGACCTGATGCGCGTGACGGACGAGCTCGAACGGCTGCCCTTCGTGGACGCGAAGCGCATGGGCGCGATGGGCTGGTCCTTCGGCGGCTACATGATGATGTGGATGCAGGGCCAGACGGATCGCTTCGCCTGCCAGGCCGCGATGATGGGCATCTTCGACCTCGACTCCTTCTACGGCGCCACGGAGGAGCTGTGGTTCCCCGAGCGCGACCTCGGCATCCCCTGGGAGGACGAGGAAAACTACGCGCGCTGGTCGCCCGCGAGCTACGTCGAGAACTTCAAGACGCCCGCGCTGGTCCTGACCGGCGAGCTCGACTACCGCTGCCCCTACACGCAGAGCCTCGGCTACTTCACCGCGCTGCAGAAGCGCGGCGTGCCCTCGCGTCTGATCGTCTACCCGGACGCCGGCCACTGGCCGAGCTGGCGCGAGATGGCCTTCTACTACAACGCGCACCTCGACTGGTTCCACCGCTGGCTCGGCGGCGCGCCGGCGCCGCACGACGTGAAGGCGTACCAGCGCGAGAAGGGCTGGCCGAAGGAGAAGGCCGCGGTCGGGGCAAGTGGAATGTGACTAGGCCTTCTCGATCTGGCCCTGTCGTGTGGCCCATCTTGGAGGCAAGAACGGGCTGAGGGCTAGACGCAATGGCTGCCCATTGCGTGGCTTGGCCAGGCTCAGCAAGATGCGTGGACAAGGTGGATCGACCCATGCTCAAGCGAGCGCGATTCCAGAACTACCGCTCCCTCCAGGACGTCACGATCGACCTCGGTCCGCTCACGGTGCTCGTGGGGCCGAACGGAAGCGGGAAGAGCAGCGTCCTACGTGGGTTGCTGGGGAACGAGTTCCAGCTTCCGAAGGAGGCGTGGCGACATGCAAGGGACCTGACCGTGCGGATCGAACTCGACTCTGGCGACGGCAAGCCGTTCCTTCGGGAGTTCTCCCAAGAAAGAGGCGCGCTTACGACGCCACGCAAAGGCTCCGCCCAGCTCCTTCACCTCGATCTGAACGCCCTCCGTTCTTCAAACCAGACCAACCGTGCGGGCCAGCTCGCGGAGAACGGTTCAAACTTGGTGAACACTTTCGACACGCTGACCCGCAAGCAGCAGGGAGAACTCGCGGCGCAGCTCTCGAAGTTGGTGCCGACATTCGCTGACGTTGAGGTAGCACCGCACCAATCCGGTCATCAGATCCTTCGCTTCCAAGACCGGTGGCGGCCGGACGCCTGGTACCTACCGGACGAAGTCTCCGACGGAACGATGCTCGTTCTTGCCTACTTGGTTCTGCAGTACCAGAACCCACAGGTCGACCTCTTGCTCGTCGAGGAACCCGAGCGCGGACTGCACCCATACCTCCTCGGCTCGCTGGTCTCGTTCCTGCGCAAGATGACGCGTGGCGAGATCGGCCCCCGAGAGGTGCAGATCGTGCTTGCCACTCACTCAGCCGATCTGCTCGACCATCTGGAGCCCGACGAGGTGCGCCTGCTGACGCGTGATTCGGCGAGCGGCTCCGTCCGCGTCGACCGCGTCCCGACCGACACCGAGGCTTGGCAGGAGACCTACCGCACCTACGACGAGTCTCTCGGTCTGGTCTGGAAGTCGGGCAGCTTGCGCGGCGTTCCGGGCGGCTGACCCATGCCGCTACGCGTCGTCGTCTACGCGGAGGGAGTAGGCGAGCTCGCGAAGGAGTGCCCCGCTCCCGGCACGCGGCTCGAGTCCTCGACGCCCGGCTCTCTGCTCCGCGCTACGGCAAACCGCCTCGCTCACGCTCCCCCATACACGGGCACGAGGGTGCCGCTCGCCAGGCAAGCTGGCGAAGCCAGGAAGAGCATCGTCTCGGCCAGGTCCGCGAGCTGCACCCACTTCGAGACGTCCGCGCCCGGCATGCTCGCGCGGTTGGCCGGCGTGTCGAGGATCGAGGGCGCGACCGCGTTGACCCCGATGCGCCCGGCCGCGAGTTCCTCCGCCAGCGCCACCGTCAGCGCCGCCACCGCGGCCTTGCTCATCGTGTACGGCACCATCGACGCGCCCCGGCGCGGCTCGAGGGCCTGACGCGACACCACGTTGACGATCCGGCCCCCGCTCTGCGCCGTGTTTGCCGTGAGCATCCGGCGCGCCGCTTCGCGCGAGCACAGAAAAGCCGAGCGCGCGTTGATTGCGAGCATCTTGTCGAGGTCCGCGCCGCGCGCGCCGTCGATCGGAGTGAAGGCGAAGGCCCCGGCGCAGTGGAGCGAGGCCCACAACCCGGGCAAGTCGCGGTAGAAGCTCTCCACCGCCAGCTCGTCGGCGAGGTCGATGCCCTCGGTCACGTGGGCGCGCTCGAGACCCTTGTCGAGCTTGCCCGCCGAGCGCACGGGCAGGTGACACGCGGCTCCGCGCGCGAGCAGCAGCGCGGCGACGGTCCCGCCCAGCTCACCCGTGGCTCCGGTGACGACGACGTGCAGACCCTGGAAAGGCTTGTCCATGGGGTGAGGAACAGTGTGGCACGGACGGGACGTGACCGGATCGCCGAGCGCGAAGTCCGAGCTGAGGAGCACCTTGGATGCGCGCGAGAGGTTGCTGTTTCGACTATCCGGACACGGTCCGCAGGAAGGCGCAGAGCTCGTCCTCCAGCGCCTGCGCGCTCTCCCAGCCGAGCGCCGCCCAGCCGCCGGACTTGGTCTTCCCGAGGTGGTAGTCCTTCATGTACCCGAGCAGTGCGGCGCGGCCCTTCTCGCCGCAGCGGTTCATCAGGAAGAAGACCAGGCTGCCGGCTTGCTCGTAGAAGAGGTGCCGCTCGCTCACGGCCACCCTTCCGAGCGTGTAGCGCAGCTCGAGTTCGCCCAGCGGAGCGTCTCCCAGATGCTGGAAGCTCGGATAGGGCAGATCGATCAGCCGTTTCAGCGGGAGCGCGATGCCCTTCTTCAGCGCCTGCGAGGCGACGTCGAGCGTCATCACGGTGGCGTCCTCGAAGCCGCGGCTCGCGCGCCCGAGCTCGAGCAACTGCTCCTGCATGAAGCTCGCGAAACCTTCGACCACCCAGTATCCCGGCTGCAGGCCAGGACGCAGGGGCTGCCAGCGCTGCTCCAGGTAGTGGTGCGTGAGCTCGTGGGCCAGCACGGAGGCGAGCTCGCGCTGGAGCGTCGTGGCCGGCCTCCACGCTCCCCGCGAGGAAGCTCGCGCGATCGGCGTAGATGCGCACCTGCAGGGGCTCGAGCGCTTCCTGCAGCAGGCGCCGGGCGTCGGCGACGTGGCGATCGCGCGCGAAGCCGGCGGCCAGCGTCTCGAGCGCGCTCGCGAGCTCGGCCTCGAGGACTGCGCGCCAGGCGAGGTACACGGGGTACTGCTCGCGGCCGATGCGCTCGCCCGCTTCCGTCGTGGCGTAGGCGATCTCGCGTGCCTCGAGCGGACGGGGTTCGTCGCCTTTCCCCGGGGCGCCGAGCGCGCCGTTCTCCGCACGGCGCAAGGGGCCGAGGAGGACGCGGCCGTCGGCCAGGATCACCGCGCCGTCCGCGTCCGGACGCAGGCTCACCGGCGCGGCCTCGGCGGCTCCCGTCGCGCTCGCCACCGACCGATTCGGATCGAGATATCCGACGAGCTCGCCCTTCGCGCTGCCGACCGCGATGCGCCCATCCTCGGTCGGCACGATCGGCGTCGAGGCCTCGAGCTCCGCCAGACCGCCGCGGTGGACAGCACCAGAGGCGGGCTGGACATGGCCTCGTGAAGGATCAGCGCTTCCCCGCACACGCCCGAAAAGGCCGGTCAAGTACGTGGCTGAGTTGCGTGGTGCGTTGTACCCGCCGGAGGTCTTCGTGCTTCCCGCCGCAGCGGATGTCACGGGTTCTCAGATCGGCGCGGCAACTCTGCCGAAGCGACGACCTCTGTTCGGTGCGCCGCTATCCGATGGCACGTGCCCCCCTGGAGCCTTCCGAGCCGTGGCAGCGCCTCCCGAAGCACTCAGCGTCCGCGCCGCTTCGAGAACGGGTAGGGCAACACGTCGAGCACCTCTCCAGCACGATGGCGGTCCTGCAGCTTGCGCCAGAAAGCGGCGGTCAGGATCTCGCCGTGTGCTTCCAGGAAGACCCGTCGCAGCTCGCCGCCGAGTCCCAGGAAAGGCAGGAACTCCTCGGGGAAGACGTCGTGCTCGCCCACGTAGAACCACGGCTCGGCCGCCATCTCGTCTTCCTCATTGCGCGGCGCGGGCAGGTCGCGGAAGACGCAGTCGGTGACGAGCGAGAGCTCGTCGTAGTCGTAGAAGGTGACGCGGCCGTGGCGGGTCACGCCGAAGTTCTTCAGCAAGAGGTCGCCCGGGAAGATGTTCGTCGTGGCCAGGTCGCGGATCGCCTGCCCGTAGTCCTCCACGACCCGCATGGCGGCCTCGGCGCCGGCTTCGCGCAGGTACAGGTTGAGGGGCCGGACCCGCCGCTCGACGTAGAGATGGTGGATGTGGACCTCCTCGTCGTCGACCACCACCGAGCGAGCCGCGCCCGTGGTGAGCTCCGCGAGCAGCGCCGGCGAGAAGCGCCGGCGCTCGAAGGTCACGTGCTCGAACTCCTGGGCCTCGATCAGGCGTCCGGCGCGGTCGTGCTGGAAGACGAGCCGGTAGCGCTGCTCGACGTCCGCGCGCGTGTTGGTCTTGGGCGCGGCGAAGTGGTCGCGGATGACCTTGAAGACGTAGTCGTAGGAGCGCAGGTCGAAGACGATCATCACCATCCCGGGCTCGCCGCGGGCGTGATCGAAGACGTCCATCGAGCGCTTCATGTGGCCCAGGAGGTCGCGGTACATCTCCGTCTTGCCGTGCTTGGGATAGCCCAGGCAGATGTAGAGCTCGGCGAGCGGCTTCCGCGGCATGACGGACTGCAGGAAGCGGATGACGTCGGTGGGGTGCTCGACCGCGACCTGGAAGTGCGAGCGCGTGAAGCTGAAGACGATGCTCACCTCGCGCTCGGTGAGCAGCACCGCGTCCACCTCGATGCCTTCCTCGCCGTGCAGGAGGACGAGCACCAGCGGCAGGGTCGCCTCCCCGCCGCGCAGGCGGCCGACGAGGTAGGCCCCGCTGCCGCGGTAGAAGACCGCCTCGATCAGGTCGAGCGTCTCGATGGGGCTGGTCTTTCCGGCGCCTGCCCAGGCGGCGTCGATCTCGGCCGCGACCCAGGCGGCGTCGCCCGCGAGGTCGCGAAAGGGCACGGCGAAGGCGTGGAGAGAGAGCGCCTCGAGCACCAGGTCGCGCGTACTCGCGCGGCGGACGTGGCGGCGGTGGATCGTCGATCCAGGGCCGTAGCGGGCGCGGCGGATGTCCAGGTTGACGAACTCGATGTCGGGGTCCACGCCGACCGTGGCGAAGATCCGGCGCGTGACGGAGTTGAAGTACGTCTCGGCCAGTTCGACGTCCGGGAAGCCGGCGATGGACTCGGAGAAGTCCAGCTTCATCGTGCGCCAGGTCGCCGCGTCCCTGAGCTCTTCGCCGAGGATCCGCTCCAGCTCCGCGACCACGGCCTCGACGAAGTGCCGGTAGAGCGCGAGGCGCTCGGCCGCGTCGCTCTGGCCGCCCTTCCAGTCGCGCTCCTCGAACCGCCGCCGCGCCTGCGCGGTGATCCGCTCGAACTCGCGCCGGTAGGCCTCGTAGGTCGCCCCGATCGCCTGGGCGCCCGTGCGGGCGAGGGAAACGAGCGGGCGCATCCCGCCTACATGTGCGCGACGACGGCGTCCGCGAACTCGCTGCACTTGACCTCGCGCGCCTTCTCCATCAGGCGCGCGAAGTCGTAGGTCACGACCTTGTCGGCGATGGCGCCGTCCATGCCCTTGACGACCAGGTCGGCGGCCTCGTTCCAGCCGAGGTAGCGCAGCATCATCTCGCCCGAGAGCACGAGCGAGCCCGGGTTGACCTTGTCGAGGTTCGCGTACTTCGGCGCGGTGCCGTGCGTGGCCTCGAAGATGGCATGGCCCGTGACGTAGTTGAGGTTGCCCCCGGGCGCGATGCCGATCCCGCCGACCTGGGCGGCGAGCGCGTCCGACAGATAGTCGCCGTTCAGGTTCAGGGTGGCGATCACGTCGAACTCGCGCGGGCGCGTGAGGACCTGCTGGAGCGTGATGTCGGCGATGGAGTCCTTCACCAGGACCTTGCCCGCCTTCAGCGCCGCGGCTTGCTCGGCGTTGGCCGCCTCCTCGCCCTGCGCGGCGTTCGTGCGATTCCACTGCTCCCAGGTGTAGGTCTCGCGGGCGAACTCGCGCTCGGCCAGGGCATAGCCCCAGTTCCGGAACGCGCCCTCGGTGAACTTCATGATGTTGCCCTTGTGCACCAGGGTGACGCTCTTGCGCTTCTGCTCCACGGCGTAGCGCAGCGCGGCGCGGACCAGGCGCTCGGTGCCCTCGCGTGAGACGGGTTTCAGGCCGATGCCGGACGTCTTCGGGAAGCGGATCTTCTGGAACTCCTGGGGGAAGGCCTCCTCGAACAGCTTCAAGAATCGCTTGACCGACTCGCTGCCCTCCTGGAACTCGATGCCAACATAGATGTCCTCCGTGTTCTCGCGGAAGATCACCATGTCGACGTCCTCGGGCCTGCGCGTGGGCGAGGGCACGCCCTTGAACCAGCGCACGGGCCGCAGGCACACGTACAGGTCGAGGATCTGGCGCAGCGCCACGTTGAGCGAGCGAATACCTCCGCCGACCGGCGTGGTGAGGGGCCCCTTGATGCCGACCAGGTAAGTCCGGAACGCAGCCAGCGTCTCTTCCGGCAGCCAGCTGCCGAACAGGTCGAAGGACTTGCCGCCGGCGTAGACCTCCATCCAGCAGAGGCGCCGCCGGGAGCCGTACGCCTTCGCCACCGCGCCCTCGAGCACCCGCCGCGTGGCGCGCCAGATATCGGGGCCCGTGCCGTCGCCCTCGATGAAGGGCAGGATGGGTTTGTTCGGGACCTGCAGGACGCCGTCGTGGATCGAGATCGGCGCGCCGTCGGTGGGGACGACGAGTTCGGGGGCGGAGGGACTCATGTGGCGAGAGAAGCGGATAGAGTCGCGGAGGTCGGACGTGCGACCAAGAGGATACGGTCAGCGCACCGCCGGAGTGCCTGGGCGACGGCGGCGCAGGCGAGGAGAAGTGGCGTGAGGGCGGCAGTGAGGATCTGCCGCGTGCTTTCGCGTTCTCTGCCGGGAACGCCGGGCTCCAGCCCGGCTTCGATTCTCATCTTTCTTCCGTTCTCCAGGGGAGCAGGGGAAGAGGAAGCCGGG
>JANOGB010000394.1:0-2862 GCA_031413955.1 Planctomycetota bacterium | reverse complement strand
CGGAGCGGGGTCCGTGCCCTCGATCCCGGCGGCGAAGATGCGGTAGAGCGCCTCGCGCAGCTCGCGCGCCCGGGCCAGGACGGCCTCCGCTGCGGCGGGCCGCGCGCGGGCCGCGCGGGTGAGCTCGGAGTGCCCCCCGGGGAGCGTCCCGGCCGCCGCACTCCAGGTCAGCAGGTCGGCATAGCTCAGCAGGCGCTCCACCGAGGGCCGGTGGGTCATGCGGTCGACCGAGTTGACGAAGTCGAGGCAGGGGTGGCCGCCGGAGGGGTCGTAGACGGGTCCAGTAACCATCTAATTTGATATTGAAGGGTTACGTTGGTCCTGGCAAGGTGTAACTGTCTAACCGTATTTGAGAGGTTTCAGTCCCATGGAAGCCGTGGCCACGCCCGTCGATCTCCCCGGCCCACGCCTGCCCTTCGAGGCGCCGCCCAAGTACCAGCTTTTGAGGGTGCTGGGCTCGGGCGGCATGGGCACGGTGCTGCTCGCCCGCGACCGGCACCTCGGACGGTTGGTGGCGCTCAAGCTCCTGCGCGACCCCGGGCCGTGGTTCCTGGAGCGTTTTCGGCGCGAGGCGCGCGTGCTTGCCCGTCTGGCGCACCCCTCGATCGTGGCGGTGCACGAGTTCGACCTCTTCGCGGGCCGCGCCTACCTCGCGATGGACTACGTCGACGGCGGCAACCTGGCGCGCGCGCGGCTCGAACCGCGTGCGCTCGTGCGTGCGCTGCGCGGCGTGGTCGACGCGCTCGAGCACGCCCATCGGCTCGGCGTCGTGCACCGCGACGTCAAGCCGGAGAACCTCCTGCTCGACCGGCGCGGGCGCGCGTTCCTGTGCGACTTCGGCGTCGCCCAGGAAGGGAGCGGGCGGCGCTGCGCCGCGGTGGGGGGGACGCCGCTCACGATGTCGCCCGAGCAGACGCGTGGTGAGCGCGTCGGGCTGGCGAGCGATCTCTTTTCGCTGGGCGCGACGCTCTACCGCCAGCTCACGGGTGCCTGGCCCTTTCGCGGCCGCACGTTGGCCGACGTCTTGTTCGCGATCCAGCACGAGGACCCGCCCGCGCCACGCGTCCTCGCGCCCGATCTGCCGGTCGCGCTCGAGCGCATCGTCCTGCGTTGCCTGGTGAAGGAGCCCGACGGGCGCTTTCCTTCGATGGCCGTGCTCGCCTCCGAGCTCGACCGCTTCCTTGCGCCGCGCTCGCTCCTCGCGCGCTTCCTTCCCGAGCTCGCCGGGCGTTCCCGGCGCGCGCAACTCCCACGACCCCAGCACCGCATCCATCCGGAGGAACTCCCGTGAACGAACGCGAAGCACTCGCCAGCCAGGTCTATGGCACGAGCAGCCACAAGCACTTGCTGCACGCTCTCGAGGGGCTCGAGCCCGAGCTCGCCGGCAAGAGGGTCGGCCGCTCGACGCACACCGTCTTCCAGATCCTGCAGCACATGACCTACTGGCAAGACATCTCGCTCGCGCGCCTTTCCGGCGACCCGCCGCCGCGTCCGAAGAGCGCGGCGCTGGGCTGGGCCACGCCCGAGGCGCCCGAGGACGAGAGCGATTGGCAGGCCGCGATCGCGTGCTTCGCCGAGGGCCTGCGCGCGCTCGAGGCACGCGTGCTCGACCCGCAGTTCGACCTCGGCGCGCTCGTCCAGCCCGACCGCAACGTCAGCGCGCGCGAGGAGCTGCTCATGATCCAGGGCCACAACAGCTACCACCTCGGCCAGATCGTGCTCCTGCGCCAGGAACTCGGCGCCTGGCCGCCGCCGCGCGGCGGGGACACGTGGTGAGCGGCGTTCAGCCGGGAGCGCCGGGCTCCAGCCCGGCTCTTCCTTCAGGTGGGCGCAGCCTCGAGGACCTTCAACGCCGGCGTGGACCGCTTCTGTGGAGCTGCGCGCGCGCGCACGCGAGGGCGGCCAGTTGCTCGCTCACGTAGGCGCGGGCCGCGTCGAGGAGCCCGAGCGCGCCGAGCGCGTTGTCCACGTCGGTGATGTCGGTGTCGATGTCGAGCGCCATGGCGCCCGTGTTGGGCAGCAGGAAGGGCCGGATCTCGAGTGTTCCTGCCCCGTGAAGGAGCACGAGACCGCCGCGGAGGAGCGGGATGTTCTCGAAGTGCGCTCGCGCTGAGAGTTGGTCGAGCCGCGAGACATCGCTCTGGAAGCGAGAGTCGAGGATCGAGCGATATTGGCTGTCCAGGTGCGCGTCGGCGGCCTGGAGCGCGACCGCGTGGAGGCGTTCGAGGATCGCTGCGACGGCGAGCAAGCCTCCTTCGGGCGGACCGTCCTCGAAGGTCTGCCGGTCGAGCAGGTAACACGCGTGCGCGGTGTCCACATAGACCAGCGCGGTGTCGATGAGGTCCAGGGCGCTCGCGGCCTCCGTTTCGTCCACGATGTCCAGGCCCGTGAGTCCGTGCGTGCTCGTCGAGAGGTCGAAGAGGATGATGCGCTGGGGTTCTCCGCTCGGCGACGGCTGGAACAGGAACATCACTGGAGTCGTTCCTGTCAGCAGCGCGTGCCCACGGAAGTGCGCCGTCTGCACCAGCCGTTCGAGCGCTTGCAGCCGTCGTCGGAACTCGACCACCGCGCTTGCCTGCGGCAGGGACTCCCGACGAGTCCGGGGCGGCCCGCCCAGATCGAGCCTGTCGACCGCCAGCCCGCGCATCTCCCGCAGCAGGCGCAGCTCCTCCTGCGAGGCGCCGAGCACGAGCTCGAGCAGCGCCGCGCTGCTCTCCGGATCGAAGGCCGGCGCTCCGTTCCAGCATTCGGGGTAGTGCGCACGGCGCGGCCATGCTTCTCCGCGCCGAGTTCCCTCGAGCACGTCGAGCAGCAGCAGCGACTGCGGGAACGGCACGGTAAAGAGCGGCGTGAGCCCATCCG
>JANOGB010000393.1:0-21178 GCA_031413955.1 Planctomycetota bacterium | reverse complement strand
GTCCTGGTCGGCCAGGTACACGGCATGGTTCTGGTCGAGGCTGAGCTGGAAGTTGCTGACGTCCCCGCCGCTCGTCATCGGGCCGCTGATCTTCAGGCTCCCCGCTGCGCCGCGGTGGATCGGCGCGAAATAGAGCTCGTTCACCGTGTCGGTGTCGAGATCCCCGATGTAGAGCACGCGCAGGCTGTCGGCGCTGATCCCGTAGCTCTGCACCGCACCACCCGACACGGGTGTCTTGTTGAGCAGCACCGGCGGCTGGCTGCCATCGATCCGCACGCTGAACAGCTCGGACCGCCCGTTGATGCGTTGATCCGCCAGGTAGACGGCCAAGGACGAGCTGGGCGCGAGCTGGAAGCTGTCCACGTCACCGCCGGGCGGCAACGGCGCGCTCAGCCGCACTTGGAGGCCGCTTCCGTCCGTGGGCGACGAGTAGAGTTCGTAGACCTCGTCCGCGTCGAGGTCGCCCGTGTAGACCATGTGGCTGCCGGCACCGGTGAGAGACGCCAGCGGGATCGCGCCGACGACCGGACGAGCGAGCGGCCCGTTGAGCTTGACCACCTTTCCGCCCAGCTGAGTCGCGCTGAGCAGGAGGCAGGCCGACAGCAGGTTTCCGGAGTAGGGCGGGAGGAAGACGGATCGAGGAGACGGGGTGGGCTTCATGGTTCGTTCCTCTGCAAGAGGCTCTTCGCCACCCCGGAGTCTGATGTTCCGGCGCCGGCGCGCCTCTCGGGCGCAGTTCGTAAGCGCCCACCTCTGACTGCGTAGCCTTCGGAGCTGGCGTCAGCTGGAGGCTGGCCGCCGCGGCGCGAGGAAGACGCAGGCGGCGGCCGCGAGCAGGTGTTTCAGCGTGTGGCCGCTGAGGAGCTCACCCATTGCGTAGATCTCCGCATCGAGGTGCTCGCACGCCTTGGCGAGCAGATAGAGGAGCAGTGCGAACGCGAAGCGCCGCTCGTCCAGCTCGCCCGGGAACAGCGCGAGCAGGAACGGAACGCAAGCGAGCGGAATGGCCTGCACGAGTCCGTAGGGGCGCAAGTCGCCATCCAGCTTGCCGCTGCCGTACCAGATCCAGAGCGTCAGCAGCGAGAGCGCGAGCAACGGCACGAGCGTGCGCGCGGTCCAGCGCGCTCCCAGGCGGTCGCCCAGGAGCCACGCGAACAGCGCCGCGAATGAAAGCGAGATCGGCAGCCGGTCGATCAGCAGGCCAACGGGCCGGGGATCGAGGTGATAGATGGCCGAGCCGAGGGAGACGGCGCCGACGGCGAGGAACGTGATCCGCGCGGCGCCACGTTGCGGACCGGTGAGCGTGCGGATCCGGCGCAGGCCGAACCACGCGGCGCAGGCGAAGGGCACGTTCGAGAGCACGTTGAGTGCGTTCGGCAGCCCGAAGAAGGCGCGCTGGTCGGCGTGGCCGAAGTAGGCTTCGCCCTGGAAGACCGGCGGCCGGGCGAAGACGACCCACGCGACCAGCGCGCCGACCGCGGCGAGTATGCCCAGGCGCAGGGCGTGCGGCGGGCGACGCAGGCGGGCGAGGAAGAGCTCCACGGCGCGCGCATCATGCCAAGCCGGGAGACGAACGCACCGCGGAGGCGCGGAGGGCGCGGAGAAGAACGGAGAGAGATGGGCCTCCGGGACTTCAGCGCGCGGAAACGCGACGAGCCAGAGGTCTTACCCCGTCCTCGTTTTGATTCCGCGAACCTCCGCGTTCTCCGTGTCTCCGCGGTGCGCTTTTTTCAGGGCGTGCGCCGCGGTGGCAGTCGGTAGATCGCCGCCGCCTTGGGCACGCCCTCGTCGACGTACACGTCGGGCACGGGCAGCGTGATCGTCTGGTCCATGCGCTCCCAGTGGCCGAAGGGGCCGGCGGTGCCCTGGTTGCCCTCGCTCATGAAGCTGTACCAGTTCACGGTGTCCACGCCGCGCGCGATCAGCGCGGGCACGAAGTCGAGCACGTAGACGTCGTACATCGCCGGCAGGCGCTGGGCTTGGCTGGCGGCCTTGCCCCAGGGCTGGAAGCCGGCCGCGAAGGACGCGCCGGCCTCGTAGAGCTCGAAGCGCGGGTGCGAGCCGTCGGGGTTGACGTACTCCTGGACGAGGAGCTGGTGCTCGAGCAGCTTCGGGGCGAGCTCGAGGATGCGCGCGCGGGCCGACTCGAGCACATCTTCGGGCGTGGGACAGTTCGGACAGGTGACCGCTCCGTCGGCTTCGATTCCGACTCCGACCATCCACTGGTCGATGTTCGGCCCGCGCGGTCCGAAATAGCTGGCCGGGCCTGCGGCGTCGACCTGCACGTCTGGTCCGAGCGCACCCAGGACGTCCCGCAGAAAACTCGGGTCGCCCAACCAGCCGCCGACGAAGCGCCGCAGACGCGGCGCGTCAGCGCCCGAGAAGATCTCTTCGGCCACCGCGAACACGCGCCGGATCTCTGCCGCGATCTGCTGCTCGAGAGTGATGCCATTCGCCAGCGCGCGAGCCTTCAGCCATGGGCGGGCGGGGAAGCCGGGGTTCCAGGTCTCGTTCGAGAACTCGACCGTGAGCAGGAGGTTCGGCGCGAGCGGCGCGAACGGCAGTCCGCCGTTCACGCCTGGCACAGCCGGTGAACCGTAGCGGATGCGCGTGAAGGCGTCGCGCAGGAAGAGCTCGTAGTCCTGATCGGAGAGGTTGTTCGCGCTGTGGGGGACGTTGAAGTGCAGGTTCGCGCCAACCGCGTTGCACACCGCGACCTGGAACTCGGGGCAGACGCCACGCTTCGTGCCCTGGGTCGGGCTGCTCGGCGTGATGCGACCGACCAGGTCGAACACGAAGGGCGCCGCGCCGGCGGTCTTGCCGTACTCGTTGATCCTGTTCCAGTCCATGGCGCGCCAGGAGCTCGGCCCGCGGCCCCCGTTCATGGCCTGGAGCTTCGCGACGAAGGGCGGCCACAGGATCGGTTGCTCGGCTTCCATGCCCGGCAGCCACACGTGCGCAGCGCGCACCGGGTCGGCGGGGTCGGACCAGTCGATGACCCAGAGGAGGAGCGCGTCGCCAGAGCCCGCGCTCGGGTCCACGAAGACCTCGACGCGGTTCGACGTGCGGTTGGCCTCGCCCACGACTCCCCTGCCTTCGAGATTGCAGGAGCCCGTGCCGACCCAGGTGAGCACGTAGGGTTGCACGCGGCCGTCGGGCATCGAGCCGGCCATGCTGCCGTAGAGGCGCGTGCCGGCTTTCTCGCCGGGCGCCAGGGCCGGTACATCGGGCCATCCCGCGCCGAGGAGCGGCGGGTCCTGGCCGAGCGGAATGAGCGGCGCCAGCGCGCGGCCGATCGTTCCGTTCACCACACGGAAGAACTCGCCGGCGCGTGCCATGCCATCGGCGAAGGCGATCCCACGCTGCCACCAGACGTTCTCGCTGGCGTTCATGCCGTAGTGGATGAGGAAGTCGGGCTCGGGCTCAGGGGCCGGCTCGCTCACTGCGATCGGGTCGGCGGCGGCGCGCGTGTCGCTGCCCCAGGCGTTACTCACGGTCAGCGTGACGAGGTAGGACCCCGGCGCCGTGTAGACGTGCGTCGGGCTCGGCTCGTTCGACGCGCTGCCGTCGCCGAAGTCCCAGACCCAGCTCGTGATCTGGCTCTGCGAGCGATCCTCGAAGGCGACCGAGAGCGGCAGCTCGCCTGCGAGCGTGCTCGCGGCGAAGTCCGCCTGCGGAGCGGGCGCGCGCACGGTGATCGGGTTCTGGGCCAAACGTGTGTCGCTGCCCCAGACGTTGCTCACGGTCAGCGTGACGAGGTAGGACCCGGGCGCCGTGTAGACGTGCGTCGGGCCAGGCTCGCTCGACGCATTGCCGTCGCCGAAGTCCCACGCCCAGTTCGTGACGTCGCCTTGCGAGCGATCCTCGAAGGTGACGGAGAGCGGTAGCTCGCCCGCCAGTGCTGCCGCGGCGAAGTCCGCCTTGGGCGCGAGCAGGGCGATCTGCACCGTCGTGCTGTGGAAGGCGAACTCCCTGCCCTTCCATTCGACTCTGGCACCGAAGAACCAGGCCCCCGGGTCATCGCGCACGCCAGCCAGAGAGAGGGAGGCCACCAGGGCGTTCCCGCTCGGCGTGAGCAGTCCTGAGAAGGACTGGGTGCGGCCCGCGAGGAACCACCATCCGGACGCACCCTCGGCCGGGGGCTCGCCCAGGGAGGTCCTCGAGGAGGGGCCCATCACCCGCATGTACAGGGTGTCGGCCTGGCTGAAGGCGCGTTCGTCCACGAGCGGGTCGGCACTCTTGGAGAGCAGGAATCCAGGTCTCCCTACCGCCTGGGATTGGCCATGGAGTTGGCTCCTGAGGCCAAGGAGGGCCACAAGGCACAGGATTAGGGGGCGCCACTGTAAATGCTTGTTCCTGGATTGGGCGTCCAGGAGGCAGACGGATGGGGGGGTGAGCAGGGGCAGCATGGGCGTGTGGAAGTAATTGCACAATCCTAATGCCTACCCGGAAAAAATTGTCGATGCGGATGCACTTCTCGAGGCTTTCGCGGCCGATGAATTGCTATATATTGGCACTGATACACATGCTGCTGCGCCTCGACCGACACAGCGGAGTTCCGGTCTACCGCCAGATCCAGGATCAGCTCCGGTTCCTGGCGGCGAGCGGAGTCCTGGCGACGGGCGAGGAGCTGCCCTCGACGCGCGCGCTCGCGGCCGAGCTCGGACTCAATCCGATGACGGTCAGCAAGGCCTACGCGCAGCTCGAGCGCGAGGGCGTGCTCGAGCGACGCCCCGGCCTCGCGCTGGTGGTGCGCAAGCGGACGGCGGGCGCGCACGAGTCCGTGCGCCGTTCGGAGCTCGCTGCGGAGCTGCGCTCGGCCGTGTTCGCGGCCGAGAAGCTGGGCTTCACCATGGACGAAGCGGTGGCGCTGTTCCGCGAGATGCTCGCGCAGGGCCGGAACGAAGACGGTGGATCCTGAGCGATCGAGTGCGCCACTCTGCCACGCGCGATCTCCGGACCTGACGTCACGGCTTTGCAAGGCGGCTACGGTCTGGCCGGCGCGCGGCCGCGGCGTGCGAGAATCGGCGCCCGCATGCGCGCCTTCGCTACCCTCCCGTTCCTCGCGTTGCTCGGCCTCGCCGCCTGGCAGCAGCCCTCGCGTTCCGGCCTCGAGCTCGAGCTCGTCTACCTCGCCAACGAGGGCTTCCTGGTACGCGCCGGCGAGCACGAGCTCCTGATCGACGCCTTCGTGAACGAGCCCTATGGCGGCTACGCCTCCGTGCCCGCCGAACTGCGCGCGGCGATGCTGGCCGGAAAGCCGCCCTTCGACGGCGTGGAGCTGGCGCTCGCCAGCCACTATCACCGCGACCACTTCCCGGCCGCGGCCGCGGCCGAGTTCCTGCGCGCGCATCCCGAGACGAGGTTCCTGTCCTCGACGCAGGTGGTCGACGCGCTGACCGCGGAACTCGGCGAGGACCCGGCCATCGAACGCGTCGAAGCCCTGCTGCCCGAAGCCGGGCAAATGGTCGAGGCCGTGGAGAAGGAAACGCGCGTCGAGCTCATCCGCCTGCCGCACTCGGGCGGCGCGCGCACGGCCTTCGTGGAGAACCTCGGGCACGTGCTCGAGCTGGGCGGCGCGCGCATCCTGCACGTGGGCGACGCGGACGCACTCGACCCGGCCGTCGACCATTACGACCTCGAGCTGCGCACGCTCGACGTCGCGCTCGTGCCGTACTGGTGGCTGGGCGACGCCGCGGGCGTGGCGCTCGCGCGCAAGCTCACCGGCGCGAAGCACCTCGTGGCGGTGCACGTCCCGCCGGCCGAGCTCGCGACGGTGAAGGCGCAGCTCGCGGCGCTGGATCCTGCGCTCCTGCTCTTCGAGCGCCCCGGCGAGAGCCGCAAGCTCGCGCTGGAGCGCTGATTCGATTCAGGAACGCCCGTTCGGATGGCAGTCGTAGCAGGCGCTGCTCACCCAGGAGTAGCCGTTCCGACCCTGGTGCTTCCTGTCCATCGAGGTCTGGTTGTGCTCGTGGCAGTGCGTGCAGGAGAACGCGTCGTAATTCGTGTTCGTGAGGTGGCAGCGGTTGCAGTCGAGGTTGCGGTGTGCGCCCGAGTAGATCGGGAATGCGTGGCCGGTGTAACGTGCGCCTTGCCAGGTCGTGGTCGAGGTGTGGCACTGCTCGCACACCTGGGCGAAGCCGGCGGCCGAGTGGCGTGGGTTCTGGCTCGCCTGGTAGTCGGGTAGGTGACAGCTCGCGCAGCCATTGGTGATGCCTGCGTGGGTGAAACCCGCGCCGTTCCAGGTCGTGAAGCTCGCGTGGCAGTCCTCGCAACGGGTCGAGAACGACTGGGCCTCGTGGTCGGGATCGGTGGTGGTCTGGTAGTCGGGCAGGTGGCAGCTCACGCAATTGCCGACGATGCCCGCGTGGTTGAAGAAGGCCCCATTCCAGGTCCGGAAGCTCGCGTGGCAGTCCTCGCAGCTCGTCGGGAAGCCTTCGGCCTCGTGGTCGGGATCGGTCGTGGTCTGGTAGTCGTCGAGGTGGCAGCTCAGACAGCCGTCGACGATACCCGCGTGGTTGAAGATCGCGCCCTGGTCGAAGGCCACGAAGCCGTGGCAGTCCTCGCAGGTCGTCGGGTAGCTCTCGGCGACGTGGTTCGGGTTGGTAGTGGCCTGGTAATCGTCGAGGTGGCAGCTCACGCACTGCGGGTCGATGTTCTTGAAGTTGCCGACGGAGGCACCCGTGTGGCACGCCCAGCACTGCAGCGCCGCGTGGGCGCCTGCGAGCGGCAAGCGCGTCTCCGCGTGCAGCGCGATCTGCCCCTCGGGGCGCCAGTCGTTTTCCTGGTGGCACTTCGTGCAATCCTGCCCCATCTGCCCGCGGTGCACGTCCTCGTGGCAACCCGCGCAGCCCTGTTGCGCGAAGAGCTCGACCGGTCCGCGGTCGTTGTGGCAGCGCAGGCATTCGGCCACGGCGTGCGCGCCGTTCAGCGCCACGCCGGTCTCCGCCAGGTGGTCGAACTCGAAGTCCTCGCGGATCGTCTGCCAGTCGTCGCCGGCGTGACACAGGGTGCAGTCGGCCGGGAAACCGTCGTGCGGCACGACCGGACCGCGCTCCTCCCACCAGCCCTGGCGCGGCACGCGCACGGCGGGACTCCAGCTCGTGATGCAGGCCAGCGGGAGGAAGGCCGCCGCCAGGAGAGCGAGCGGCAGGATGCCCTGGTCGATGATCTTGTTCATGACTTGGTCCTCTCTAGTCGATGGCGAGCCGTAGCGCGAAACCGAGTGACAGCGAGTCCTGGTCGTCTCCGAAGCGGCTCTCGGCGTACAGCGCCAGGAACCAGTACCGGCCGAGAGCGAGGTCGAGGTCGGCGCGCACGGCGTGCTGCAGCAGCGTCTCGTCCACACCCTCCTGGTCGTAATCGGTCGAGTCCCAGCTCAGGCCGAGCGAGCCGAGTCCGAAGCGTTTGCGCCCCGATGCCCGCAGTCCGGTGGTCTGGCTGAACTTGCCGGAGTTCACGTAGGCCTCCAGCAGGAACGGCCCGCCCGCTCCGAAGGCATCGCGCCATGTGGCACGCGCGCGACCACCGCCGCCCGAGTCCTCTTGGTCCGACCACTGCTCGGCCCGGCCGTAGAGTTGCAGGCTGGAGCCGAGCGCCAGCCAGCCGTCCAGGCCGAAGCGGTCGTTGACCGAGCTGGCGATCTCCTCGGCCGTGACCTCGTCGAACTCGTTGCGCAGGAGCTCCGGGAAGCGGAAGCGCGAGGCGAACAGGCCCAGGCCGTGACCGCCCGGCGTGCGCTGGCTGGCATTGAAGAAGAACTGCGTGAGCTCGGGCCCCGAGTCTTTCAGGTCGTCGCCGGACGTGTACAGGTCCACCAGGATCGACGCGAACAACGAGGTCGCAGGCCAGGGATGCATCTCGAACTGCGCGGCCACGAGGTCGCGGTCGGCCTCGCCCTCGTGCCAGGTCTTCTGGTAGCCCGCGCCCAGCGAGAGGTGTCGGGACTCGCCGCTGACCAGGCGGCCGAAGAGCGCGGCCTGCAGATCGTCGCCGGTCCGGAACTGATCGTCGGGTTCGGGCACGAAGCCCAGGCTCATCCCGAGCGCGGGTCCACTGCGTGACCGGTGCGTGTATTCGAAGCCGTCGAGGAACCCGAACTCGGGGAACTCGCGCTGCAGGAAACGCCCGACCTCTCCGCGGTCGCGCTCGCCGCGCACGCCGCCCCAGGCGTAGGAGAGGCGGTCGAGGCGCACCCTCGAGTCTCGCTCGACCTCACCGCCGGACTCGGACGAGCGCGAGAACCACTCGCTGTCGAAGCCGAGCTCGCCGCCCTGACCGAAAGGGTTCTCGATGCGGCCTTCGAAGCCCACGGCGGTCGCCAGGAACTCGCGCGTCTCGTCGCCGGCCTCGTCGTTCGTCCAGTCCGCGCTGGTGGAGAGCAAGGCATCGAAGCGGCGCGGGCGATCCTCGGACGGCACGCCGTGCGCCGGCGCGAGCAGGGGCGCGTCTTGCTTCCATGCCTCGGGCGGCGAGGTCCAGGGTGGATGCTCGGGCACCCGTCGCTGGGCGGGCGCGGCGGTGGGCGCGACGGCTGGCGGAGCCGGCTCGCTCGGCTCGGCCTCGACGGCCTGGGCTTCCAGGCGCCTCTTCGGCACGAGCACCACCGCGCGCACGCCGATGTCCAGGCCGTCGAGGCCCTTGCTCACGAGCGCCCGCGAGCTCGTGCGCGAGACCGACACGATCTTGCCGTTGCGCGCGGGGCCATCGGGCGGATAGACGCGCAGCGCGTCGCCCGGCTGGATGCCGCTCTCGCGCCCGTGGTCCAGGTACATGCCGTCGCCCGCCAGGGCCGTGCACTGGACCTCGACGCGCAAGAACTCGTCGCGCCCCCCGGAGCGCTCCTGTTCCCGCGCGCAAAGCACGAGCAAGAAGGCTCCGAGCTTCATCGCTTGCCCCGGCCCTTCTTGGCGCCGGTGCGTTCCGCGCGCTCCAGGAAGCCCGGGTCGTGGCAATCCACGCACTCGACGCCGAGCGGCTTGTAACGCACGGCTTCGCCCCCGCCGGGCAGCGGCCAGGGCACGTGGCAGGCCGCGCAGGCAACCTGCGCGTGCACCTCGTCGAGCGCGTAGCGCGAGTCGCGCTGGTGATCGAAGGAATTGGCACCCGAATCCTGGTGGCAGCGCGCGCAGTCGGTCACGCCCTTGGTCGCGAACTGGCCGACGTGGGGATCGGCGTGACAGTCTGCGCAGCGCTTCGGCGAGCGCCCGAAGGTGCGCCCGGCGGCGTCGGGAGCGGCCGCGGGCACGTGGCAGGCCTTGCACTCGACCTCGGCGTGGAAGTCGGCCATCGGGTAGCCGGTCCAGCGCTCGTGCTCGAAGTCCTGCGCAGACTCGGCAAAGGTCTCGCTCGAGTGGCAGCGCGCGCAGTCCGTCTTCCCAGCGACCTCGAGCGGCAAGCCCGCACGCTCGAAGTGACCGTCGTGCGCGTCGAGGTGGCACGTGTCGCAGCGCTCGACCGGGCTGCCAAACAGCGCCGCGATCACGCCGAAGGTGCGTCCGGTGTCGTCCGCGTGGTCGGCCAGCCGGTGGCAAGTCGTGCACTCGGTACGCGCGTGCGCGCCGTCGAGCTCGAAGCCCGTCCAGGGCCCGTGCTCGAAGGCCTCCGCGTCGTACTCGGCGAAGCGCGTCGGCGCATGGCAGTGCGCGCAGTCGCCGGGCATGTCTGCAGCCCTGAGCTGCGCATCGAAGGCTCCGTGGTGAGCGTCGGCATGGCATTCGGCGCAGGCGCTCGGGGTGCCGCGGAAAACGGTCGGCGAGCCCGGCGGGTCGGCCTCGTGGCAGCGCGCACAGACCACGGCCTGGTGGCTGCCCTCGAGCGCGAAGGCGGAGAGCGCGTGCGCCTCGAGCCCGAAGGTGCAGGGCTCGAAGGTCGTGCGTTCGTGGCAGGCGAGACAGCTCGCGTCTCCGAACGGACCGCCCGCGAACTGGCCCTCGTGCGGGTCGCCGTGACAGACCTGGCACGAGTCGGGAGCGCGCGCAGGGAACTGCACGACGAACGGGGCGAGCTTGTCGCCGGACAGGGCCTGGTGGCAGCTCGCGCAGTCGGCACGGTTGTGCGGCGCGTCGAGGGCGAAGCCGCTCGCGACGTGCAACTCTGACGGCATCGCTTCGGGGTGACCGGCGAAGGCACCGTGCGCCTCGCTGTGACAGACCTCGCAGCTCTCGCCCTCGCTCACGCTTCCGAGGACGGCCGCGGCGGCGACGAAGCCCGGGGTGTGCGGCGAGACGTGGCAATCCTGGCACGAGCGCTGGCAGCTCGGCGGATCTGGACCGGCCAGGAGCTCGCTGTCGTGCGCGCTCCCACGCGGGTGGCACTGGGCGCAGCTAACGGTCGCGTGCGCGCACGCGCTCGCGAAGTCGTCGTGGTCGAAGGAGACCACCAGCGGGAACGGGTGCTCCTGGTCGTGGCAATCGGCGCAGTCGCGCGCGAAGCGGCCCTCGTGGACGTCCTCGTGGCAGCTCTGGCAGCCCTGTTCGAGCCCGTCGAAGCGCCGCTGGCCGCGCGCGAGCATGACCACGTCGGCGTTCGCGTGGCAGTCCTTGCAGCCGAGTTCGGTGTGCCTGCCCTGGAGGCGGAAGTCGAGCTCGCCGTGATCGTAGGCCTCGCGTGTGGCGAAGCCCGCGAGCCGGAAGCTGCGGCGGCTGACGAGCTCGAACTCCTCGCCCGCGTGCTCGCCGTGACAGCTCGCGCAGTCGCGTGCGTCGAAGTCCTGTCGTATGCCGTGAAATCCGGTCCCGGCGCGGATGTCCTCGGCCACCTCGGCGTGGCATTCGGCGCAGGCAGCGGCCATCGAGACCTGGTCCTCGCCGTGGCAGTGCTTGCAGGCGTCGCGCGCCAGGAGCTCGGGCTCCTGCATGTGCGCGGCCGCCAGTGGTCCGGGCGAGACCTGGTCCACCTGGAGCACGAGCATCCACAGGACCGCCGCCAGCGAAGCGAGGGCGAGCGCGATGCGCGCGATCGACGTGGTGTCGGGCACCATCAACCGAACAACCCTCCATAGCGCAGCGCGACCACGACGTGCAGGGCCACCACCAGCACCAGGAACAGCGCCACCCAGCGGTGCAGATAGCGCCACGAGGAGATCAGGCCGCGCAGGTCCTCGAAGTGCGCCGCCATCGAGGCCGTGCGGTGGGCGCGGCGCGCGAGCACGAGCAGGCGCTCGAGCTGTTCGCGTGGCAGGCCGCGGGCGAGTCCGTCGTCTCGCAAGCGCCGCAAAGCTGCGCGCAGACGGCGTGGAGCCCAGAAGAGCGCCACGAGTCGCACGAGGAACGAGCGCTGGCCATCACTGCGCGAGACCAGGGCCTGGACCTCGTCGCGCACGTGTTCGCCGAACTCGCGGTGCTCGCGGTCCCACTCGCCCGAGATCACTGCCAGCTCGGCCTTGAGCTCGTCGAGCTCGAGCTCGCGCCCGTTGGCCGCGCGCGGCACCCACGCGTAGACGTAGCGCCCGATGGCTCCGGTCACGACCACCACCGCCAGCGCGAACAGCGCGCGGTGCCCGAGCGTGTCCTGGGTCGACATGCCGCCGTGCAACACGCCGAAGAGCAGCGCCAGCACGCCGGTCATGACGTGCATGGTCATCCACGCCTTGAGCGTGCCCCAGCGCACCCCGAACCAGCCGTTGCGGCGCGCGAGATAGACGAGATTGACGGCGATCATGAGCGCGCCGAGGACTCCGACCGTGAGCCCGAACACGCTCGAGGGCCGTAGCCAGTCGTGCTGGTCCGCGAGGGGGCGCAGCGCCGCCGGCAGCGTGTAGTAATTCGAATACCGCGTGATCCAGCCCAGCCCGATCAGACTCAGCGCCAGCGCCAGCGCGAGCGCGCGCAGGAACCCCGTGCCTTGCTCGACCGGCCGTGCCGTGGCGGGACGATCGGCTGGATCGAAGGACACGCCGCAGCGCTCGAGCATCTCGAAGGGCGGTGTGCCGCCGATCAGCACGAAGACCTCGTCGTTCGGGAGCGATCCAGAGCGCGCGCCGCTCTCGTCCTCGACGCGCACCTCGACCGCGTCCGCCGTGATCCGCAGGACCTGGCTCTGGAACAGGACGCGCACGCGGCTTTCGGCGGCGGCGCTCTCGATGCGCTCCTCGTTGCGGGCCTTGAGGCGCGAGAAGGTCGCCTGGCGGTAGGAGAGCGTGACCTCGTTCCCGGGCTGCTCGGCCAGCGCCAGCGCCGCCTCGACCGCGCTGTCCCCGCCGCCCACCACCAGGATCCGTCGTCCCTGGTGCGCGTTGGCGTCGAGCAAACTGTAGACGACCTTGGGCAGCTCCTCGCCCGGTACCTCGAGGCGCCGCGGCGTCCCGCGCCGGCCGAGCGCCAACGCCACGAAGCGCGCGCGCAGCCGGCCGCGGCTGCTCTCGACCTCGAAGTTGCCGTCGGCGCCGCGCGCGAGACCCTGGAAGCTCACGCCCTCGTGGATCGGGAGCTGCTGCTCGCGCGCGACGCGCTGCCACAGCTCCATCAGCTCTTCCTTCCGGTACGAGGCCTTGTCGAGGCGCCCGACGAGCGGCAGATCGACCGGCTGCGTCATCACGAGCTTCGCGCGCGGATACTTCGCGACCGTGCCGCCGAGCGTGTCCTGCTCGAGCACCAGGAAGGAGAGCCCGCGCGCCTTCGCTTCGAGCGCCATCGCGAAACCCGCAGGACCGGCGCCCACGATGCACAGGTCGAAGATCTTTTCCGCGCGGCGGCCCATCTCGGCCACGCGTCGTGCCACTTCGTCGGCGATCGCGGTGCCGTGCGCGATCGCCGTGCGGATCAGCGCGTAGCCCGTGACCTCGCCGCCCAGGAACAGGCCCGGGATTCCTGGAGCCTCCAGGGTCGGGTCGAGGGCCGGGATGTCGCGGCGCGTCTCGAGCTCGCCGATCGTCAGCGCGATCGCACCGGTCGGACATTCCGTCGCGCAGGCCCCGTGCCCGACGCAGCGCGCGCCGTGCACGACCAGCGCCTGACCGTGGATCAGGGCCAGCACGCCCTCTTCTGGACAGGCGCGGATGCACGCGCCGCAGCCCAGGCAACGCGAGAGATCGACGTGCGGATAGGAGAGCCGCGCCTTGCGCGTGCCCTTCTCGCGCGCGGCGGTGAACTCCCCCAGACGCTGCTCGAGGCGCAGCAACTCGCCACGCCGGAAGAGCGCGACCAGTACCGCCAGGGTCAGCGCGAGCACGAGCCCGATGAGCAGGGTCCAGCTCACCGATGGTCTCCCCATTCACGAGTTCTCCTGGAACGGAATGACGTCATTCTCGCGCGGGCCGAGATGCGCTCCCCTCCTGACCACGCGATCGGCACCGCGCAGGAGTGTTCGGATCGGCGCGGACCCCGCGCGGAATGACACAGTTGTTATCCCGGCCTTCTTACGCCTCTCTCGCCACGCTCCAACGAAGGTCCAGCATCGCGAAGTGCTTTCTCAGCACTTCGGCCCATCGGAAGCGGATGCCTCTCAGCCGCTGCGCCGCGCGCGCGCCAGCACGTAGAACGGCATGCCGGCGAGCAGCAGCAGGAAGCCCCGCGCCACGTATTTGTCCTCGGTGCCGTAGATCGTCAGCAGCCCGTAGCCGAAGGCGAGCAGTCCGACGAGCACCGCGAAGCCGACGTGCTCGTCGGCGCCGGCCTGGCGTGCGCGCACCGAGAGCAGGATCTCCGCCGCGGCCGAGAACACGTAGGGCACGAGCGCCGAGAGCGTTGCCAGCAGGATCATGCCCTCGAACATCGTCACGAGCGATTCCGAGTAGCTGGCCACGACCAGCGCGCAGGAAAGAACGCTCGAGATCGCCAGGCCGACCACCGGCATACCGCGATTCGAGAGCCGCGCGAAGAAGGGCGGGAACAACCCGTCACGCGCGATGGCGAGCGGCATGCGTCCTGCCACCAGGATCCAACCGTTCAGCGCTCCGAAGCACGAGACGAAGGCGCCGATGGCAACGGCCTTGCCCGCCCACGGGCCCCACAGCAATTCCGCGGCATCCGCGAAGGGTGCGCGCGACTCGGCCAGCGTCGCACGCGGCACGAGACCCATGACCGCCAGCGTGCTCGACACGTAGAGCACCGTCGCGATCGCGATTCCGATCAACGTCGCGCGCGGCACGTTGCGGCGCGCGTCGCGCGCATCACCCGCGGCGATCGAGGCCGATTCGTAGCCCTGGAAAGCCCACAGTGTCATGGCCAGCCCGCCCAGCGCCGCGCTCCGCAGCGGCTTGCCCGTCGGATTGAAAGGCTCGAAGTGCGATGACTCGAAGTGCCACAGGCCGAAGAGCGCGATCGCGATCAGCGGCAGGAGCTTCAGCGCGGTCGTGACGACCTGCACGGCTCCCGCCGCGCGCACGCCACGCGTGTTCACCGCGGTCAGCAGCACGATCGTCGCCAGCGTCGTGCTCGTCGGGTGGTTCGCGACGGCCGGGACGAGCGTGCCGAGGTAGCTCGTCATCGCCACCGCGACTGCCGCCACGCCGCACCAGCACGAGATCCAGTACCCCCAGCCGACCAGGAAGCCCGCGAACTCGCCGAACGCCTCACGCGCGTAGGCATAGGGCCCGCCGACCGCCGGCTGGCGCCGCGCGAGGCGCGCGATCACGAGCCCGAAGCACATCGTCCCCAGGGCCGAGACGATCCACGCCAGGATGCTCGTCCCGCCGTACGGCGCCAGGTTGGCCGGCAGCAAGAACACGCCCGAGCCGACCATGTTCCCGACCACGAGCGCGGTCAACGCGACCAGGCCGAGCTGTTCCCTTGCCCCCCTGGAGTCCGGCGTTGAGCTCGCTCGCTCTGGCTGCGCCGGGGCTTTCATCTGCCCGGCAGCGTAGCGCCAGCGCTCGCTCTACGCATTCCGGAGCGCCGCTCCCGTGCTCCACGGCACAGGCTCGACCGGGCTTGGCTGCCCCACACTCGCCCTGGAGGCAAAAAGCCAAGTCGTCTGCTTGCCAAGGAGATGACCGGCTACGATCGACCTCAGTCCGGAGTCCTTCGTTGGAGGTTCTGATGTTCCCTTCTCGATTGTTTCGCTTTGCGTTCGCTCTGCTTGCACTCGCATCCCTCTCCGCGGCCGACACCTTGAGCGTGGGGCCGGTGGGGAGCGGGGCCCAGTTCAGTGAGATCCAGGCGGCCATCGATGCGGCCCAGGCCGACGACGTGATCCTCGTCCAGCCCGGAACCTACCAGAGGATCACCGTCGCCAAGCCGCTGCGGATCCTCGGAGACGGAACGGGAAGCGTGACGATCACCTGGGACGAGTTCAGCGTGATCGTCCGCGACATCGGAGCGGGAGAAGAGCTCGTGCTGTCTGGCGTGGAGGTCACCGCGGGGCTGAGTTTTTCCCCCTCTTCGCTGATCCTTCTCCAGGATTGCCCGGGCACGGTGGTTCTCCAAGACGTGTTCATGGACAGCGGGTTTGGGCTGCCTGCCCTGCAAGTCGAGAGCTGCGCGCGAGCACTGCTGCTCGACAGTCGCGTTTTCGGCGGCGGCGCCGCCCATCTCGCCTGCGTCTTTGCGCGGGATTCCACGCTGTGGATCGCCAACGCAGAGATCACCAACCTGACTTTTTTCTTCGAGTCTGCCGGTCCAGGCGTTCATCTCCTGAACTCCACGCTGCACGCGTGGCGCGCCACGATACGCGGTGGCGACCTCGGGGGTGCGATTGACTTTACGGGCGAGGATTCGCTCGAGGGTGGGCACGGAATCCTGGCTGCAGGCTCGACCGTGAATCTCTTCGGCGGACCGACCTCCTCGGTCGTCGGTGGCCAGGGAGGCACCTCTAACAAGTTCGGCGCAGTGCCCTTTCCCGGCGGAGCTGGCGTGCGTCTCACCGGGAACTCGCACGCGAGGATCCAGGCAGACATTCCCATCCAGGCCGGGTTGGACGGGCTGGGCCACAACCCGGCTCCGACCGTTCAGACCGACGGCAGCTCCTCGTTCACGCTCGACGCGAAGGTTTTCCCGACGCTGGTGAGCAGCGCTCAGCAAACCCAGCTCGGCTCCACGCTCTCCCTCACGCTCGCGGGGAACCCCGGAGGCTACCAGGTCCTGTACCTGTCCCTGCGCTCGGGGCCGACGAGGTCCTATCGCGGAGCCGACGGGTTCAGCCTCCTGGACCGGGCGAACCTCTTCCACGTCGCGAGCGAGGTGCTGCCGGCCTCCGGCGCATTCGCAATCGACATCCGGGTCCCGGACCTGTCCGCGCTGCTCGGCTCGACGCTCTTCTTCCAGACCGCCGAGCGGTTCCCGGATGGCCTCGCGCTGCGGCAATCCGGGCCCGCGAACCGCTTCGCGATCGGGAACCCGGTGCTCGTGACCGTCACACACTGAGAGCGCTCATCCTCGAAGCTCCGCATGACGCCAGGGAGCGGACGATGGTCGAGGCGCGCCGCGCTGCGCGGGCTCACGCGGTCACCGGGGCCTGGCCTTCGGGCCCTCGGCGCAGATCGAAGGTGCGATTGAATTTGGTGAGGATGCGCTGGTCGTCGACCTTGCGGATCTTGGTTCCCGTCGAGCTGGTGGTGAACGTCACGTGCGCCTCGACGACGCGCACGTGGACCGGGCCGTCCTCGCCCAGGCGTCCGGAGGCGAGGCTGATCTCGGCACCCGGGAGTGCCAGCGCCGCGGCGTGGGTGCCGGCGCCGTGCAGGCCGGCCGCGACGACCCACACGTGGCCGTTCGCTCGGCGCTGGGCGACGATGACGCCGTAGGTCTTGCTGCGCCGCACGTCTTCCTGCTCGGGGTCGACCACGAAGACGTCGTCGCCCACGCGCAGCGCCCAGCAGCGATCGCGAATCTCGCGCGCCTTCCGGGCGCTGGGCTTGGGCAGCTGGTCGGGGCCCTCGACGAACGAGCTGAAGGCCTGGGCCAGGTACGGTTCCGGCAGGACGAAGGCGATCGGCGGGCGCCGGCGGGCTTCGAAGGGGGACTTGTAGGCGGGACATTCGAACATCTGCGCCAGCATGCTGTCCGTTCCATGGTTCGAGAGCGGACTGGCGATCGCAACCACCGCACGCTCCGTCTGCAGGATCCGCTGCCAGGCCTCGTTCTGGATGTTGCGGGCTTCCTCGAGGGTCGCACGCATCAGCACGACCTCGAGCTCGCAAGTGACGCCCGGACTGGGGCTGTTCAGGAAGCGCACGAGGTCGGCGTAGGCGTTCGTGTCGAAGTGCGAGACGCCGATGTTGCCGTTGATCTCGCGCGCGCCGACCAGGAAGTGCACCTGCTTCTGCGCGGCGAGCGTCGGCAGGAGCGTGGGCCGATAGAAGATCGGCACGAAGGCCAGCCCTTGGTGATAGTTGTTGAGGAAGTCGTCGAGCGCTTCCAGCTCGTGGATGTGTAGGGGCACGTCCTTGCCGGCCAGGATGTCCTGCAGCTTGCGCCGATCGAGGCCGCGCCGGCCCTTCGAGCCCGGCGGCTTGCGGTGAGCCTCGGCGATGGCGCGCGCGAGCGCGGACAGGCTCCCCAGACGATCGAGGTGCTCCTGCAGGAGTTGCTTGAGACGAAGTTCGCGGTCCATGGTTGCTCCGGAGGGGAGAGGGGGCTCGGGACGACTCGCTCGCAGCCGAGAGAGCAGGACGGGAAACGTGCCCGCCATGATCCATCTGATTCCGGACAATGACGGCGGAAATCCGGCAGCCCGCCTCCGCGCGCTCTGTCCTTTTCATGACAGAAGCGGTCCATTCTGGATCAACCTGGTTTTCCGGTGCGATTGCACGTTTCGGATGGCCGGCCTCGGTGGCCCTGTCAGGGTCTGCGGATGGGCCAGTTCGGGCTCCGCGCCCCCCGGAGGCGTGTCTGCCGGCCGCGCACGGGCCTGCAGGCTGCGCGTTGCCTCCAGTCCTCGAGCTCGATTCCGCGCCGCAACTCTCTTCCGGCCCGAGACTTCTTCTGGCGCGCACGCGCCACTCGATCACCACGCGCCGCTCGAGCACCTTGTAGCTGTACTCGTCCGTCTTGCAGCAGCTGGCTGGGCGCGAAGCGAACGCCCGGGGCCGTGTCGCGAATCGCTCGTGCGCTGTCCGAATTCGCGCGCGGCACAGCGCGAGATTTCGTGCTCGGAGCTTGGCGCGGAACGGCGGGCTTCGCTTAGACCAGAACGCGTGAGCCACACCATCGATTGCGAGGCGAGTGCGCGCGGAGCGTTTCACCTGCTGCGAGACGCCGCCGACGGCCAGGCGTTCCGGCTCGTGCTCGCGATCCCTGCGCGCGGTTTGCGGGTGAGCGGTGACGCTGCGGTGGGTGCGCGCGTCGTGGGTGCGTGCATCCCGGCCGAGCCGCACGAGGTCGCCGTGACGCTCGAGCCGCACGTGCGCCACGGCCTCGACCTGCTGCTCGCGCTGCGCGCGCCGGGCGCCGAGCTCGAGTTCAACGGTCTGCCTGCGCCGTTCGTCAGCGTGCTCAGGCCGGGCGACGAGATTCGGCTCGCCGCCGGCGCGCCGCTGCGCGTGGACTTCTACCGCGCGCCGCCCTTCGTGCTCGCGAGCGCGGAGCAGGCCCGCGCTCGTTGCCAGCTCTGCCGCGGGCCGATCGGAGCAGGGCGGCGCATCTACGCCTGCGACTGCGGGGCCCTGACCCACGCCGACGTCCGCGGCGAGGCGCACGCGCCGGAGGCCGCGGAGCTGCTGGATTGCGCCCTGGGCACTTGCACGGGCTGCAGCCGCGAGCTCGTGACCGAGGCCGGCTACGTCCGGGGAGGAACCGATGGCCCGCGCTAGGAGCCTGAGCAAGAATCCCGCACCGCGTTTCCCTGGGAACGCCAGGCTCCAGCCTGGCTCTTCCTCTTCGCTCCGAGCGGACAAGGAACAGAGCCAGGCTGGAGCCTGGCGCGCGATCACGCCGGCCGAGGCCGGCGTGGAGGAGCCGGCCGCAGCGCGCCCGGCCGGCGGCGGCGACGCGCTCGCGCGCCTGATCGGCGCCCCACCCGACGCGCGCGCGCGCCTTGCGCGCCTCGATCTCACCGTCGTGGGCGTCGGCGTGGTCGGCGGATACTTCGCCGATCTCCTGGCCGAGTTCGCGCCGGGCACGGTCCGGTTCCTCGATCCGGATTTTTACGAGCTGCGCAACCTGCGCGCCCAGCCGATCGACCGGCTCGCCATCGGCCGGCCGAAAGTCGAGGTCGTCGGGCGCAGGCTGAAGGCGCGCAGCCCGGGGACGCGCGTTTTGGTCGCGCAGCGTCGCTACGAAGAGGTCGGCGTCGCCGACCTGTGCTCTTCGACCGTGGTGGCCCTGGCCGGCGACAACCTGCCCCTGACGGTAGCCGTGTCTCAGCGCGCTTGCGCGCTCGGCCAGGCCCTCGTGCAGGGCAGCGTGCACGGTCCGACGGGCGTCGCCCAGGTTCGCCGCACCGCGCCCGCTGCGGAGCGCGCGCGCGCCTGTCCGGTCTGCACCTGGGACGCGGGCGAGCGGCGCGCGCTCGCCCGGCAGACGCGCTTTGCCTGCGACGGCTCCGGCCAGAGCCGCGCGAATCCGGCGGGACCGAGCGCGGCTCTCGCCGCGCTCGGGAGTCTCGCGGGCAGCCTGATGGCCTTCGAGGTCTTGCGCCTGGCCCTCGGCTTCGACGACGCCGACGCCGTCGTCGAGTACTGCGCCCTCAGCCGCAGCGCGGTCGTCTCGCCGCTCGTCGCCAACCGCCGCTGCCTGGTCGTGCACCAGGCCTGGCGGAAGGTGCGCGCCGCGCGGCCGCTCGGCGAGCTGAGCCCTGGTCAGATCTTCGCCCTGGCGGGTGCGCGCTCCGCATGCCGGCGCGCGGATCGCGCGCTGGAAGTGGACGGACTGCGCTGGGTCGCGCGCGGGGATTGCGAGTGCAGGCAGCACCCCCCCGTCGCGCACTTCGTGGGTCAGGGGGAAGCGCGCGAGACGCTGGGAGTCTGCGGCCTGTGCGGCTGCACGCTGCGGGCGCACCCTTTCTACACCCACGTCGAGACCCCGGGCGCGCTGTTCGCCGCCAGTCTCGATCGGCCGCTCGCCGCGCTCGGCGCCGGCGTCGCCCGCGCCGCGCTCGTGCGCAGCTCCAGCAGCACCGTGCTCGTGCACGGGAGCGAGGAGGCCCGATGAGCGCGCCGCTCGGCCTCTGGGACCTGGACCGTGTCGCGCTCCCGCGCGAGCAAGAGGAATGGCTTGCCAGCATCGCGCCCGACCTGCAGGGCTCGCCCGCCTGGCGGCGCCGCAAGCTGGCCGAGATCCGCGACCTGTTCGCGCTGGCCGTGATCGCGCCGCGCCTCACTGTAGTCGCGATCGATCCGCGCACGACCCTGCTCGCGCGCCTCGAGCTGCGCGTGCCCGTGCCCTGTCGCCTCGACGGCATGCACGAGCTCGCGATTGCGCAGCGCGCGCGGCTGGTGCTGCGCTATCCCGAGGAGGCTCTGCGCCTCCCTCTGCCCGGATACGCCTTCATCGAGATCGAGCGCCCGCTCGGCGTGTTCTTGCCGAACGCCTCGGGCAGCAGCGGAAACAAGCCGCAGCTCCTCTGCCTGGGCGCGCACGTCGCCGCCGGCACGCCCGTGCGCGAGCTGCTCCTCGCGACGTATCAGGCCTTGAGCATGCAGGCCTATCACCTCGATCCCGCGGCCGGCGCCGGCGTGATGTCGAAGGAGGCCGCGGTGTGGTGGAGCGAGAACCTCGGGCGCTTGCCGCTGACGCGCGAGTCGTTCCTCGAGCCGCGCGCCGACGTGGATGAAGAAGCCGTGGAAGAAGAAGCCGTGGAAGGAGTCCAGCCGTGAGCGCGACCGTGCTGCGCGCGGGGCTCTGGGCACGCGCCCTCGCGGAGCGCGGCTTCTCGGAGCGCGGCGGGATCTGGGCCCGGGCCGGGTTTCGGGCGGCGTTCGAGCGTGGCTGGTTCGTGTTGCGCACGCCGGTCGGGGAACACGCGCAGGACCCGCTCGCGTCCGACGCGGAATGGCCCGGGCTCTGGCGCCTCGTGCCTGCGCCCGCAGGTCTCGGCTGCGTCTTCGAGCTGCCGCCGTCGCTCGTCGGCGCGCTCGAGCATGGGGGTGAGGAGCAGATGGCCGCCGCGTTGGCAGGGATCGACTGGGCGCTTTGCTCATCTGGGAGCGCCGGGCTCCAGCCCGGCTCCGGTTCTTTGTCTTCTTCTTCTTCTTCTTCTTTCTCCTCCTCTCCCACACCCGTTCCTGGATCGGGGGGGAGAGAAGAAGAAGAAGAAAGAAGCAGCAGAACAGAGCCGGGCTGGAGCCCGGCGCTCCCAGATG
>JANOGB010000392.1:0-15214 GCA_031413955.1 Planctomycetota bacterium | reverse complement strand
GGGACCGCCAGGCTCCAGCCTGGCTCCGTTCCGGTCCGGTTCCCTTCCTCCTCGGCTCGGCCGGAGAAGAGAAGAGCAGAGCCAGGCTGGAGCCTGGCGGTCCCGGGGTGAGATCAGCGCCCGAAGCCCAGCACCAGCGCGAGCTGCAGCGCGTCCACCTCGTCGCCGACCAGCCCGCGCCCATCGACGCCCACGAAGATCTCGGTGCCGCGCTCGAAGGTAAAGCCTCCGAGGCTCCACAGTGCGCCGCCGCGCAGGTAGGCACCGCCGCTGTCGTCGTCGAAGTCGAAAGTCGGCGAGCTGAGACCGTTCTCCACGCGTATCCAGGAACCGCCGAAGGCCAGGTAGGGGCGCAGCGAGCGGCCTTCCTCTACCCAGGAACGCCGCAGCCCGAGGTACGCCTCGTCGATCTCAGCCACGTGGTCGCGCGGCCCGCCCGGCTCTTCCGAACCGTAGTTCCCGCCGAGCTCGTAGCCCCAGCCGCTCTCCGGATCGCACGTGACGAGCTCCAGCCCCGCGGTCGCGTGCCCGTCCAGCGTCGGGTGATCCAGCGCGCGGTAGCCACCGAGGAAGTTGGCCTGCAGGCCGATGCCCTCGCCCCAGGGACGCGGCAGCGCGCACCCCGCGGCCAGCGCGAGCGAGACGAGCACCGAGAACGCGCGGCCAGATCGCATGGGCGCCATGGTTTGCTGCGCGCCCGCGCTTGACAAGCTCATGCCAGCAGCTTTTCGGACGGGCACGCGCTCGAGCCCTGCTCCGCGGCTCGCGGAAGAAGCCGCGAACCTCCGTGAAGAAGCCCACGGGGCGCGGAGTAGGGTGGCGCCCCTACCCAAGGAGCCGACCATGATCCTGACCACCACTCCGAGCATCGAAGGCCGCCCCATCCGCAGCTACCACGGCATCGTCACGGGCGAGGCCATCGTCGGCGCGCACATCTTCAAGGACCTCTTCGCGAACGTCCGCGACATCGTCGGCGGGCGCTCGGGCACCTACGAGCGCACCCTGGGCGACGCGCGCAAGATCGCGCTCGACGAGCTCGGTCAGGCGGGCGCGGCCTTGGGCGCCGATGCGGTGGTCGGCGTCGACCTCGACTACGAGGTGCTGGGCGCGAGCAACGGCATGCTCATGGTCACCGCCAGCGGCACGGCGGTGAAGCTGGGTTGATGGAGATCTTGCGCGCGCGCGGAGTCGCAGGCGCGCGCGGCGCGCGCGGCACGGTGGTCGTGATCGACGTCCTGCGTGCCTTCACGACGGCGGCCTACGCTCTCGCCGCGGGCGCGCGCACGATCGAGCTCGTGGGCACGCCGGAGGAAGGGCTCGCCCGGAAACAGGCGGACCCCGAGCTCGTGCTGGTCGGAGAGGTCGGCGGCCGGCCGATCCCGGGTTTCGAGCACGGTAACTCGCCCGAGCGCATGGCCACGCTCGACCTCGCGGAACGCACGCTCGTCCTGCGTTCCTCGAGCGGCGTGCAAGGCGCGCTCCTCGCCGCGCGGACGTGCGAGGCGATCCTGCTCGGGAGCTTCGTCACGGCCGCGGCCACCGTGCGCGCGGCCCAGGAACTGGGCCACGAGATCACGCTCGTGGCGATGGGCGCGAGCGGCGCCGATCACGCGCTCGACGGCCCCGAGGACGATGCCTGCGCCGAGCTGCTCGAAGCCGGGCTCGCCGGCCGGGCGTGCGACTGGGCCGAGATCTCGCGGCGCGCGCGCTCCGGCCCCTCGGCGCGCGCGGCGCTCGATCCCTCGAGCGACTGGATCACTGCGGGCGACCTGGAGCTCGCCCTCGCGCTGGACCGCTTCGATTTCGCGCTCCAGGCCCGAATCGAGGCCGGCAGACTGATCGCGCGGCGCCGAGGCTGAAACCCCGCACTCACCCCGCTCCTCCCTTCCCGAAGACCCGTGGGTTCCCTACCGTCGAGGGCATGCTGAGTGCTTTCCTCGCGCTGCCCCTCCTGCTCGTCCAGGAGCCCACTGCTCCGCCCGAGGCTCCGCAGGAACCTGACGAGCCCGAGTTCGTCAGCCAGGTGCCGAGCTGACCGCAGTGACCCGGCGAAGGCCTGCCGATCCGTGGGGTCGGTGAATCACTGGACGAAGTGCGCTGGCTCGCGAGCTACCGCGCGATCCCGAACATCGACGCCGATCGCGCGCGCCAGCGCTGGACGCTCTCCTACCGCTTCACCGCGAGGTTCCAGGCCGGTCTCGAGTACAACCCGCTCGACGACGACTGGGGCCCGATCGGCAACCTCACGGCCGTGACCGAGACGCGCGAGCGTCCCGCCCTGATCCTCGGCACGAGCTCCGACCGCATCGGCACGGATCGCGGCCAGTCCTACTACGGCACGCTGAGCAAGAGCCTCGAGCCCTGGCTCGACCTGCCCATCTCGCCCTACGTAGGCGCCGCCTTCCGCGACGCCGACGACGACTGGGAGCTCGTGGGGGGACTGAACTACTGGCTCTTCGACCACCACCTCTCGGTCACGCACCTGTGGGACGGCGAGAACCTGCATCTGACGCTCGACTACCCTTGGAAGCGCTTCGTCGTCGGCCTGATCGTCGCGCAACAAGAGGATCCCGACGAGAACGAGGGCAAGGACTACTTCCTCGGTGTGAGCGTGGGCGTGCGGCTGCCGCGGTTCTAGTTCACCCTGGGAGCGCCGGGCTCCAGCCCGGCTCCGCTCTGCTTCTTCTTCCCTTCTCCTGACCGCGGAGAGCGGAAGAAACGAACAAGGAAGAGCCGGGCTGGAGCCCGGCGCTCCCAGGTGAGCCGGAGCTACTCGCCCACCGCGAGCAGGTGGCCGCGCGTGCGCCAGAAGAGCACGCCGTCCGAGATCGCGGGGGTCGCCATGCATGTCTCGCCGAGCTCGTTCTTGGCGACGAGCTCGAAGCTCGTGCCGGCGGCAAGGACGTGAACCGATCCTTCCTCGCTGGTGGCGTAGAGCTTGCCGTCGCCCGCGACCAGCGAGGCCGTGAAGCCGGTCGAGCCGTCGCCCAGCCGCTCGCGGAAGCGCTGCTCGCCGGTGGCGAGGTCGAGGCAGGCGAGGATCCCTGCGTCGCTGCAGAGGTAGAGCTCCTCGCCGTAGACGAGGGGTGTCTGCATGTAGTTGCCCTTGCCGCGGTGCCACCAGGCCATGGCTTCGTGCTCGGGGTCGATCAGGCCCTCGGCCGCGGTAGAGATGGCGTAGATCGGCGCCATGCCCCCGTGAGCGTTGGTGATCAGCACCAGGTCCTCGACCACGACCGGCGCGGGCACGGGCGCGTCGCCGCCGCCCACGAGCTTCCACAGCTCCTTGCCGCTGGCGAGGTCGTAGCCGCCGATGTGCTTGTAGCCGTTGCAGATCACCTGCGCGCGGCCCGCGCGCACGTCGACGGTGGGCGTCGCCCAGGTCGAGATCTCGTCGCGCTTCGTGCGCCACAGCTCCTTGCCGGTGGCGGCGTCGAAGGCAGCCACGAAGGCCTGCGAGAGCGCGTCACACTGCACGAGCACCATGCCGTCGTGGATCACGGGCGAGCTCGCGTAGCCCCACTCCACGCCCGACATGTTGTAGGGGCCGGCGTCGCACGCGCCCAGGTCCTTCTTCCACAGCACCTCGCCCGCGAGGTCGAGGCAGTACAGCCCCTCGCTGCCGAAGTTCACCACCAGGACCTTGCCGTCCGTGGCCGGCGTCGAGGCCGCGAAGCTCGACTTCGGGTGGCGCGCGAAGCGCGGCGTGCCGCTCCAGGCCGTGCGCTCCCAGGCGATCTTGCCCGTGGCCTTGTCGAGCGCGACGACGACGAAGTCGTGCTCGCCCTCGGACTCGACCTCGCTCGGATCGCCGTACAGTCCGACCTTGAGCTCGGATGGCGCGCCCTTGCGCACGGCGGAGGTGACGAAGACGCGGTTCCCGAAGATCACGGGCGACGAATGCGCCAGGCCAGCGATCGGCGTCCTCCAGCGCACGTGCTCGCCCTTGGCGACGTCCCAGTGCTCCGCCAGCGCATGACCCTCGGCCAGTCCGCGAGCGCCCGGGCCGCGGAAGGAGGGCCAGTCCTGCGCCGCCGTGGCGCGCGCAAACGAGAGCGGGAGCAGGAGGGACAGGGCGCGAAAGGCGTGCTTCATGCGCGCATCAGCCTACTGCGCCACTCGGCTGCGTGCTTTCCGCGGGCCGTTTCCTACGGGCCCTTCACCATCGGCTTGTCCGAGCCCTCGACGATGTACACCAGGCGATCGAGCGGCAGATCCTTGAAGACCTGCTTCTTGCCCGTCGTCGGCCAGAACACCTCCAGACTCTCGAGCTTCTCGCACTGGCCGAGGCCGAGGTGCTGGCGCAGCGGGTTGGCGCCGAAGCTCCCGCCGCTGCCGACCCAGCGATAGACCGAGCGCTTGCTCCCGTTTTCGACGATGTCGGCGCGGATGCGCGCGCCCATGGCGCAGCGGTTCGACTGCTTGCCCTCGAGCTCGACCGCCAGCCAGTGGGTCCCGGGAAAACCCGGGTTCTCGTAGAGCGCGTTGTGGAACAGGTCCGCCCGGAACGCGCCGCCCATCTGCGCGAAGACGTCCAGGTCCCCGTCGCCGTCGAAGTCCGCGAAGGCCCGGCCGTGTCCCTTCTGGACGTTGCCGAGACCGCTCGCGTAGGTGACGTCCTCGTAGCTCTTGCCGCGCACGTTGCGGTAGGCCTTGTCGGGCACGAGGTCGCGTGCTTCCGGGCGTCCCGTGCCGGCATAGAAGTCCTCGTAGCCGTCGTTGTCGAGGTCGCCGACGTTGCCACCCATGCACGAGTAGGGCTCGGTCAGTCCGACCTCGCGGCCGACGTTCTTGAAGCCGCCCTTGCCGTCACCCTTGTACAGGGTCGCGAGCGTGGCCTCGAAGGGCAGGCCGAGCGCCGCCGCGGCCAGATCCGAGGGTCGCGCTCCGAAGGTGTTCACGTGCAGGTCGAGGGCGCCGTCGTTGTCGAAGTCGAAGAACCAGCTCGTGTAGCTCTTCTTCGGCCCGGTCATACCGAGCTTGGGCGCCACGTCGGTGAACGTCCCATCGCCGTTGTTCTGGTAGAGCCGGTTGTCCTCGTTGAGGTTCGCGACCCAGAAGTCCGGGTCGCGGTCGTTGTCGTAGTCGCCCGCGATCACGGACCGGCTGTAGCCGCCGTTGGTCACGCCCGCGGCCTCGGCCACGTCGGTGAAGGTCCCGTTGCCGTTGTTGCGGAAGAGCTGGTTCGGCGCCTTGACGTTGGCGTCCGTCTCGTTGCCGACGTAGATGTCGAGGTCGCCGTCGTTGTCGTAGTCGGAGAAGACCGCCGTGATGTTGGGATAGTCGCGGCCCGCGATGCCGGCCTCGTAGGCCATGTCGGTGAAGGTCCCGTCGCCGTTGTTGTGCAGCAAGGAGTCGGGCTGCAAGCCGATCGTCCCGAGCCAGTCCCCGCGCGGGACGTAGGCATCCAGGAAGCCGTCGTTGTCGTAGTCGGCCTGGATGATGTTCAGGCCGCCGAAGAGCCCGATCAGCCCGGCTTCCTCGGTGCGACGCCGGAAGACGCCGCCCTCGTTCACCATGTACTCGAGCTGCCCGTCGGCCCCGTACCCCGTCAGCAAGAGGTCGATGTCCCCGTCGTTGTCGAAGTCGTCGGCGATTGCGCCGCCGGCCAGGTTCATGAAGTACATGCCGACCTTGCTCGCGACGTTGGGAAAGCGCGGGAACGGCTTGCCCGCGAAGAAGGCCGGGGGAATGCGCTCGCCCTCGGGCACCTTGTCGGGATACCCCCCGAGCGTCATCCAGGCCATGTTGAGGAACCACTGCGCACGCAGGTGCGTCGTCGAGTTCTTCTCCGTCTCGGCCAGGACCTCGGTGAGGAGCGCCGCCGCCTTGGTGGAGCCCTCCTGCTTCCGGTGGATGGCCGCGCCCTCCAGCGGGAGGATGCAGCTCCTCTCGTTGTGGCTGGCGCAGCAGTTCTCCGTCTCCGCGAGCCGCAGCCAGGCCGCGGCGTAGCGGATCTTCGAGTCCTGGTAGACCTCGTCCGGGATCCCCTGCTTGCCCAGGTCGAAGGCCTGCTGGAAGACGGCCAGACCTTCGCGCTCTTCGCCGTAGTAGACCATCGCATCGCCGAGGTCGACCTTGAGCCGGAAGCGGGCCACGGGCGCGCCTTCAGCCGGCAGGCGTGCGAGTCCATCTTTCAGCTTCTTGATCTGCACGGAACCGAGCAGCGCGTTCTCGCCATCCGTGCGCTCGAGGATCTTCTTCAGCTCGGCGAGCATGCGCTGGTGACCGGCCTTGCCCTGGCCGGCGACGGGCTTGGCGCCGGAAGCGGTCTGCGCGCGGGCGGAATCGTTGCCACAGGCGAAAACGGAAAGGAGGGCCGCCAGGAAAAAACAGGCGGAACGGGTGGTCATGGTTCGTGTGTCGGCAGGAGTTTCGTGCGGCGGTGGTCCCGGAACGGTCGCCACGAAGGCAGCCTACCATCCGAGGCCAGGCGCCCGCGCTCGGCACCGAGGAGGGGCCACTGCCCCGCTGATCAGGAACGGAAAGCCCGAGTCGCGCTCCGCAGAATCCCTACGCGCGAAGGGGCTGCGAGGATGGACTCGGGTGCTCGTTCTTCGGCCAGCCGTGGTCGATGAGCCTGGTCATCGCGATAGACTCTCTTCGGATGCCCCGGTCCCAGGCCGCCCTTTTCCTGAGCGCGCTGCTCCTCGCCGGCTGCGGGGCGGGCCAGGAGCGCGCGCGGCCCAATGTGCTCGTGGTCCTGGTCGACACCCTGCGCGCCGACCGCCTGCCCTTCTACGGCTATGCCGCGGACACGGCGCCGTTCCTGACGAGCTGGGCCCAGCGCTCGGTGGTCTTCGAGCGCGCCTGGGCGACCTCCTCGTGGACCGCGCCCGCGACGGCCTCGGTCTTCACGGGCGTGTATCCGAACCAGCACGGAGTCGTGGTCGGCATGCAAGCGGTCCAGCGCATGCAGAAGATTTCTTCCGAGTTCGAGCTCAGCCGCCTGCCGGACGAGTTCGAGACGCTGCCCGAGTTCCTGCTCTCGGCCGGCTACCGCACCTTCGGCGTGGCCGACAACCCGAACATCGGCAAGGAGCTGGGTTTCGACCAGGGCTTCGAGCGTTTCGCCTGCTTCCCGGCGCAGGCCCTCGACTCGGAACAGGTCACGGCCACCGTGCGCGAGTGGAGCGCGGAGATCCGCGCCGCGGAGCCCTGGTTCGTGTACCTGCACTTCATGGATCCGCACTCCCCGTACGAGCAGAAGACGCCCTTCTATCGCGCCCCGGACTCCACGGACGAGATCGCGCTGGCCTCGGCCGCCTACGACAGCGAGATCCGCTTCCTCGACCAGGAGATCGAACGAGTGTTCACGATCCTCGGTGTCGGTGAGGACACCTTGATCGTCTTCCTGGCCGACCACGGCGAGGAGTTCGGCGACCACGGCGGCATCGGGCACGATCCGCAGCTCTATTCCGAGCTGACGCGCATCCCGCTCTTCATCCACATGCCCGGGATTCCGCCGCGGCGCGAGCGCGAGAACGTCTCGCAGGTCGACCTCCTGCCGACGCTGCGCGATCTCCTGCAGACCCCGCGCTCCGAGCAGAGCGCGGGCACGAGCCTGCGCGCGCTGCTCGAGCGCGGGCAGCCGCTCGACGAACGCACGCTCTTCAGCATGCGCCACGGGCGCGCCGCCGTCCTGCGCGGCGCGATCTCGGGCGACCACAAGTACATCGTCACCGACTTCGACCCGCGCCTCGACAAGCCGCCGCTGCGCGAGCTGTACGATCTCGCGCAGGACCCGCACGAGAAGACCAACCTGGCCGAGCGCGAGGCCGCGCTCGGCGCCGAGCTGGACGCGCGCCTGCGGGCCCACGAGGCCAACGCACCGAAGTGGAGCGCCGGCGCAGCGGCCTACAACCTCGCCCCGGAGCTCCTGAAGAAACTCCAGGAGCTCGGCTACGCCGGCGAAGAAGACGACGACAAGCACGTCCTGCCGCGCGAACTGCAGTCGCTCGAGAAGCGCCCCCCCAAGGCTCCGGAAAACCCCGGCGGCGGCTGAACGCTCCGTTCAACTGGGAGCGCCGGGCTCCAGCCCGGCTCTTCTTCCCGGTCCTTCCGGACCTCGGAGAGCGGCACAAGAAAAGAAACGGAGCCGGGCTGGAGCCCGGCGCTCCCAGGTGAAAGCCGATCCAGGCTGCGCCCGGCGCGAGCCGAAAGGGGGGGGCGTGAATGCCGAGACGCGCAAGGCGCCTGATTTCGATGACGCGCTCGAGCGCGACGTGCTGCACCAGTTCCTCCTCGCCCACGAGGACGAGCTGCGGCGCTGGATCGCGGACACGCTCGCGCTCAGAGCCTCACCGCGCGCACTCGCGCTCTTCGAACCGGCAGGAACGAACGAACCCCTGCCCCCGGCCAAGGCCCACTTCGCGGCCGCCACGTGCTACCTGCCCGTGCCCGAGAGGGTGCTGGGCGAGCCGCTTCGAGCGTTCCTCGAGCGCGACCCCTTGCCCCTGCCCACGACCGCGGATCGCGAGGGCTACCACGACGAACGGCACCTCGACTACTGGCTGAGCGGACTCGAGGACTTCGTGCGCGTCGGCGCCGCGCTGGGGCGGCACGGCCGCGCGCTCGCGGCGCCCTTCGCGCTGCTCGACTTCGGCTGCGCCTCCGGGCGCGTGCTACGCCACTTCCTGTGCCAGGCCCAGGGCCTGGAGCTGTGGGGCACGGACCTGAACGAGCGCCACGTGGACTGGCTGCTCCGGCACTTCCCACGCACGCTCAAGCCGTTCCAGTGCACGGTGCTGCCCACGCTGCCGCTGCCGGACGCGAGCTTCGACCTCGTCACGGCCTTCTCGGTCTTCACGCACATCGACGAATACGAGCTCGCCTGGCTGCTCGAGCTGCGGCGCGTTCTGAAGCCGGGCGGCTTCGCCTACCTCACCATCCACAGCGACGACACCTGGGGCCGGCTCGGGCCGGGGATGACCGCCTACGACTACCTGTTCGCGCTCCGCGCCGCGATCCCCGAGCACGCGATCACGCCCGAGCTCTTCCAGAGCCCGATGGCGCGCGACAAGACGGTCTTCCGCTGGCGCACGGCCGAGCTCAACAACACGAGCGTCTTCCTCTCGAAGCGCCACGTGCACGAGGTGTGGGGACGCTTCTTCGAGGTGCTCGAGATCGTGCCCCAGGGCTCGGGCTACCAGGACGTGGTCGTGCTGCGGAAGCCGGCCCACTGAGGCGCAGCCCACCGTTTCAGCATCGGCCGAGGATCCAGAGCATCCTGGCTCCGCTCGGAACCTGCATCTGGATCGTCAGGGGGCTGCTGACGACGATCGCGCAGCCGAGCTGGGCGAGCTCGCGCCCGGCGCGGGCGAGTTCGCGTCGCTGGAGGCTCGCCTCGCGCTCGAGGAGCTGACGCGCGACGGTGTCAGCTTGCGCGCGGCCCAAGGCTGCCCGGGCAGCTTCGAGCAAGAGGAGGCGCCAGGTGCGCTCCTCGATCTCCCTCAGGACGGAGCGCACGAGGGGGATGCGCGCGAGACCTTGCTCCCGCTCCGCGAGCGAGACCTGCTTCTGCGCGCGTACGATCCGGTGCAGCATCGAAGGCGGGCTCCTGGCCCAACCTCCATCCGCAAGCCGGCCGCGCAGCCCCTCAGGATTCACCTGGGAGCGCCGGGCTCCAGCCCGGCTCTTTCTCTTGGCTTGCCTCCGTTCTCCGGGAGAACGGAGAGAAGAAAGGAGCAGAGCCGGGCTGGAGCCCGGCGCTCCCAGGTGAGATCAGCGTCCGGCGCCGGACCGGGCCTCGCTCTGGAGCGCCTCGAGTTCACAGACGGGTGCGGCTTCCTCGCGCCCATCGAGCTCGCCCAGCAGGGCCTGGGCCTCCCCCACGCGCTCCAGCTCCTGCAGGCACAGCACGCGGAAGGCCAGGGTGACGGGGTCGTCCTCGCCGCCCGCGGGCAGGCGCTCGATGCGTGCCAGCGCTTCGGCGGCGCGCCCGAGTCGGAACAGCGCGAAGGCCGCGTGGCGCTCGGCCTCGGGTTCGTCTGCGGATTTGCCCACGCGGGTAGGACTTGATTGTCGCCCCCTTCACCCTGGGAGCGCCGGGCTCCAGCCCGGCTCATCCTTGTTCGCTTCTTCCGCTCTCCAAGACCCTGGGAGTAGGAAGAGAAGCAGATCGGAGCCGGGGGGGAGCCCGGCGCTCCCGGTTGAAGGCTCAGCGCGACAGGCCGCGCACGTAGACGTTCCAGCCTTGCTCGAGCTCGCGCCAGTCGGCCTTCAGTGCGCTCTTCAGATCCGTGGCCGAGCCCTTCCCGCGGTAGACCGTGCGCAGGAACTCGAGGAAGGGCGCGCGCTGGGCGCCGTCGGCGCCGTGCAGCAGGAAGTGCACGAACGTGTAGCTCTGCGCGTACTTCAGCGTGCGGTCGGAGCTCGCGTCGTAGTCGCTCGTGGAAAAGGCGAGCACGCGCGTGAGGTCGAAGGGATCCCGGGCGAGCGCGTGGACGCGGAAGTGTTCCATGTGCGCCTGGCCGGCCGTGAAGACGAGGCCAGGTGCCTGCGTCACGCTGGCCGACATGTACTCGGCCAGCCCCTCGTTCAGCCAGGGCGGGATGCAGCCCTCGTCGTTCCGCTCGCGGAAGGCCGTGTTCTGCAGCAACTGGTGCGTGAGCTCGTGCGCCAGCGTCCCGAAGTTCAGGCCTTTTGAGGCGTCCACCTGGACGATGTCGGTGGCCGGGTCGTAGCGTCCGACCTCGCCGGCCGTCTCGGGATAGGAGGCGGAATCGGCGTGCAAGTGCACGCGCATCGGCCGGCACACGTCGTAGAGCGCGAGTTCGGCGCCGAAGAGCTCGAAGAAGACCCGGTACAGGCGCTCGATGTCGAGCAGGCTCTCGAGGGTCCGCTGCAACGGCAGATTGCTGCGCAGCTCGTAGTGCAGGCTGGAGAGCTCCCAGGCCGAGCCCCAGTCCTGGGCGAGCTCGAAGCGCTTGTCCCAATCGACCGTGCGTCCGTCCACGGGTATGCCCCAACCCTGGCCGCGCTTCACGTGGCCGAGGGCGCGGTTCGCCGGCTCGTGCTCGCGATCGAGGAGCAGTCTGCGCCACCAGAAGACCTGCGCCTCGCCGGCGAGTCCCATCTCCTCTGCCTGCGCGGCCAGGAGCTCGAGCTCGGTGCGCTCGTGGAGCTCGGCGCGCGCCTCGTTGTCGAGCAGGTCGCCGAGGCTGCGCAGGCGCGACTCCACGCGCTCGATCGAGCGCTGCTCGACCGAGGTGTCGCGCGTGTCCCGGCGCAGGACCAGCGTGGTCTCGTCCTCGAACACCACGCGCCCGCGCAGCTCCTTGCCGTTCTTGAGCACGACGAGATCGCTCTCGCCGCCGCCGCCGCCGAGGACGACGCCGGCGACGAGGCTCACCAAACCGGCCAGCGCGAAGTGCATGGGGTGGACCCGTCCTCCCCGACAAGATAGCCCGGGTCGAGGGCCTGCGTCAGCGGCGCGCGCGAAACGTGCACGGGTACCATATCGTGCAGCGCCATCGTGCAGCGCCGCATGCCCCCTGAACCTACGGTCGCGCCCCGCCCCGCGCCGAGGCTCCGCGAGCTCTTCGGCATCGATCGCCGCTCGCTAGCTTGCTTCCGCATCGGCCTGGGGCTCCTGCTCTTGTGGGACCTCTTCGGGCGCGCCAAGACGCTGCGCCTGCACTACACGGGCGAGGGCGCTTTTCCGCGCGAGCTCGCGGCGGGGATGCGCCCGGACTCGGTGCTCTTCCGTGTCTTCCTGCTGAGCGACGAGGTCGCGGTCCAGGCGGCGCTCTTCTGGCTCTTCGCGCTGGTCGCGCTGCTGCTCGTGCTCGGCTGGCGCACGCGCCTCGTCAGCGTGCTCTCGTTCGTGCTGCTGGCCTCGCTCGTGCGCCGCAACCCCTACGTCTGCCACACCGGCGACGTGCTGCTCAAGGCGCTCTCCTTCTGGGCCATGTTCTTGCCGCTCGGCGCGCACTGGTCGCTCGATCGCTTGCGCAGCTCCGCGCGCGCGCCAGCCGAGCCGGGCGTGGCCGCTGAACCGCGCGTGCTCACGCTCGGCACGGCGGGCGTGCTGCTGCAGATCGCGATCTTCTACGGGATGGCGGGTTATCTCAAGGCGCGCTACGACGTGTGGCAGAGCGGCGAGGCGGTGTGGGTCTTCACGCACGTGATCGAGTACACGCGGCCCTTCGGCGAGTGGCTCGGCCAGTACCCGGGAGCCTGCCGCTTCCTGACGTTCGCCACGCTCGCGCTCGAGGGCCTGGCGCCGTTCGTGCTCTTCTTCCCGTTCGGAACGCAGCGCATCCGCACGCTGCTCTTCTTCCTGTTCGCGGCCTTTCACCTGACGCTGCAGGCGACGATCCACATCGGGCTCTTCCAGTTCCTGTGCATCGTCATGCTTACGCTCTTCCTCCCGAGCACGTTCTGGGAGCGGCTCGCGCGCTGGTTGCCCGCGGCACCTGCGGCGCGCTGGAAGATCCGGCAGGCGGCGCTCGTCGCGCGTCTAGGCCAGGCCGAAGCGCCAGCGCGCCCCCCAGGAACTCTGGCCCGCGCGCTGACCGGCGCGAGCAACGCCTTCCTCGTGCTGGCCCTGGCCGTGATCGCCGCCTCCAACCTGAACTCGGCCGTCAAGGATCCCTACGACCGCGAGGACGAGGGACCACTGCCGCTCCCGCAAGTGATCGACGACTACGGCCGCCAGATGAGCCTGGTCCAGAGCTGGAACATGTTCACCGACATCGACCGGCTGTTCTTTGGCTGGTTCCTGGTGCTCGGCCAGCAGGAGGACGGAACCGTGGTCGACGTGCTCGAGGCCGTGCCCTTCCGCGAGCTGCGCCTGCCCGAGCACTACGCACGCACCTTCCCCAACCACAACTCGCGCCGCTACTGGCGCGAGCTGACCCTGCTGGACGACGGCAAGCCGCGCGAGTTCCTGCAGAAGCCGATGTGCGACTACCTGGCGCGCGAATGGCAGCGCGCCGGCCGTCCCGCGCTCACGCACCTCGCGCTCTTCCACGTGGGCCGCGTCCCGAGCGAAAAGCGCGCCGACGACAGGATCGAGGACATGGTGAAGCCGATCTGCCGCTGGGAGGCGCCGCACGAACCGCTCAAGAGCGCCTCGAGCGACGTCCAGCAACGCTGGAGCGCCTGGCGCGAGAGCTGGAGCCGCTTCCTGACGAGCCTGCCGGCGACCGTGCCCTCGGGGAGCTGAGTGCGGCGCGCTTGTTGGCCCCCTTCCGGAATGCAATCGGTGACGGCAGCCTACCTCGCTCATGACGACTCCTGAGGCGACTTCGCGCAGAGACCGCGTGCAGTCCGCGCTCGCGTGGCTGGTCGCACTGCTCGCCGTCGTGGCCGTCTGGCGCACGCGGATCGAGCTCGCGCACGCGATCCCGGACTGGAACCGGGAGGATCCGCGGGGACTGCTGAAGAGCGACCCGGCGCTGCTCTACTGGTTCACGGAGCGCATCGCCGAGAACGAGGGTCGGATCCCGGACGACCTGGCGCACACGAACGCGGTCCAGTGGCCCGACACGGTCGACGCGCGCGTCGAGTTTCCGCAGGCGCAGATGTGGCTCGCGGCGAACACCTGGCGCTGGTTCGGCGGCGGATGGGCGCTGCACGAATGGTGCGTGGTGCTGTTCAGCGGGCTCGCCGCGGCGGCGGGTCTGGCGGTCTTCGGGCTCGCGCGCGAGCTCTCGGGGAGCCGGGCCCTGGGTCTGGTGGCGCTCGGGACGTGGTGCCTCTTGCCGGCAAGCTGGCGCACGACGAGCTACGTGCTGCTGGGCGAGGACCTGAGCTTTCCCGCCTTCGTCGCGCACCTGTGGCTGCTCGCCCGAGCGGCGCGCGTGCGCACGCCGGTGGCGTTTCTCCTGGCGGGGCTCGCGCTGCTCGTGGCGATGGTGTCGTGGCACGCGGCCGGGTTCTTCATCGCGATGGAAGCTGGCGCGCTCCTCGCTTGGACGCTGCGGAGCGGTGAGAACCCGCTGCGCGTGCGGCACGCGTGGCTCACTCTGCTGCCTCTTGCACTCGGCTGTCTGGGAGAACCGTTCCTGCGCGGGAAGCTGCAGCTCCTCTCGTTGCCGATGCAGATCTGCGCGGCGCTGGCCGGATTGGCGTGGCTCGAGCGGCTGCGGGAAGCGCGGCAAAGGCCCGCGCTCGGTCTGGCCGCGCGCACCGGCCTCGGGCTCGCGCTGCTCGCGAGTGCCGCTGGAATCTCGCTCGTCGCCTCACGCGCCCTCGGCGGCGGCCTGGGCGACTACTCGCACGTGTTCGGGCTGATCGCAGCCAAGCTCCGACACCTCGGCCAGCTCCCCGCCGACCCAGAGGACCTGCCGTTCGAGGTGCGCATCCTCTGGCAGGGCCCGTTCGACACGCTGCCGCCGCTCAGCCTCGCGCTACACCTGAGCACGTCGCTGGCCGGCTTCGCGCTGTTCTTCGTCGTCTGCCTGCCGAACTGGTGGCACGGCCGTGGCCGCGCGTCCGAGGCGATCCTGGCGCTGTTCGGCGCGGTGGCGCTGCTCGCTTCGTGGTTGATCCTGCGCACCGCGATCCTGGCGGCGGTCTTGCTGCCGCTCGCGTCGGTCCTGGCCGCGGCGCGCTGGCGCGCGGGGCGCGAGCGGCTGGTCACGGGGCTCGCGGCCGTGCTCCTGCTCGGGCCGCCGTGTCTGTGGTTCGGCGAGCTCCTGCGCGTCAGCGCGCACGAGAACACCTGGTACAACCCCGAGCACGTGAGCGAGCTCGGCCAGGCGCTGGACGCGATCCGCACGCTCGTCCCCGCCGGCGAACCCGTGAGCTCGGACGAGGTCAACTCGACCGCGATTCTCGCGCACACGGGGCATCCGATCCTGGTGCAGCCGAAGTACGAGTCCGCCGCGGCACGCGCGCGCCTGCAGGAGTACCGCATGGTCGCCACGCGCGGCACGCCGGCCGAGCTCGCCGGGTACCTGCGCGAGCACCGCACGCGCTACCTCGCCTACGACTGGCGCATCCTGTGGGCCTCGCGCTACCAGGCCGGTATTCCCTACAGCGTCAACGGCATGCCGCGCGGCAGCGCGCTGGCGCAGAGGACGCAGGATCCGGAGCACCTGCCGGGCTTCGATCTCCTGTGGCAGAGCCCGGGCGGGAGGTTCGCGCTCTACGAGCTCCAGTCCGAGAGGTGATCGCACCGCCCTCTACTTCAACCGGGAGCGCCGGGCTCCAGCCCGGCGCTGTTTTCTTTTCTTCTCTGCGGCTCTCTCGAAGAGAAGAGAAG
>JANOGB010000391.1:0-21782 GCA_031413955.1 Planctomycetota bacterium | reverse complement strand
ATCTGGAGCTCGAGTAGACGACCGGAATCTTCGCCTTGCGTTCAATCGGCTAGATTCTGAGGGAAAGTGGTAAGTCTGGCTTCGTAAAAAAAGTCCTGAGGTGTATTTTCCTTGCATATATCTATAACACCGTACTTGTCTTCAATGTCACGCAGTTTCTTAACTTTTGATGTCCCCGAGCCTGCCCAGGCTGCATGTGGCCTCGGGGGTTACAACGCTACTCGCTCCATTGCAGATAACGGTTTCTGTGTCGGGGTCACCTACAAGCACCCTATCTGGAAGTTGGATCGAACTAAGTGGTACGGCGGCCTCTCCTGCGACGCTCAGTGCTCTTGGCTCGACGGTACCCGAAGTTCGTGGGGTTCAGAATTACGGGCGTCTAAGTGGAGCCAACGTTGAAGTTCTTCGCACCGCGGGAGGTCAGCTCGATGTGGTGCAGAACTCTACCGTGAACTATTGTGAGGTTACCCTTGGTCAGCTGACAACGGCGCCGGGTGTCGTCCTGACCGCAACAGACCTCTCTCTTGAAGGTGGTTCACTGCGCGTCGGTAGCCTTGGAGGATTCAGCCTTGAGCCTGGTGTTGTCATAACAGGAGTAGCTCAGCTGACTGGGGGTAGCCTGACGTACAACCCCAATGCTGGATATGGACGACTGGAGTGTCGTGGCACGCTTCAGGTGGGGCCAGGGGTCTCGATCGACTCGACCGCGCAGCTCGAGATTTATTCAACGAATGGTGCCACGATCGGTGGAGTGAATGGAGCCCCGACGTTGCCACGGCTGACGGTACGCTCAGGAACGACCACTCTGCTCGCTCCCCTGACAGTGACCAAGCAGTTAACTCTTGAAGACAGCAGCAGCCGCCTCGCAGGCAGCTGGGTGGAGCCCAGCGGATCAGTTGGAAGCCCTGTCCTGATCGCCAACTACGGAGGCGGGCTTGTCGATGCGGTGCACATGACCACTGGCTACGCCGATCTGGACTACGCAACGATCGGAAGCTTGGTCGTCGAGGGCGGGCAACTGTCGACGAGATACGGAGACTCGACCCTAACGAGCTTGACGCTGCAGGGAGGCACGCTTCGAGTCACGTCCCAAGGATTTGGCGATCAGCCAGGCTGCGTCGTCGCTGGCGTGGCAACGCTAGCCGGCGGCACTCTAACCTATAACTCGAGCATCGGCGGTCAGGGTCGGCTGGAATGCAGGGGCTCGCTGCAGGTGGGCACCGGAGTTCAGATCAACTCCCAGGTGTACGTTCAGACTGCCGGAAACGTCTCGATCGCCGGCATTGACGCGAATCCCCCGAGCCTGCCAAGGCTGCACGTGGCCTCGGGTACGTGCCAACTGGGTGGAGATCTTCAGGTCTCGACGAGTCTGGATGTTGCGACAGGCGCTCTTCTCGACTCGGGATCGAACCGCTTGAGACTCCTGTCGCCGCCGTCTTCGCCGAGCATTGTTTCTGGAACGCTTCGAGTTGCCGCCGGAGGGGCCATTGAAGTTGGGCCCACGTCCGAGATTCACGTGTTCCCCAGTGGCCAGCTCATGCTTGATGGCACTCCGACTGCCGCGGCGGTTGTTCGGGAGTTCATGTCTCCTGGGCATTCGCTCACTGTGGATGGTACTTTTGCGGCCCGACACTTCGATATCGGGGGGACCTCGTCTCTCGGGGCTCGATTCAGTGGAAGCATCGGGCTTCCCCCCTTTAATGTGCATGATGGTATCTTCCGCAGCGGGCCTACCGGAGTCGCCTGCACGTGGAACGTGCCCGGAGACGTGACCCTGGACAACATTGACTTCGAGAATCCGTACGGGACGGCGACCTACAACGTCTCGCGAGTCGCGAGCGGAGTGCTGACACTCAGGAACTGGGGCGGTGCGTTCGGCGGTCCGGACCATGAGGACGACTCTGAAGACCAGATCGAGTGGGTCTCGTCGAGCGACGCCGACCTAGTTCCCGTGGCCACATCTGGGCCGCGGAAAGGAGTCGCGAACACGACTCCCGCATCCCCAGTCACCTGGACGGTTCGGAACGATGGGGCCGAGCCCACGACAGGGAGCTTCAAGGATCGCATCGTCCTTTCCGCGGACAACGTGATCGACGACCTCGACACGGTCCTGGCCCTGGTGGACGGCCCTGTGGCGGCTCTGGCGGCCGGAGAGGAGTACAGCCGTTCCATCCCCGTGCAACTGCCTGCGGGTCTCGACGGGACGTACTACTTCGGGCTGATCACGGATGCCGAAGACAGCCTGGACGAGCCTGGTGCGGAGCAGAACAACTCGACCGTCTTTGCCGAGCCCATCCGGATCACGTCCGCGCCGCGGGCCGATCTCCAGTTGACCACCGTTGTTACTCCGCCCACGAGCGAGGAGGGGGAACCGGCGACCCTTTCCTGGACCGTGTTCAACGATGGCACAGGCACAGCACAGCAGCTCGGTGGCGGACAAGCCTGGGTCGATACCGCGTTCCTGTCCACGGATCGGTTCCTCTCGCAGGACGACCTGCGCATCGGGAGCTTTCCCGCTCCGGGGCCGCTAGCGGTCGATGCCTCCTACTTGCAGCTCGTCACGGCGGATCTGCCGGACGGCGCGCGGGGTTTGTACTACCTGATCGTTCGGCTCGACGAGCTGAACGGGATCGGCGAGGGTGAGGGCGAGGGCAACAACATCGCCGCCAGCGCGCAGGCATTCGAACTGCAGCAGCTCGACCGCCCCGACCTATCGCTTGCAAGCCTGGTCGTGACTCCCACGCTGGACGAGCTCTACATCGGAACCCCGGCCACGGCGAAGTGGACCATCCGAAACGAGGATCCCGATTCGAGCGGGAAGGGGACGGCACGCGGCGCGTGGTTCGACCGCCTCTATCTCTCGACGGACCCCGTGCTCGATCCAGTGGGAGACACCCTGCTCGTGAGTGCGAGTTTCTCCGGCCTGTTGGCTCCGCTGGCTCACTACGAACGCGATGTCCCGTTCAGTCTGCCGATGACCGTGGGTACCTGGTACCTCGTCGGTGAGCTCGACACCGCCGGTGTGTTGCCCGAGGCCAATGAAGGAAACAACTCCTTCGCCGTGCCGTTCGTGGTCACAGGACCGGAATATACAGTCGTTCTTTCAGGGAGCTACCCCGACAGGGCATCGCCGGAGCAGGTGAACACGGTCGAAGTCCCGATACAGGGGCAGACGATCTCGACGGCGGACGGGATGCCCGTAGGCAGCGTGGCGGCTTCGATTCGGATCCGGCACAAGGGCACGCGACGGGTGTTGCCGCCAGTGGTCAGCTCGGCCACGGGGGACTTCACTCTCGACTTCGAGCCGCTCATCGGCGAGGCCGGCCTCTTCGAGGTCTATGCCGATCACCCGGCCATTGCAGAGGTTTCGGGAACCAACGTGCAGGCGAACTTCGTGGTCCACGACCTGCGGGCATCACCCTCGAAGGTCACTCGTTCCGTGCGCCTGGGTGAGGAGCTGGTGCTCGGTTTCTCCCTGACCAACCCGGGCAACACGCCCGTGACGGGCATCCAGGCCACGGTCGTCGGTTCTTCTCTGCTCGACCTCGCCTTATCCGCCATTCCGCAGGTCCTCCAGCCGAACCAGAGCGTGGCGGTCCAGGCCACACTGTCGGCTGGCGGGCTACCGGTGGATCCCTCGATCGCTGAACTGATCCAGGCGCAATTTGCGGCGGTGGTAGAGGGGGTATCGACCGTGCTCGGGGCCTACGAGGTCAACGCGTTCGTGGCGCTCGATGCCCCGGACATCGTCTTGGTCGAGAACCAGCTCGACGGAGCAAGGCCCGTTATCGGCCAGGCGGGCCGGCTTGAGATCCGCGTACGCAACGAGGGCGGGGTGGCCGCCACCGGCCTGCAGGTGCAGGTGCCTTGCGTCTCGACCTGCGGCATCTCCCCTTGCGGTGGGCTCGGTGTTCTCGGCTGCCTGTTCCAGCTAGCCACGTCTCCGGATCTCGGGGTGCTTGCGCCCGGCGAGGAGCGGAGCATCGAGGTGTTCGTTGCTCCGAGCTCGGCACTCGCCATAGGCACGAGCATCAGCTCGGCGAATGGGATTCGCGTGGCCTGGCAGGAGAATCCAACCGGGCTACCGATCCCCTACGACCTGACCGTGGATTCCCGGGAGACCGGAACGGCGAACCTCGTGGTTGTGGACGAACTCGCATACTGGGGGCTCGATGGTTCGCAACTCGATCCGCCGGTGCCGGGGCTGGCAGGTGCCCACGTGGTCCTGCGCCGCTACAACGATTCCGACACCCTCTACGAGGGGTACTCGGATGCGAGCGGGCAAGTCTTCGATGCGACGCTCGCGCCCCTAGGCCTGGACATCCTGGCGGGGACCTACGATGTCGAGATCGATGCTCTGGACCACGGCTCCTATCGTGCCCGTATCCAGGTCCTGCCGGGTAGCGAGCAGAACCTGCTGGCTTTCCTGAGCCTGCAGGCCGTCACCTACACGTTCACGGTCGTCGAGACGAGCGTGCCGGACGAGTATGACATCAACATCGAGGCCGAGTTCGTTGCCCAAGTGCCCCTGCCGAAGCTGCTCGTCGAGCCGAGCCTGATCCACCTCGACCTCTTGCCCGGCGAGAGCATGCAGGTCGACCTCTTGATCCAGAACACCGGGCTGATCACGGCCAACGGGCTCGAGCTCTTCATGCCGGACCTCAACGGGGTCATGGTGACACCCTTGGTCACGACGATCGGCGATCTGCCTGCGGGACAGGCCGTGCTCGTGCCCGTCACGGTGTCGAGGGCCTACGGCACCTACGGCCAGCTCTGTAACTCCTCGATCTCCTGGGGGCTGCGTCACTTCATCGTGAACGCGGCGCCGACGTACTACTGGACTCCCATCTTCTACTCGACCCCGACGGATGAGTGCGGGACCGAGGTCTCTCCGGGCGTGCCGCCGCCTGATCTTCCTCCGGACCCGAGTGATCCTTCCGGTAGTGGCGGAGGAAGTAGTGGTGGTGGTGGCGGCGGCGGTGGAGGCGCACCTCCCGGAGGTTCCGGCGGCGGAAGCGGTGGGGACTCCGGCGATCCTGTCGTGACCCCACCGCCCGCTCCCGAAGTCGATACCGGCTGCGAACCCGCTTGATCTGGAGAACCCCCATGAAGCACTTCCTTCTCGGACTCTTCCTGCTCACCGCGGGCCTCGGGCATCCATCCGAATCGATGCAAGACGACACGGTCTGCGCTGTCGTTCGTGTTCAGTTTTCGCAGCAGCTCGTGCTGACGCGGACGGTCTTCACGGCCACCCTCGAGCTCAACAACGGGACGACCGCCCTCCTCGAGGACGTCGAGGCCGTCTTCACGTTCGACGAGGTCGGGGGAGATGCGGCCGATCAGCGGTTCTCGGTCGGCTTGCCTTCCCTGGTCGGGTACTTCGGAACCGGAGAGCCGCTCGCCGGGGAGGCCTGGGGCTGGAGCCTCGGGGATGTCCTCCCCAATGCCAGCGGGCAGGCCACCTGGACGATCTCTCCGCTGAGGGAGGCCGCGCCGACGGAGACGAGTGTGCGTTACGAGGTCGGCGGCGTCCTTCGCTACCGGAAGAACGGCAGCCTGATCGTGGCACCGCTCTTCCCGCAGACCATCGAGGTGCGCCCGAATCCGAGCCTCACCCTCAACTACTACCTGCAGCGCATCGTCTACTCGGACGACCCGTTCACGCCGGACGTGGTGGAACCGGCCGAGCCCTTCTCTCTCGGGCTCATGGTGCAGAACGCGGGGCCGGGAGTCGCGCGGGACGTCCGGATCCAGTCCTTCGAAGAAGTGGAGATCATCGACAACCAGAATGGACTGGCGGTCGCCTTCCAAGTGCTCGGCGGCTAGGTCGATGGCGTGCCGCAGCCCGGCGAGACGAGACAGGCGCTCGGCGACATCGATCCTGGCGAGAACCGGGTCGTTCGGTGGCTGATGACGACGAACATCCAGGGGGAGTTCCGCAACCTCGTGGCGAGCTTCTCCCATCGGGATGGCCTCGGGGGCACGGGCGACCAGGGGTTGATCGAGGCTGTCGTGCCGTACTGGCTTGTCCACGCCGTAAGGTTGGGCAAGCCGATGGCACATCTGCCGTCAGTTCCGTCTCCAGGGGGCTCGTCTTCCGGAGGCAACGGGAACGGCAGCGTTGGTAACGGCCGCGGACACGTTCGTCGGTCGCCCTGGGGTTCACCCCCCGCGGACGACGGCAAGCCCGACTTCCTCGTCGAAGGGCTAGCGGATACCGGCCGTTTGCCGGCCGGAGGGTTGGGCGTCACGGGGGCTCTCGAAGTGCATTCGAGCGCGGGGGAGGTCGAAGGTGTTGAGCGAATCGACGTTCCTGATGTGCGACAGGATGGCCCGCCGAGTTCCAGCGACCTTTCGACCTCGGTCTCCTTGCCGATGTCCCGGGGGGGCTGGAAGTACCTGGTTCTCACGGACCTTGGCGGTGCATCCTTCGTTCCTCAGCGCATCACCAGGGTGGGGCTCGAGGGTCGTTTCTCGACACTCGTCGGTGGCACAGGCGATGTTTCCAATGCCTGGCGCACCGTGCGCGCCCCGAGCGCCGGGGCTCCCCAGGAGTATCGGCTTCACTTCCTCGAGTTCTTCTCGGTGGGCGGGGACTACCGCCTGGAGATCGAGTACTCCGCCGCGGCTCTCATGGCCATGCAAAGCAGCGTGACGCATGTCTCCGTTGCCACGGGAGGCACGGTGGAGTTCACGCTGAGTGACCCCGAAGCCACAGGAGCCGAGGAGCTCGTGTACCAGATCATCGGTTCTCTCGGTGACCCGGGCACTGAGGCAGCGCCCCACCTGCGTGGTGCAGCCGATCCCTACGGACTCTCGATCCTCCGGGGGCAAGGTGTCCAGACCACGGGTTTCCGCGGCATCTGGCAGGGCGGAGCCAACGCAAGCCTGAGGCTACCACCCGGCCTCGGCGAGCACCTGATCGGGAAGGAACTCCGTCACGAGTTCCTGCTGCTGCACCCGAAGTCCGGGCTTCACTTCCGAAGCAATGTTGTCACCACTCTCCTGGTCCCCTGAGCAGGCGGGTTCGATTCGGTGCAGGGAGGAGAAACGGGCGGGCCGTCGTGGGAACCACGGTCGGGCAAGATCCGGGAAGAACTCTGCAAGTCGCCAAGTGGTCGTCCTCTTCCAGAGTGGGCCGGCGGGGAGGCCACGTCGCCGTGAGGCCGCCGCCCCCGACCCCGAAGGTCAGGAAACTCCGCTCAGGTCGCCAACAATGGGAGCAGGTCGATGAACACGAAGAATTCGAGACAGCAAGGATTGTGGACAGTGGGCGTCAAGGGGCTCTTCGTGATGGGGGCCATGGCTCCCGCGGTGTGGGCGCAGCAGCGCGCCATCTTCGACTTCGATGTGGCAACAGGGCAGCCAGTGGACATTTCGGGTTCGGGGGTGCAGGCGAGCGTCTTGGGAGCGACGCACACGACTGCTGGGTACGAGGGAGGGGCCTTCGAGTTTGATGGAGTCGACGACTGGATCCGCGTGGGCCTGGACGCAAGCCCGCTCACCCACGCCTTCCCCCAGTTCAGCATGGGGGCGTTCGTTCGCGTCGACTCGGTCGCGCCGGTGGTCCAGTCCATCCTGTCCGCGGACAATGGGAACTTCGATCGGACGATCGCGATCGACTCGCGCAGCACTGGGACGCCGAGCTGGAGCGCGTTCGCCGGCGGTTGTGCTGGCTCCTTCGCCGGCCCTATCGCCACGCCTTCGAGCTCGTGGCACTTCGTGGCCACCGTCTACGATCGCTTTGCCGTGCACGACCTCGCCTCCGGCCAGTGGGGCACTGTCCGCCTCTACGTCGATGGGGTCGAGACGCAGTCGTGGGCTTGCCCCTGGGCGTCGACCGACTTCATCGCCATCGGCAAGAACCCGGGCTTCGGCGAGTCCTTCCACGGCGCGATCGACAACGTCTTCTTCTTCAGCGGGATCCTGAGCAAGGACCAGCTCGACCAGATCCGACTCGGCGGGAAGGCCGTCCTCTTGGCCGTCCAGCCCGACAACTCCGAGAGAAAGCGGTTCTTGCATGACGGTTTCGACCCGGAGCCCGCTTCGGAGGATGTCGTCCTTCCTGCGGGCAACATGCCGCAGCCTCCGCACGCGTGGGCCTACCGGATGAGCTACCCGGGCCACGCGTGGGCTCAGCCTGGGTACAACGACGCGGCCTGGCCCCGCGGGCATGGAGGCTTCGGGTACCCGGGCGACCCATGGGAACAGGACGTGAGCCGGACGATGTGGGGCACCCGCGACCTATTCGTGAGGACGACCTTCGAGCTGACGGTCGGCGACCTTCAGAACGTCGATGGCTACCCGGTGGCGCTCTGGGGGCGCTGGGACGATCGGATCGAGGTCTTCATCAATGGGCAGCCTGCAATGCTGCTCGATCCGGAACCTCCGGATGAGCTCCGCGAGAACGGAATCAGGCCAATCGACGGACGCTTCGGACAACCCCCGTATGCGGAAGGCCTCGTGACCCCCTGGCGGTATCGGTATATGCCGATCACCAAGGAAGCCAACGATGCGCTCGTCGTCGGCGAGAACACGCTTGCCATCCACGCGGTAAACGATGTTGGAGCGGGGTACCTCGACATGGGTGTCGTCCGCAACCCGTTCGATGGGCTACCGGCCAGGGGCTTCGACACGTATCCGGGGACGGCACGCTTCCTCGAAGCGGCTCGCCGCTTTGCGGCCTCGCACCACGTCCCGACTCTCTCGTTCGCGGTCCAGCGCGATGGCCGCGTCGTGGCCAATCACACCCTCGGCTTCCTGGACAAGTCTCAAGAACGTCGCGCCCCACGCGATTCGTACTTCCGAATTGCGAGCCTCAACAAGGCGGTGACGGCCTCCTGTGTTCGAAGACTGATCGAGACAGGCTTCGTGGATCCGTTGACAGGAACGTCCCTCACCGTGGATGCTCACTTCTGGCCCTTCCTCGAGGGAAGGGGGATTACTCCGCCGCCTGGTGTCGCCGTAGACCCGCGAACTGCCAACATCACGATCGGTCACCTGCTGGCGCACGCCAGTGGAACGGGATATCCGCCGTTTGCTGAGCAGCTCTACGAGTCCCTTGGTGCGGATGCTCGGGCCTGGGAGATGGCGCAGGCAGTCTACGCTGCGCCCTTGTTCTTCGACCCGGGCTCGAGCACCAAGTACTCGAACGAGGGTTACTTCCTCCTGAACTACCTTGTGCGCCTCTTTACTGGAGATACGGAGGCGTTCATCGAGTCGGAAGTGGTCGATGCGACTGCGGTTGGAATCGATCCGCTGATCCTTTCAACGGAGCAGCTGCAGTCTCGAGATCCGCATGAGGTCTGGTACAAGACCCGAGATTGGCCGTTCGATCGGTGGCTCTATCTGGACGACTTCGGTCACCTCAGCGTCACTGCGCAAGGCTACCTCCGCTTCCTCACCAGGCGCATCGCGGATGGTAACCCGATTCCGACCACGGGGGACTGGTGGTACTTCTATGGCGGCGAGTTCACCGGCACCACGACCAACGCGTATCAAGAGATCCACAACGGGCGAGTCACGGCCTTTGTGATCTTGACGAACCAGCACGACTACCTCCTTGCGCCGCTCTGGGACGAGTTCGTCCAGATCCTCGGGGAACTAGGGGACTTCAAGGCCGTGCGACCCAGGTGATCGCGCCAGCTTCCATTGGGGGAAGCACCACGGGCGGCTACGAAACGCAAGGGCGCGTGGCCGCCGACTCGGACACGGCTTGAGGCTCTCGTCGAAGAGGCCCTGGTCGATGCTTGCGGAGAGTCCGAGGAGCGGACCGGGATCTACACGATGCTCGAGGAGAACCTCGAGCTGCCGTTCGAGACGGAGGTGCTCGGTGTTCCGGTCACCGTCGAACGGATCGACTTCAATGATGGCAACGAGATCATCGCCATCTGCCGTCGAGCCGAGACCCGGCAGCCCATTCCGATTCTCAACCTTCCTCTTCCGGTTCCTCGCCCCAAGGGTGCAGAGTGGATCGAAGCCTACCGGTTCTGGGCGCGACGGTAGTACAGTAAGCTACGCGCAAGGGCTCACGGCCCCCCGCGCCCAGAACTGCGCGAATCTTGGTAGCTCCCGCATCAGCTCGCGAAGCGTGATTGGCGAGACCTCCTTGCACCGGCGAGCCTGGCGCAGCTCACGCTGGGTTGGCCGGTTTCCGCGGCCCTGATGGGGTCGGTCGGCATTGAAGTAGGTCGTGGCCGCACCTGCTGCGATGCTTCCGATGCTTCGCCGATCGCGGCCGACGGCAAGCTCTTCATCGCGAACCAGGAGGGAAGCATCGTCGTGCTGTCCGCTGGCGCCGAGCCGAAGGTGCTTTCGCACTGCGACCTCGGCGAGACGATCCACGGATCCACGCCACGCCCGCCCTCGGCGCCGGAGGGTTGTTCGTGCGCACGGAGAAGGCCTTGTACTGCTTCGCGCGCGGCGACTGAGCCCGGCGGGGCTGGGCCTCGCACCCTGGCATTCGCGGTTCGCCTCCGACTACAATCCGGCCTGCGTCGCCGGCTTGGGACGGCTGGGATTCGCGAGGAGAATGGGCGCGCTCATGGACATCACGTTTTGCGATCTGTGCTTCGAGTCCATCCCCAATTCGAAGCTCAGCGAGGCCCGCGACATCCGCGGGCGCACGGTTTGCAACCGCTGCCTCTCTACACGCCCTGTGGCGCCGAAGGAAGGCTCGCGGAGACCTCCGTTCCGCGCCAAGACGCACCGGCCGCCCCGGGAACAGCCCTCCGGGAATCTAACGCGGGCTCTCTGGCTCTCGGCGGTCGCACTCACGGGCCTTCTCACCGTCCTCTTCCTGTCGCGCGGTGAATCCGGGAGTTCGGCGCCCGGAGGTACCACTGATTCCTCGACGAGCGGACCGGAGAACGACGTCGTCGAGCCTCAACTCGCCGGCCCTTCCGCGCAATCGTCGGGACCCGCGGAGCCCACGATGTCGGCGCAAGTTGCTGCGCAGGAGACCGCCGAATCGAGCCGTGTGCAGGAAGCGCCCGTCGAGCCGATCGCGGTGGCCGCTGAAGGCGTCCTCGCAGAGGCAGACGCCTCGGCTCCCTGGTTCGCGTTCGCCCAGGACACGCGCCGCGTGCTGCGGCTCGATCTGCCCTTCCTGGAGCTGCACACGCTGCCCTTCGTCGCCATGGTGCTCGGCTCGCCCGGTGGAGGGAGCCCCTGGGAAACCGCCCTGCGCGATGAGGTGGAGGCGCGCTCGCTCCGCAGCAAGCTGATCGCGGCGGGCATCGAGGAAACCTTCCTTTTCCAGTCGGCCTCTGGAGCCTCCACGGTCGCGTGTCGCGCGCTCGACCCGCCGAGACTCGAGTCCCTGGTCCGGGCCCTGGATGCGGGCGGACATCAGGACCTGCTCCAGGGCCAGCCGCCCGTGCGGCGCGCGGGCTGGACTCTCTTCGGCGCGCCGCCGTCGGCCAATGCCCTTCTCTCCCTGCCCCTGCGCGAAGCCCTGGGCGAAGCGCTGGAGACGATGCGCAAGAGGCAGCGCTCGGACGCGCCGCTGCTCTGCTTCTCGTTCGGGGTGGATAAGGAAGAGGCCATGGAGGCCGCCCTCGGCACGATCCTCACGGGCTCGTCCGAGCTCGCGAGCGCGCAAGCCGCGGCGCTCTTCTCGCTGATCCAGCTGAACGCGAACAGCCCTCCGGACACGACGCGCTGGTTCTGGTTCGAAGCGCAGGAACAGGCCCTCGCCTTCCAGCGGCAGGTCCAGCGTCTGACGGAGAGGAGCGGAGGTTGGTTCGGCTTCGACGCGGGGACGTCGAGCCTGGCGCTCGACTGCGCGGTGAAGGGCAGGGCCGCGGTGCTGAGCGTGCCCGTTCTCGGGCTGGTGCGCGCGTTCAGTCCGGGGCAGCTTGTGGTCCCGGATACGGCCTTTCCGCCGCCCGAGGACAAACTCTGGTGCCTGCGCCTGGGAGCCGTGCGCGGGAGAGTCATGGGCTTCGACGTCCTGGACCGGGTGGAGACGCTCCGCGTGCGCACGGCTGGAGGCGCCGCGGCGCGAGGGCAGCCGAAGCGAGTGGACGGCCTGGAGACGCTCGTCTTCGAGCTCCCGCTCGAAGGCGTGGCCGGCGGCTTGGAGTTGGAGATCGACCGGCGCGGGCGGGCGCAGATCCACACCGAGATCAAGACTCCCCTGGCGCTCGAGGCCCTGGATGCGGCCGCTTCTCCTAGAGCAGTCCTGCTCTTGGTGGGAGCGGACGACGACCGCTGCCTTTCCCTGGCAGGGACTCTCGAGCGCCTCGACGACTCCATCGACGCCTGGCGCAAGGAAGAGCGACGGCTTGGGCAGACCCTCACGGGCTACGCTCGGAACGACGCGAGCCAGGAGCGCAAGGATCGGATCGCCGCATGGCACGAGGCCCAGGGAAGGGTGAAGTGGTTCGAGGGCGTCCGCAAGCAATGTGTCGCTACGATGGAGAAGCTGATGCGGGAGGATCCGCTCGCTCGGATGATCGGGCCAAGCGGCGTGGACGCCTGGCTGGAACGATCGCAGGCCGGACCCCGGCGCCGAGACCATCCCTTCAGCGGAGTCTGGTGCTCGAGCGATGCGCTCGGCTACTCCGTGTACTCCTCACCAAGCGGCCAGGTGATCGGCTGGTACAACGCCGGGATCTTCCACGGCACGGCCACAGACCGCTCGCTCACGTTCGAATGGCACCAGGTCGACGGAGCGAACGGACGGGGCACCTGGACTCTGTCGAAGGACGGTCTCGAGGGCACGCTGGAACGTAGCCGGAGCAAGGCTCCCGATCTCGTCGTCCCCAGGGACGACCAGGCGTTCTTGCCTTCCGCGGAGTCCCACTTGACCAGGATGGACACCGAGCCGCTCGAGGGCTTCGTCTCCGACCAGGATGCGCCCCTGATCGGGAAGTGGAAGAACGCGCAGGAGAGTCGCAAGGAGTACCTCGTCCGTCGCGCGGGCGGCCGGCTCGACTTCCGGATCGATGGGCAGTCACACGCGGCGTGGGCGGCCGGCAGACGCCTGGTCTTCCTGGCGGAAAAGGGCGCCGCGCTAGCGGAAGTCGGCGAGAAGGGCCTGCGCGTCAGTGGTCGGAGCCTCACCACCGGGCTCGGGTGGTCGTACACCTTGACGAGGGTTCCCTGAACGAACGTCCCGAAGGAGTCTGTGCGCGCCCGAAGACAGGCTGTCGGAGACCGTAGCTCGCCTCCGCGAGCCACCGTACTCGCCTTCACCGACCCTTCCAGCCGAATCTCGCCCGCTAACCGAGATCAGCTCGCCGCATGACGAATAGGTCGGGTTAGGCCTCATGCAGCCTGCCCAGCCGAGCAAGTGAGTGCTGAGGCGCATCGGTCGGGCGCGCTCACCGCCGTGGTCTCAGCGCGAGGGCTCTCAAGATGAGGCGAATCTTTGGAGCTCCCGCATCAGCTCCCGAAACGTGATTGGATCGACCTCGTCGCACAGCCTTCCCTGACGCAGCTCACACTGGGTCGGCCGCTGCTTTCCACGGGCACGCCTCCTCCCTGCAACTGTGGCACGAAGGCGACGGTAGCGAGCGAACATCTCGGTCTCGCACAGCCCCGGTCCTTCGAAGGTCGAGAGAGCCTCGCGGAGCTTGCTGTCGACCGTTGCGAGGGCGTCGGGTCGCCGCCAGTTGCTGCGGTTCGCTTCGTGGCGATCGAGGGCGAAGATGAGCTCGGCAAGTCGAATGTCGATCAGCGCCCGGAGGTGGGCGTAGCGGGTCTGGGCTTCGCTGACGGGTTTCTGGCGATGGCGGCTCATGCCGCGAACACTGGCTCGTGGCCCTACGAAAGGGAGGAGCGCGGTCGCCAATCCCGGGCTCCAGTCCGGTAAGGAGTCTCGGGTCTCTATCCGGGGTGCGATTTGGCTGAGCGCCCGCCAAGGTCATCCGCGCCCGGCAAGATCTGGAGCGCCTTGCGAAGGTCCTCGACATCGAGATGCGTGTAGATAGCAGCGGTGAGCCGAGGATCGGAATGGCCGAGCAGATTCTGAGCGTGGACAAGTCCGACCCCGGCCCGGCAGAGGCGAGACGCGAAGGTGTGCCGAAGGGCATGGATGTCGAGCTTGCCGCCCTCTGCATCGACGCGCGGGATCTTCGCCCGCTCGAGAGCGCGGTTGTAGACCCTCATGACGTTGCATGAGGCCTGCTTCCACACATCCCCGCGGGGACTCAGGAAGACGTTCGCTCCGCGCAGCGGCGACTGGCCGAAGACGGACTCGTGGAACTTCGCGAGGCTCCGCAGCCGGACAAGGAGCCCTTCCCGCAGGGGGATGGACCGTGTCTTCCGCGACTTCGTGTTCTCGGCGCGCAGCGTCAGAACGGCACGCTCGAAGTCGACATCGCGCCAGGTGAGCTGACGGAGTTCGTTCCAGCGCGCGCCCGTTTCCAAGAACCCGACCCACAGCGGCGTCTGGGGAATGCGGCGGACGCTGCGAAGCGCCTCGATGCCGGCGAACTCGTCGTCGTCGGCCTCCGCTGCGGCGATGAAGCGGGGGATCTCCTCATCGGTCAGCGCTCGGCGCCGGAACGTCGCGGTCTCTCGGTTCTGCGGGAGACGCTTCAGCCCGTGGACAGGATTCGAGGTCGTGAGCCCTGCTTCGTACGCCCAGCGCAGCATCGCCTTGAACGTGTGGTGCGTGTAGCTGTTGCAGGTTGCGTGGGACGCGCCGGTGGCCTTGAGCGTATTGCGAAAGCGAATGACGTCCATCGCCCGCAACTCGGAGACGGGCAGATTTCCGATCTGCGCGAGCATGATCGCGAGCCTGGACTTCGCGCCGATGTAGTACTTCGGCGAGACGCGCAGGGCGAGGTCGGGAAGGTATTCGTCGCGGATTTCGAAGAGGGTCGGTCCGCCGCGCGAGGCGGGAGCCGCCGCGGTCGGAGGGCTCGTCGCTTCAGTGTGTTCGAAGGTCACATGTCACATGAGCCTCAGTTCTGGCGGAAGGGCAAGGGGAATGGGCTTCAATTCGTGCACCTTTCCGTTGCACACGAGTGCCTGTGTTGGCCACACGGGCGAGCCGTTCTGCGCCAGGAGAACTGACGTCCTTGGGCCCGATGTCGGCCGTGTGGGCAACGTGTGCGCGCGGGTTGCCCGACACTTGTTGGAGGCGTCACGCGCCGGCGTGCGGTGGTTGCACTGGTACAAGTTCGCCGCGTGCGTGGCGGCTCGCCCGCAACCGCGCGCGATAAGTAAGCGCTTTAGGTTGACGGCGGCAAAGGGCGGTCTTTAGCGCGCTTAGCGTTGTGACATAACCACGCTTACGCTATTCTATTAACCGGTTGCCAAGGTGGATGTCGAGGGTTCAAGTCCCTTCAGCCGCTCCAGACCTTGGACCCCCTCTGAAGGAGGGGCCGGCGAGCAGGGGCCAAGGTGGTTGCCTCGGGGAGTGTCTGGGCCAGGGGGATCGGAATCGGGCGGACGAGAAGTCGGCTCGAGGTCTTCTTGGGGAGCCCGTTGAGGTTCCCCGGGAGTTCCCCGTTGGCTCACCGATCTTCGCCCGCGGCCTTCCTCGAGTGGCTCGACGCCATGGAGCGGAAGCTGCTGCCTCGTAGGGAGTTGCGCCGGCCACCGCGGTCCGACACAGGCCTTGGTGAAGCGCAGCGGTGAACTTCGGATGCGGCGGCGCCAATTGCCGCGTGAAAGCGAGCGGCTCTGCCTGGTCTCGAGCACCCGACAACCTCGGATTCGACCAAGCAGCGATCACGCGACAAGTCGAGCGGAGAAGCGGCGTCCGAGCGCGCTCGCGTTGCAGAACTTGATCGCGCCGACTCCAAGCGCGCTTGATGAGCTCAAGTACGCACGCATCGCAACGCACGGCGCGCTTGCTGCAACTTCGCAGCGCGACAGTGTCGCTGCTCGCGTGCGGATCTCGCGAGTTCGAGTTCGAAGCGCGCGGGACGTGTTCTTGTCTCGCCGCGCGAACGAGGAACGTACTGGCTGTGGCGGAAGCACGCGCTTGTCTCTCTGGACGCGCAGGGACGTGCTGCGATGGATGCGCGCCATCAATCTCCTGTTCACTTCCGCGGGATTGCGCGCGGAGACGACGCCGCGTGAGGAACACGACAAAGCTTGCCGCAAAGTGCTGGCGAACTCTCCCGCGAGCGCCACTTTGAGGAATCCTAGAAACGGTTAGGAATCCCCTATCTTCTCAGGGGTTCTCGTCTGGAACGCGCTCCTCGTATCTGCGATGGTGATGCCGTCTCGCCCGGAGATCTGCGCAGGATCGTCGCGAGCATTACGCCCGGCTATCAGGAGCCACCTCGCCGACGCGCGGTACACCAGCACGAGGTCACCGAGCCTCGAACACCATGACGAGCACCGATCGAGAGCAAGCCATCGTTTCGGCGAAGAGCGCCTTCACTGCGGCGGGCGTGCTCCTCGCCGGCTCTTTCCGCATCGAGGTGGCGGCCGCCGATCCGGAGCACGAGCGGCTCATCGAGTCGCTCGCTGAGCTGATGCCTGCATGCAGGGAGCTTGTCACGAGCTTTCCGGCGGTTCGAGGTCGGGTGGCCGGCCTCCTCTACGAGTCGGTGAAATACCGCGGATACAAGGGCTCCTCCGCCTTGCACGTCGTCGCGCAGATCGCCGATCAGCTGCTCGAAGCAGGGAGGTCGCTGCCAGCCACAGGGCAGCTCTCTCCCGAGCACTTGTCGCGACTTGCGGAGGAACTGGAGCGAGCTCTCCCGACCAGCATCGACGACTGGTTGAGGAACCGCCTCGACGTCGAGCTTGCAGCCCTCGAGAGGAAGTTGGGCGTCACGATCTCCGACGCCTTTCATCAGATGGGACGCCCAAAGCATCTGGGCAGGATCGAGCTCATGCTTGGTTCCCTCTTGGGGCCGTCCGGCGAGGTTCAGTTGGCACGAACCGAGCTGGTCAGTCGAGGCGCAGAACCGGAGGAGGTCGAGGTCGAGTTCCCCACCGAGAAATTGGCGGTAGTCACTCGTGGAAGGACGAGGGCCAAGATCAAAGGGATCAGCCGGGTCTGGGTATTCCGGAAGGTGCACGAGGCTGCGGGGCGGACTGTCACCTGGAAGGAGCTGCTCCAAGCAGAACTTGCGCGGGCCGCACCGCTACTTGAGACCGGCCCGACGTCCCCGCGGATGGCGACAGTGCCAGCCACCATGCAACGCACTGGGAACCGCATTCAGGAAGCGCTCGGGAGGCTCTCGTACCTCTGGCAGCAAGACGGGAGCGGAGCTCGGTGGTCGGGAAACGAGGACTGATCTCGTCGAACCAACCCACCTGGGCGCGACTTGTCCAATTTGTGTCCAGCACCTCTGTGGAGGCTGAGCCATGTCGCCGAGTGGCGACTTCGAGCTCCGCAAACACCATGGACAAGGCTGATGCTGGCCAAGGCGGCCTACGAATCGAATGGGTGCCCATCGGGCGCCTCTTCGGCAACCCCGCGAACCCGCGGATCAACGACGCCGCGGTAGATCCGGTCGCCGCGTCCTTGCGGCGGTTCGGCTGGAGGCAGCCCGTCGTGGCGCGGCCCACTGGCGAAGTCATCGCCGGCAACACCCGGCTGAAGGCCGCACTCAAGCTCGGCATGACCGAGGTGCCCGTCGTCTGGTTCGAAGGACCGGACATCGAGGCCACTGCCTACGCAATCGCGGACAACCGCACGCACGAGTTCTCCGAGTGGGATGGGCCGGCCCTGGCGAAGCTGCTCGAGGAACTTCGTGCCGAGGACTCCCTCGACGGCGTCGGCTATACCGAAACGGACATCGACGAGCTCCTCGCCGAGCTCGGGCAAGGTGGTAACGCCGAGGTCGATGACCCAGGCCCCGAAGAACCTCCGGAGACGCCGACCTCGCGGCCGGGCGACCTCTGGCTCCTTGGTGAGCACCGACTCCTCTGCGGGGACTCCACGAACTCCGTGCACATCCGGCGGCTGATGGGGGAGGAGACGGCCGCGCTCCTCTCCACCGACCCACCCTACTGCGTGAACTACACCGGCATGGACCGGCCGGTCCACAACGGAAAACCCTCGGGCAAGGACTGGAGCCACGTCTACCGCGAGATCGACATCAAGGATCTCGGGGAGTTCCTGGACGGCGTCTTCACCACGACGCTGCCGCACATCGCCCAGGGAACGGCCATCTACCTCTGGCATGCGCACGTGCAGCAGCCGACGGTCGCTGCGGCCTTCGCGCGCCACGGCCTCCTCCTGCACCAGGTCCTCGTGTGGGTGAAGCCGTGCGCCGTCTTCGGTCACAGCTACTACCGCTGGCGCCACGAACCCTGCGCCTTCGGGTGGCGCCAGGGCAGCAAGCCCGAGCACGGCGCCGGACAACTCGACACGGTCTGGGAGGTCGACTGGGAAGGGAAGCAGCGCGTCGTCGGCAACGAGCATCCCACCCAGAAGCCCGTGCGGCTCTTCGAGATCCCGATGGAGCAGCACACGCGCCCGGGCGACGTCGTCCTGGAGCCCTTCTCTGGGAGTGGGAGTCAGCTCGTTGCGGCTGAGCGCCTTGGACGGCGCTGCCGAGCGAATGAGCTGTGTCCCGCTTTTGTCGACGTAGCGCTCCGGCGCTGGGAGAAGGCGACCGGGAAGCAAGCGGTCCTCGACGGCACCGGCAAGACCTTCGCCGAGGTCGCGAAGGAGCGCGCAGCATGAGACGCAAGATCCCGCCGGATGCCTTCCAGTATTACCTCGGCCTGGGCGTCGATCGCAGCTACCAGAAGGTGGCCGACCACTACGGAGCGTCGAAACGCGCCGTGACGAAGGTTGCCACCGCGGCGCGCTGGCAGGAACGCGCCGACGAACTCGAACGCAAGGCGCGCGAGGGCGCCGAGCAGAAGACGCTCGAGTCCCTGGAGGCCATGAACCAGCGCCACCTCAAGTCGCTGAAGGTCATTCAGGGGAAGGCGCTCGAGGCCCTGCGGGCGATGCCGCTGTCGACAGCTATGGACGCGGTGCGTTCGATGGACATGGCGATCCGACAAGAACGGCTCATCCGCGGTGAGCCTTCCGACCGCACGGCGATCAGCGTCGAGGACGTGATTCGCAACGAGTACCAGCGCTGGATGAAGCCTGAAGGAGAACAGGATGGCTGACCGGAAGTACCGCTTCGACAAGCTCGCCTTCTTCCGCGACCTCGGCTACGAGCCGCACGCGGGGCAGCTCGAGATCCATCTCGACGAGCATCCCAGGCGCGTCGTGGCCTGCGGTGTTCGCTGGGGAAAGACGTTGTGCGCGGCCATGGAGGGCTTGGCGGCTGCGATGGCGCCGAGCAAGCGCTCGTTCGGTTGGGTAGTCGCTCCGACCTACGACCTCGCGAACAAGGTCTTTCGCGAGATGATCCTCATCGCCAACCGGAAGCTTCGCCATCACGTGATCAAGGTGAGCGAGCGGTCCAACGTGCTCCAGCTCCGCAACATGGCCGGCGGCATTTCGGAGATCCGCGCCAAGTCCGCCGAGAACCCCGTCTCGCTTCTCGGCGAGGGCCTCGACTGTGTGATCATCGACGAGGCCGCTCGCCTCAAGCCGGAGATCTGGCAGAGTCACATCTCCCAGCGCCTGATCGATCGGAAGGGCTGGGCGCTGCTCATCTCAACGCCGAAGGGGAAGGGCTACCTCTTCGAGTTGTTCCGGCGTGGTCAGGTGCCCGATCTCATCTACAAGAGCTGGAACAGTCCGAGTTGGGCGAACCCGTACTTGGACAGCGCGCTGATCGAGGAACAGCGCCAACAGATTCCCGAGCGCGTCTTCAAGCAGGAGTACGGAGCCAGCTTCATCGAGGGGGCCGGAGCGGTTTTTCGGTTCGTGCGCGAGGCCGCCACCGGTGAATGGTTGCAGCCCGAGGAGAGAGCCACCTACTTCGCTGGCCTCGACCTCGCGAAGGTCGAGGACTACACGGTGCTCGTCGTGCTCAACAAGGCGGGCCAGGTCGTCGCCATGGACCGATACAACCGGGTGGACTGGACGATCCAGATGGCGCGCATCCTGGCTCTGACGGAGAAGTACAACCACGCGGCAGTGACCGTCGACTCGACCGGCGCCGGCGAGCCGATCTACGAGGCGCTGAAGAAGGAAGGCTGCGTTGTGAGGGCCTACCCGTTCACGCAGAAGTCGAAGGCTGCGCTCGTGGACAACCTGGTGATCAAGTTGGAACGGCGCGAGCTCGTGCTGCCGAGGCCGGAGCTGATGCCTGAGCTCACCGACGAGATGGAAGCCTTCGAGTACTCGGTGAGCGAGCAAGGGAACCTCCGAACGGAGGCTCCCTACGGCTTCCACGACGACTGCGTGATCGGACTGGCGCTGGCGGCATGGGCACTGAAGAGGGGGTCTCGTATGCCGCTGCTCGCGGCTCCGCCAAAGATAATCTACGGCTGATAGGCGGGGATCAGCCGGGCCGCCTACTCCACGTACTGCCAGAAGCCCGACTGGAAGACGTAGGCGAACAGGCGTCCGTCCTTCCACGCAAACTGGTAGGGCTGGAAGCCCGTGTAGCCGCCGAAGCCGTTCTTGGCGTTGACGCCGACGCTCGTTACCCAGACGAGTACAGGCGTCGGGCTCGCGAACCCCTGCTGGATGATGTCTCTCCGGCCATCCGCCCAGTGGAACTGCGCGCTGTCGGGGTCCTTGAGTCGGGCGCGGATCATCCCTTCCTCAATCGCCTGGTGATTCGCAGGAGGGGGCGGGCCGTAGTCCGCCGGAGACGCCGAAGCCAACAGCTCGGCACGGCGAGAGTTGTACATGACTCCGCAGCCCATGAGGGGGAAGGTCAGGGCCGTGGCGAGCAAGAGGGCTGTTCTGGTGACGATGCTCTTCATGGTTGAGCGTTGGGACGGGCGCCCCGGTCCAGGGGCGAGGTCATTCCCCTTCGTCCCCTTAGAGCCGCCAACCTGAGGCGTACGTGACCTATAGTCCGTCGTCCTATCGTCTACAGCACGCTCCCTCGGGGCTGCGCCGGGGACCGGAGGCAGCTCCACCGTGTGGACGCTCCGCCCCAACCGGTCCGGCCCTTACTGCTCGGTAGCCGCGAGAAGCTTGCTGGGACGAGTCTTCAGGGCCTTCGACATGCGAGCGATGATCTTGAGGGTTGGATTGCGCATCCCGCGCTCGATTCCCGACACGTAGGTGCGGTCGAGGTCGGCCCGGTGTCCAAGTTCCTCCTGCGAGATCTCGAGCTGTTCGCGACGAGCCCGGACGGCCGTCCCGAAGGCGGCGCAGAAGGCGTCCCACTCGTCCTTGGATCCCACGACGGCAGGGTCGGCCCCCGCGGCAGATGGGTCCACGGACTATGGGTAACGTCGGTCATCAGCCTTCGGCGTAGACGGAAAGTCACGTTCCGGTGCGGTTCACGACCCGGCCCAGTCGAGGAGAATCGCCGTTGGGCACCTCCCCGGGGCCCTTCCCACTACATGAACGAGTCACTCGACAAGACCCTGAAGGAGGTTCGCGCCCGGATCGCCCGCGCGTCCGCGCACCGCCTCAATGAGGAGAACACCAAGGCCACCCTGATCGAGCCGGTGCTGCGCGCGCTGGGCTGGGACACCGAGGACGTCGACGAAGTCGTGCGCGAGTTCAAGCTCAAGCCCCGCGACAAGCCCGTCGACTACGGCCTACTCGTCATGCGCATGCCACGCCTCTTCGTGGAGGCGAAGTCCCTCGGCGAGAACCTCGACGACCGGCGGTGGACGAACCAGATCATGGGCTACGCCAGCGTGGCCGGCGTCCAGTGGATCGTGCTCACGGACGGCAACGAGTACCGGATCTACAATACGCACGCGCCTGTCAGCGTCGAGGAGAAGCTGTTCCGGGCCGTGCGAGTGAGCGATGAGAG
>JANOGB010000390.1:0-14731 GCA_031413955.1 Planctomycetota bacterium | reverse complement strand
AGGTCCGCTCGCAGCCGGAAGGAAACCCTCTACGAAGTACGGCACATGACGGACCTCGCGCCACCCGTGGCTGCGCAGTCGGTCGGTCAGATGGGAGCTCGGCGCGATGGCAATCTTCGCTGCCGCGGAGGCCAGCCGTTGGCGCAGGGCGGAGAGCAGGACCGTCCAGGAGTCGTAGGGGTAGTTCTTGTGGCACTCGTGCTGAAAGCACTGCGCTCCTGCGCCTCCTGGGCACGGGGTTCCATCCCCGCGAACGCACCAGGAGTTGGGGCACAGGAGCTGGTAGTCGTGGACCGTATGGAGCAGGGGGACACCGCACCGCCCAAGGTAGTCGACGACTTCGAGCGCGACCGAGAAGAGGTTGTGAGCATGGACGACTTCCGGGCGGAAGCGCTCCAGATACTCCTTCAGGGCGTTGAGCTCGGCCGCGTCCCGTACCAGTCGCGTAGCGTCGTACAGCGGGCGCTGCACCACCCGCAGATCCCCCGAGTCCACTTCGCGTTCGGGCGAGCCACCGAACAGGGCCACCGCGTGTCCCCGGGCGCGCAACGCTTCGATCAGGGCGTGGGCATAGACCTCGGCTCCACCGATCCGATCCGCGTAGTTGCAGAAGTGCAGGATGCGCACGAGGAGGCAGGATAGCGTCGAGCCGCCGTCACTCCTTGAACACCTTGGAGAGGTGGAGCGCGCGCGCCAGGCGCCGCAGGATCTCCTTGGGGCCACGCTGCTCGAGCGCGGCCAGGCGTCCACGATGCTGGGCCAGGGAGGCTTCCAGCTCGCGGATCAGTCGGCGATGTTCCTCCGCCGAACTCCGGGCATGGGACTGGGTGGCCAGCGTCTGTTCCAGGTGTTGGATGTACGCGGAGTGCTCGACGAAGAGCGTGCCCAGGCGCCCCTTCTCGCTCCCGTACTCGGCGAGCACGGCCAGGAGGTCACGGTCGATCGTCAGGCTCGCGGAGGCGGGATGCCGCGGCCGCGAGCGCGCCGCAGCGTAAAGCTCTTCGATCTGGTCGAGATGTGGAGCAGTCCGGAAGCCCTCGGCCGTGGCGCGCATGGCCAGTGACATCCGCGCCCGCTCTCCCGGAGGAAGCCCCAGGAGCCGCAGTGCTTTCTCGGCAAGGTCGCGCGGATCGCGCGGCGTGAACGTGAAGCCCGCCTGTCCGTCTTCGACCAGCTCTGGAATCCCGCCGATCCGACTGGCGATCATGGGCAGCCCAGCCGCCAAGCATTCGTAGGCAACGAGCGGTGAGTTCTCGCTCCAGATCGAGGGCAGGACACAGGCCGCAGCCGTCGAATAGAACCGCCCGAGCTCGGCGCGCGGGATCTGGCTGAGGAAGGTCGCGGAGCTCCCCAGTCCAAGATCCCGAGCTCGGGTGGCAAGCGCACCCTCCAGGGCACCACCTCCGATGATCGTGAGGTGGACCTCGGGATCGGCACGCAGGATGAGAGGCAGGGCTTCCAGCAGATGCTCGACCCCCTTCTCGGGTTCGAGCCGTCCGATGTAGACGAGCTCCTTCGGCTTGCGCTCACCCGCGGCGCCTGCGGCGATCGGATCGATGAAGTAGTTGAGATGCCGGACATCCCTGAAGCCGCTCGCGCGCATGAGACCAGCCAGGTGGCGGCTCGGGCAGACAGCCAGGTCCACGATCCCGGCCAGCGTACGTTGCTTGAGCAGGGTCTGGAGCGCGACTTCGGGATCGTAGGGGTAGTTCTGCTGGCATCCGTGGAGGAAACACTTCGCTCCCGCTCCCCCCGAGCAAGGACTGCCGTCGCCCCAGACGCACCAGGAATTCGGGCACAGGAGGCTGAAGTCGTGCACGGTCTGGACGATCGGGATGCCGGTGCCGCCCAGGAACTCGAGCACGTCCACTCCCAGGGAAAACACGTTGTGGACGTGCAGCAAATCGGGACGTAGGCGGAGGACGGTTTTCTCGAGCGCGCTGCGGACGAGGGGATCATGGAAAAGAAAACGGACGTCGTACCGTGGACGACGCACGACCCGCAGCCTCTCTTCGTCTGTCTCTCGATCCGGCGATGTGCCGAAGAACCCGACCTCGTGTCCGCGCTGGGCGAGCTCCCGCGTCAGAGCCAAGGCGTACACCTCGGCTCCTCCGACGGGATCAGCGTAGTTGTTGAGCTGCAGGATCCTCACGACCGGGGAGAGGAGGGATTCTCGCCCCGGAGCAGGGAGGAGCTGAAGCTGGAACTTTCTTTCCGAGCGCGGCCGGGGCGCGCTCAGTACCGACGGATGACCCCGATCACGACCCCGCGGATCTCGACCTGGTCCACGAGGACGGGCTCGAGAGTCTCGTTCGCGGGTTGCAGTCGGAACCGGCCGTCGGGCTCGCGGTAGAAGCGTTTCAGCGTCGCAACCTCTCCCGGCAGGACGGCCACGACCGTTTCTCCCTGTTCTGGGTTGCTGCGGCGCTCGATCAACACCATGTCGCCGTCACGAATCGAGTCCTCGATCATCGAGTTTCCTCGCACGCGCAGGACATAGACGTCGCTGCCCGGCGGGACGAGCTCTTCGAAAGCCAGGACTGCCGGCGTTTCCAGCGCATCGATCGGAACACCCGCCGCGATCGTGCCCAGGATCGGGAACCCGAGAGGCGCGGTACGGCTCTCGGGCACGATCTGCAGCCCGCGACTGACACCGGGTGCGGAGCGCCGCAGGCATCCCTTGCGCTCCAGTTCGGCCACGTGACCGAAGATGGTCACCTTGTTGAGTCCGAAGTGACGCGCGATCTCTTCGAGGGTGGGGCTGATCCCCTGGGCCGTGCTGTACTCCTCGAAGAAGTGCAGGATGTCGCGTTGTCTTCGGGTGAGGGGGGGGTGGGGGCTCAAGGCTCAGACCAGGAAGGTGGTCGCGATCAGAGCCGCGAAGAACAGGTAGGACAAGAGTTCCGAGCGATGAGAGGAGCAGAGTCTCGAGGTCATGACGTCGATCCTTGGGAAGGGGGAGCGGTGTCTTTGAGATGCCCGGACTCCGGCAGGAGGCTTGGGGGGTGTTGGCCTCCCGCCGGAACCCGAACAGGGCCCTAATCTATCGCTCCATCGGACCCGAACAAGAGGCGAACCGACTTTTCCTACCTCGAGGTCCCCTGAGAGCTGAACAAGGCCTGTTCAGAAAATGGGTTAGGGCGAGCCTTCCGCGGGCCCAACGAAGTCAAGGCACGCCCAGGGTGGTGGTCAGGGACGCGGAGAGGGGGGACTACAATGGGCGCTCCCTTGCAGCAGCGATTCGATCTCGATCTTCCGAGGCGGCTCCTCTCTGTGGATTCGCGCCAGGTTCCTCTCTACCGCTTCGGGGTGGTGGTCGTGGGAGCGGGAGTCGCCGGGGCGACCGCTGCGCTGGCCGCAGCCGATGCGGGCCTCGAGGTCGCGCTGCTCACCAAGGGCAATCTGGAGGAATCGAACACGCTCTACGCCCAGGGCGGGGTCGCGGCCGTGCTCGCTGCGGACGATTCCTTCGAGGCGCACGTCGCGGACACCTTGGCGGTGGGGTGCGGCCTGTCGGAACGCGGGGCGGTGGACTCTCTCGTGCGCGGCGCACCGGCGGCCATCGCCGTGCTCGAGAAGCGCGGCGCGCACTGGGATCGACGCCGCGACGGGCGCTTCGATCTGTCCCGCGAGGGCGGCCACACCCATCCGCGTGTGGTCCACGCGCGCGGCGACGCTACCGGACGCGAGATCCAGAAGACGCTCGGCGCCGCCGTGCTCGCGCACCCACGCATCACGGTTTTCTCGGACACCTTCGTGATCGACCTGCTCTGCGCTCACGATGGACGCGTGGTCGGTGCGCTGGTGCGCACCGCGCGCGGCGATCTGGCCGTGTTCTCGGCCGGCTCGCTGGTCCTGGCCACCGGCGGCGCGGGTCAGCTCTATCGCGAGACGACCAACCCGGCCATCGCCACCGGCGACGGCGTTGCCATCGGCTTTCGAGCCGGGGCGGTGGTGCGTGATCTCGAGTTCTTCCAGTTCCATCCGACCTTGCTGTACATCGCCGGCGCGGCGCGCGTCCTGATCAGCGAGATCGTGCGCGGCGCTGGTGGAATTCTGCGCGACCGCCACGGGGAGCGCTTCATGGAGCGTTTCCCCGGCGCCGAGCTCGCACCGCGCGATGTCGTCAGTCGGGCGATCTTCCAGCGCATGGTTGCCACGCAAGACACGAGCGTGTACCTCGACCTCACCGGAGTGAAGAGCGATCCGCACACCCTGTTCCCCGGCATCAGCCGTGTGTGTCGCTACTTCGGCATCGACATCGCGCGCGACCCGGTGCCCGTGCGCCCCGGCGCCCACTACATGATCGGCGGGCTCGAGACCGACCTCGACGGGCGCACGACGGTCCCCGGCCTGTGGGCCGTGGGGGAATGCGCCAGCTCGGGGATCCACGGCGCCAACCGCATGGGTTCGAATTCCCTGCTCGAGGGGCTGGTGCTGGGCGAGCGCGCGGGCCGCAATGCAGCCGAGGAGGCGCAGGGCAAAGGCATCCAGGACTGGCGCGTGCGCGCGCCGCGTGCGGCGACCGCGCCGCCGGACGGCATGCGCGTCAACATCCAGGACGTGACCTATTCCCTGAAGTCGCTCATGTGGCGTCAGATGGGGGTCGAGCGTGCCCAGGCGCAGATCGAGGACGCCTTGGCGAAGATCCGCCTGTGGAGTCGGGCCGTGAGCGAGCTCGGCGCGAGCGAACCGGCGACATGGGAGCTCCTGAACCTCTTGACGGTCGCGCAACTGGCCGCGCTCGGAGCCCTTGCGCGTACCGAATCGCGCGGCGTCCACTACCGCACGGACCACTCCGCTCCCCAGCCGGCCTGGCGGGCCCACTTGCGCGCCGAGCCCGTATTCGAGGAAGGGCACATCACTGAAGTCGTCCTCTCGCGCGCGCCGATGGAGTCCGAGCTCTCCGTCACAGGTGCATGAGCAAGCAACCCGCCGACACCCGCCCGCCGCGCGAGCGGATCCTGGTGTGTGGCGTGCTGTTCCCCGATCAGCCCCTCGAGCACGACGGCCCGCTCTCGGAAGCGAAGAGCCTGGTCGAGGCGGCCGGCGCCGAGGCGCTCGAGGGCGATGTCCCCCTGATCCAGAAGCGCCCCGTGCCCGACGCCTCGACGCTCATGGGGCGCGGCAAGGTGGGCGAGGTACGCGAGGTCATCGAGCGTCTCCAACCCGATGCCGTGCTGGTCGACAACGACCTCTCGCCCGCGCACATCCGCAATCTCGAGAAGGCCTGGGACAAGCGCGTGCTCGATCGCTCCGAGCTGATCCTCGACCTCTTCGCCGCGCGCGCGCGCACGGCCCAGGCGCGCCTGCAGGTCGAGCTGGCGCAGATGGAATACCTGCGCCCGCGCCTGCGCCGTATGTGGACGCACCTCGAGCGTCACGAGGGCGTGATCGGCACACGTGGCCCGGGTGAAACGCAGCTCGAAACCGACCGGCGCCTGATCGCGAAACGCATCCAGGACCTCAAGCATCGCCTGCGCGAGATCGAGGAGCACACGCGTCGTCAGGTCAAGAGCCGCTCCGAGTTCTTCACCATGGGGCTGGTGGGCTACACCAACGCGGGCAAGTCGACGCTGCTCAACAAGCTCACCGGCGCAGACGAGTTCGTGGCCGACATGCCCTTCGCTACGCTCGACACGCGCACGCGCAAGTGGTGTCTCGAGGACGGGCGCACGGTGCTCGTATCGGACACGGTCGGCTTCGTGCAGCGCCTGCCGCAGCATCTGGTGGCCTCGTTCCATGCCACGCTGGAGGAGGCGCTCAACGTCGAGCTGCTCCTGCACGTGGCCGATGCGGCGCATCCGGACGTGGCGGTGCAGGTGCAGGCCGTCGAGGAGACTCTGGCCGGCCTGACCAGCCGCAAGGCCGACGTGCTCGTCCTGAACAAGGTCGACCGCCTGGCCGACCGGCTCAGCGTCCAGCCCCTGGCCCAGGGACGGGACGAAGAAGTCGTGTTCCTCTCCGCGCACACGGGCGAGGGCATGGACGAACTCGAGCGCGTGGTGCGCGCCCGGCTCGACGCGCGCTCGCCCGTGGTCGAGGTGCGCGTCTCGGCCGGCGACGGCAAGAGCATCGCCGCCCTCAAGGCGGCCGGGACCCTCCTGGAGCAGCGCGTGGACGGCGACGTGGAGGGCACACACGAGCTTGTGCTGCGCCTGCGCCTGCTGGACGGCGCCCTGGGCGCGCTGCAGAGGTCGCTCGGCGCCCGCGCGCGCTTCCAGACGCTCGCGCCCGCCGCCCAGCCGTTCTTCAAGGGCGACTAGCGCCGGGGTTTGCCCGAAAAACGGCGCTACCGGCGGCGACCGGTAGGGTGATGAGCGTGCCGCCCGCAAACGAGTTCCAGGCTCTCCTGGCCGAGGACCGCTGGATCCGGCGCCTGGCGGCGAAGCTCGTGGCCGACTCCGGCGCGGCCGACGACCTGGTCCAGGAGGCATACCTCACGGCACTCTCGAGCGAGGTCCGGGCGCACTCGCCGCGCGCCTGGCTCTCCGGCATCGTGCGCAACCTGTGGCGCGACCTGGCGCGTTCGGGAGCACGCCGGACGAGACGCGAAGCCGCGGTCGCGCGACCCGAGGCCATGGCCTCGACCGACGAGCTCGTGGCCGAGGTCGAGCTGCGGAAGTGCGTGGCGTCGCTCGTGCTCGAGCTGGAGGAGCCGCTGCGGCGCGCGCTGATCCTGCGCTTCTTCAAGGACCACTCGCTGCCGGCGCTGGCGAAGGCCGAGCGCATCTCCGTCTCGACCGCGCACGAGCGCGTCGAGCGCGGGCTTGCGCAGCTACGAACGCGTCTGAATGCAGCGCACGGAGGTGAGCGGCGCGCCTGGGCTCTCACACTTACCGCCCTCGCCGGACCGCGTGGCTGGACGACCCTCGGGATCTCGGGAGGACTGACGATGGCAACCGGAATCAAGTTCGCGGCGGCGTTGCTCGCGCTTGCGGGAGCGCTGACCTGGGTCGCGCACGAGCGGGAACCGGCCCAGGCCATGCAGGCGGTCGTCCTCGGAGAGGACCGACAAGCGCAGCCGGAGCCCCGAGACACGACGCTCGTGCAACGCGCCGTCCGACCGCTGCGCCAAGCCCGCACCGCCGAGGGGGCCTCGTCCTCTACGGCCGACACCTCTGCTGCAGTCACTGCGACTCTCCGCGGGCGTGTGCTCGACGCACATCAGGCGCCTCTCGCGGGCATTCAGGTCGGGTACTTCGACTCCTCGTGTTCGAAGGTCGAGGCGCCCGGCTGCGAGAGCGCGTCCGACGGCCGCTTCGAGCTGCCGCTCACGGCCGCATCACGGGATCCGCGCCCGGTTGCCCTCGCTCCCGGGCGCGCCGCGCTCGCGTGCGAACTCGTCGATGGCCAGTGGCTCCTCGTCTTGACGGACACGGCCACCTACTCCGGCCGCGTGGTCGACGAGAGCGGAGCCCCCCTAGGCGGCGTCGAGCTCTCCGTCGAACCCCGACGTGGGTACTTCCGCGAGCACGGGCTCTTCCGGCCCCTGGATCCCAACCAGGAAGGCTGGAAAGCGAGGAGCGAGGTCGACGGTCGCTTCGCGCTCGCTTCTGCGCCCGCTGGCGAAGCGGTCGAGATCCTCGCTCGGGCAGCGGGTTTTCCACCCATGTGGTCGCTGGTCCCACAGGGTCGTGAAGAGAACGTGTGCATCGTGCTCGCAAGATCGGAGGGCGTCGCGCTCACCGGGACGGTGATCGGGCCAGCGGGCGAGCCACTCTCCGGGACGCGCGTGTCCACCGGCCGCGAGTCGGCCACGAGCGATGAGGACGGATCGTTCACGGTCTTGTGGCGTCCTTCCGCGGTCTACCCGTCCGGATCCCCGGACGGAACAGTCGTGCGACGGAACGAGACCCACGTCAACGCTGTCAAGGAAGGCTACGGTCCGGTGCACGAGGAACTCGCGGGGCACGACGTCCGCGAGCCGATCCTGCTCCAGCTTCGCGCGCCTCTCTCCATCCGTGGCCGCATCGTGGACACGCGCGGCGAGTCGCTGCCCGGAATCGTCGTGTGGCCGACGGATCCCACGCCGTTCGGCGACACGGCCGGCGGCCTGGTGACGAACGATCCCTTCTCTTTCGCCTTCAACGTCGAGAACAGCCTGCGCGGAGGCGAGGGCGTCTGTCAGACAACGGAGGACGGGACCTTCGAGCTCGACCAGCTGTTCGAACGCGCCTATCACCTGCTGGTCTACGACCCCCGCACGGCTGCTTACTCAGGTCCCCATCCCATCGATGCCGGAGCGAGCGGCATCGTGCTCGTGCTCGACTGCGAGAACGGCCTCCAGCGGATTGCGGGCCGGCTGGTCACGGCGGACGGCGACGGGCTCGCGGGAGCGCTCGTGCGCCTCACGCGTCCCATTCCCGAGGATCCTTCCTTCCAGCCGCCGTTCGGAACCGGGGAGCTCACGACGGACGCAGCGGGCCGCTTCGAGTTCCCAGCCCTGGTCGTCCAGGATGCCCGCCTCAATTTGTTCCATCCTGAGTTCTTCTTCTTCTCCTGTCCCCTCGAGCGCTTCGCGGACCTCCAGCAGCTCGTGATCGTCGCCCCGACCCTGTGCGAGCTGCAGGTCGAGCTCGCGGATCCGGCGCGTGCACGCCACACCCGCGTCCTCGACGGTGAGGACGAGCCGCTCTTCATGCTCCAGTTCAGGGGCTCCGAGGGCACGATGCTCGACCGCCTCTCTCTCGTCGAGGGCAAGTCGGAGGTCGTGCGGGTCTCCGACGCCGCGCGCACCCTGGTGTTGTACCGTGAGAACGAGGAGGTCCAGCGCCTGCCGATCCGGCTCGATCCCGATCAGCGCACGATCCTCCGGCCGTAGCCCGCCGACGAGAATCACCGGATCGCGCCGAAAATGGCGCCGGCGGCGGAGATGGGTACCTTGGATGCCCGTGCCGCCCACAGCCGAGTTCGAGGGCCTGCTGGCCGATGATCGCTGGATCCGGCGCCTCGCGCGCCGCCTGACGGCCGACCCGGGCACGGCCGAAGATCTGGTGCAGGACACCTGGCTCGTCATGCTGTCCGGGCCACGAGCCGCGGGAACGGAGCGTCCCTGGCTCGGGCGCGTGCTGCGTAACACCTGGAAGGATCTCCTGCGCGGCCGGAAGCGCCGCGAGCTTTCGGCTGCGCGACCCGAGGCCACGCAGTCTGCGCACGAGCTCGTCCTCTAGCTGGAGCTGCGCGAGCGCGTCGCCCGTGCCCTGCGCGAGCTCGAGGAACCCTACCGCCGCCGACGGCCGCTTCACGCTGCTGTGGGACGGCGGCAACGGAAGGTCGGTGCAGGACGAGTCCGGCACCTGGCGCGAGGAGGGCGCCGAGCACGCGCAGGTCATCGCTCTGAAGGAGGGCTACCACATCCCCGGCCGGCTCGCGCGCGCCTACGAGGTGCTGGCCTTCGATCCCGAGACGGCCGAGCTCGCGCTCGAGGGCACGATCCTCGCGCTCCAGCACCCCGGCTTCTTCCTGCGCGAGGTCGCGCTCGAAGAACAGCGCGACCTCGAGCACCTCGAGCTCGTCCAGCCGCTCCTGTGCGAGTTTCAGGTCGAGCTCGCGGGCGGGCCGGAGAGCGCGGACAGCTTCCAGGTTCTCGACGCGGAGGAGCGCGTGCTGCGGCTCCTGGAGTCCTTCGGCAGGGGCCTCGCCTTCGACGAGCTGGGGCAGCTCTCCCAGGGCCTGAGCCCGGTGCTGCGCGTCGACGAGACGGCCACGACTCTTGTCCTCCAGAAAGCCGGCGTCGAGGTCCTGCGCCGGCCGCTGGTCCTCGATCCCTTGGCGCGCACGACGGTCCGTCCCTGAGCCCTCACCTGGGTTGAGCCAGCGTCCGCCCGAGCACCGCCGCGAGGGGGCGCAGCTCGTCCATCATGCGCGCGAAGCCAGCGAACGTCAGGCTCTGCGGGCCGTCCGAGAGGGCGCCGGCCGGATCGGGGTGGACCTCGATCAGCAGCCCGTCCGCGCCTGCCGCGAGCGCGGCCTTGGCGAGCGGCGGCACGAGCGCGCGCAGGCCGGTGCCGTGGCTCGGGTCGGCGATCACGGGCAGGTGGCTCTTCTGCTTCAACAACGGGATCGCCGCCAGGTCGAGGGTGTTACGCGTCTCGCGCGCGAAGGTGCGGATGCCGCGCTCGCACAGGATCACGTCCGGGTTGCCGGCGGCGAGCACGTACTCGGCGGCGAGCAGGAGCTCTTCCAGCGTCGCCACCAGGCCGCGCTTGAGCAGCACCGGCTTCTCGATCTCGCCCACGGCCTGCAACAGGCGGAAGTTTTGCATGTTGCGCGCGCCGATCTGGAGCAAGTCGGCGTGGCGCGCGACGAGTGCCACGTCCTCCGGCGCGACCACCTCGGTCACGACCGGGAGTCCGTGGGCGCGGCCGGCGGCGGCCAGCAGCTCGAGGCCCGCTTCGCCCAGGCCCTGGAAGCTGTAGGGCGAGGTGCGCGGCTTGAACGCGCCGCCGCGCAGGATGCGCGCGCCGGCCGCGGCCACGGCGCGCGCCGTGGCAAAGACCTGCAGCTCGCACTCGACCGCGCACGGACCCGCCATCACGATGACCTCGGGACCGCCAAGTGCGACCGGCCCGACGCGCACGAGGCTCGCTTCGCTGTGGTAGGCACGCGAGGCGAGCGCGTAGGGAACGTCGTGGGTGCGCAGCTCGGCGACCGCTGGATGATCGGCGAGCTCGGCGGCGCAGGCCTGGGCATCCTCGCCCAGCACGCCGATCCACTCCTCGCCGTCGCTCTGGTCGAAGTGCACGCGCAGGCCGCGTGCTTCGATGAGGGCCACGAGCTGCGCCTTGTCGCGCAGCGAGATACAGGGCTTGAGGATCGCGATCATTGGCTGGCTCCGGCCGAGGTTGCGGCGGCACGCAGGGAGGCGAGGAACGGCACGGGGTCTTCGCCCCGCCCTTGGAGTTCGATCAGCGCGCTGCCGACCACGACGCCGTCGGCGACGCCGCGCAGGGCGCGCACCTGCCGTTCGTCGCGCACCCCGAAGCCGGCGCACACGGACAGGGGCGAGAGCGCGCGCAGGCCGCGCAGATAGCCGGCGATCGCGGCCGGTTCGGCGCGCGCTCCGGTCGTTCCGGCGCGCGTCACCGCGTACAGGAATCCGCGGCTCGCCCGCGCGATGCTCCGCGCGCGCTCGCTCGGCGTGAGCGGCGTCACGAGCTGCACCAGCGCGAGCCCCTGCTCGTCGGCCAGCGCGCAGAGCTCGCCGCTCTCCTCGAGCGGTAGATCGGGCACGATCAGGCCCTCGAAGCCGGCTGCGACGAGCTCCCGCACTGCGCGCGCGAGCCCGACGGCGAGGAGCGGGTTCAAGTAGCTCATCAGCACCAGCCCCGCTTCGCAGCGCTCGCGTACCGCGGCCGCGAGCTCGCACGTCCAGCCGAAGTGCACGCCCTGCGCGAGAGCCTGCCGGGCAGCCGCGGCGATCACCGGTCCGTCGGCGGTGGGATCCGAGAAGGGCAGCCCCAGCTCGACCACGTCGGAATGCTCGGCCACGCGCAGGACGCACTCGTCGAACCCGCGTATGCGCGGATAGCCGGCCATGAGGTAGGGGAGCAGCGCCAGGCGCTCTTCCGCGCGCGCGGCCGCGAGACGTGCCACGAGCATCTCGCTGGGCCTCATGCGTCGCCCCCGCTGGCCTTCGCCAGGATGCCGAGGTCCTTGTCGCCACGCCCCGAGCAGCACACCAGCAGACTCGCGCCCGGATGCTCGGCCGCGTGGCGCTGCGCGCCGGCCAGCGCGTGCGCCGATTCGAGCGCCGGCAGGATGCCCTCGAGCTCGCAGCACTCCCGCAACGCATGCAGGGCTTCCGCGTCGCTGGCCGTGACGTAGCGCGCGCGGCCCGAGTCCTTGAGGAATGCGTGCTCGGGTCCCACGCCGGGATAGTCGAGCCCGGCCGAGATCGAGTGCGTCTCGTGCACCTGGCCGTGCTCGTCCTGCAGCAAGTACGAGAACGTCCCGTGCAGGACCCCCGGGCGCCCGCGGGCGAGGGTGGCTCCGTGCTGGCCGGGCCCGGCTCCGCGGCCGCCGGCCTCGACGCCGATCAGGGCGACGCCTGCGTCGTCGCGGAAGCCACTGAACAACCCGATCGCGTTCGAGCCGCCACCCACGCAGGCGATCACGGCCGTGGGAAGCTCGCCGTCCGCCGCGAGCGCCTGGCTGCGCGCCTCGCGCCCGATCACGGACTGCAGCTCGCGCACCAGGAACGGATAGGGATGTGGACCGACGGCCGAGCCCAGCAAGTAGTACGTGCCGGAGGGATCGTGCGCCCAGTCGCGTAGCGCCTCGTCGATGGCCGCGCGCAGGGTCGCGTCGAGCGCGTCGACGAGCACGACCTCGGCCCCGAAGAGCCGCATGCGCTGTACGTTGAGCGCCTGGCGCGCGACGTCGACCGCGCCCATGTAGACGCGGCATTCGAGGCCGAGGCGCGCGCAGGCCGCGGCCGTGGCCACGCCGTGCTGGCCGGCGCCGGTCTCGGCGATCACGCGCCGCTTGCCCATGCGCCGCGCGAGCAGCGCCTGGCCGAGCGCGTTGTTGATCTTGTGCGCGCCGGTATGCGCCAGGTCCTCGCGCTTCAGCGCGAGCCGGCAGCCCCAGCGTTCGCCGAGGCGCTGCGCGCGCGTGAGTGGCGTCGGGCGCCCGACCCAGTCGCGCCGTTCGCGCTCGAGCTCGGTCAGGAAGCCCGGATCGGCGAGGTGCTGGTCGAGCGCCCGCTCGAGCTCCTGCAGCGCGCCCACCAGGATCTCTGGCACGTAACGTCCGCCGTAGGGGCCATAGCGTCCGCGAACGGGGGCGGTGGGGGAAAGAGTCATGTGCTGGTCTCCGCATGTTCCGCGGCGAGCGCGTGCACGGCGCGCACGAAGGCGTGTACCCGGGCCGGGTCTTTCTGGCCGCGCAACCGCTCGACGCCCGAGCTCACGTCGACGGCGAAGGGGCGCACTGCGCGGATGCGCGCGGCGACGTTGGCGGGCGTCAGGCCGCCGGCGAGCACGATCGGGCGCAGCGCGGCGAGGCGCTGGGCGCGGGACGAATCGACCGAGACACCCTGACCGCCGCCGACGTGACCGTCGAGGACGAGCGCTCCGCGCAGCGAGTTCGGCCGTGGCTCGTGAGGCGCCAGAGCCCGTGCGCGGGATTCGAGATCCGGCTCGTCGCGCAGCACCGCCAAGGCGTAGCGCTCGCCCGAAAGCGGCGGCCAGTCCGAGCCGAGCTCGGCCTGCAGCGCGTCGAAGTCGAGCTCGAGCGCGGCCGAGAGCTCGGCGCGCGTCGCGCGCGCGAACACGGCCACGCGCTCGATCCCGGGCGGGACGAGGCGCAGGAGCGCACGTACCTCGCGCAGCGTCACGCGCCGCGGCGAGGGCGCGAGCACGAAGCCGACCGCGTCGGCTCCGGCCGCGCAGGCCGCCTCGAGCCCGGCCTCGTCGCGGATGCCGCAGATCTTGACGCGCACGCTCATGGGCTCCTCCCTGTGGTGGCGCGCCCAGCCTCGAGCAGCGCCCGTGCGCTTGCGACTGGATCGGCGGCACGCATCAGCGCGCTGCCCACCAGCGCCAGACGATAGCCCGCCTCAGCTGCGGCGCGCGCGTCGGCCGGGCTTGCGATACCGCTCTCGGCCACGCACGGGACGGCGCGGGGGAGATACCTGGCGAGCCCGAGGTGGCGTCCGGGCACGACCTCGAGCGTTTCCAGGTCGCGCGCGTTGACGCCCACCAGGAGGCGCGGGCGCGCGCGACCATCCAGCAGTCCATGAGCGCGTTCGAGATCGCGCTCGTCGAAGGTCTCGAGCAGCACGAAGAGTCCGCAGGCGCGCGCCGCGGCGAGCATGGCCTCGAGCGTGGCTTCGTCGAGCATGCGCAGGATCAGGAGCACGCCGCTCGCTCCTGCGATGCGCGCCTCGTGGACCTGTAGCGGGTCGACCAGGAAGTCCTTGCGCAGGACCGGCAGCGCGACCGCGCGGGCCGTGGCGCGGAGGTGCGCCAGCGAGCCCGCGAAGCGCGTCGGCTCGGTCAGGACCGAGACGGCCGCGGCGCCGGCGGCGGCGTAGCGGCGCGCTTGCTCGGCTGCGCTCGTCGCGTCGGCGGAGGCTGCCAGGATTCCCGCAGCGGGGGAGGCGAACTTGACCTCGGCCAGGAGGTCGAAGCCGGCTTCGGCGAGCTGCAGTCGCGGCGGCGGAGCCGTGGCCCGCGCGCGCAGCTCGAGCTCGCCCAGTCCGGCGCGGGCGGCGAGCCGCCTGACGCGTGCGTGACTCGCACGCGCCATCTGCCCCAGGAAGCCGCCAGTGAGCCCGGCCGGCCTCATCGCCGGCCTCCATTCTCGACCAGGTGGGCGAGAAAACGCGCCGCGCGGCCGTCGTCGATGGTCGCGGCGGCGGTGCGCAGCGCCGCGCGTGGGACCGTTTCGCGCTCGAGCAGGAGCAGCACGAGGGCCGCATTCAGGCATAGCGCGTCGCGCAGGGGACCGCGCTCGCGATTCTCGAACAACGCCACCAGGCGCTGGGCGTTCTCGCGCGCGTCGCCGCCGGCGAGATCGGCCGGGGCGCAGCGCGCGAGCCCGAAGTCCTCCGGTGCGAGTTCGCGTTCCACGCAGGTCGTGCCCGCGACCACGTGCACCTGGAATGGCCCGCAGGGGGTGGCCTCGTCGAAGCCGCCGCCGTGGACCACGAAGGCTCGTTCGAGCCCGAGCCGGCTCGCGGCTCGGGCCAGGCGCCTGGCGAGCTCTGGGCTGGCGGCGCCGA
>JANOGB010000389.1:0-9280 GCA_031413955.1 Planctomycetota bacterium | reverse complement strand
TCGGCGGCTTCGTCAAGCAGTATCAGATCGACATCCATCCCGACAAGCTCCGCGCCCACCGCGTCACGCTCATGGACGTGTACGAGGCCGTGAGCAGGAGCAACATCGATGTCGGGGCCAAGGTCGTCGAGAACAACGGGGTCGAGTTCTTCATTCGCGGCGTCGGCTTCATCAAGACCGTCGAGGATCTGGAGCGCGTGGTGATTCGCGAGCAGGGCGGCACGCCGCTCACGCTTCGCAACGTCGCGACGGTGCAACTGGGCCCGGACTTCCGGCGCGGCGCTCTGGACAAGGCCGGCGTCGAGGCCGTCGGCGGCGTGGTGCTCATGCGCTACGGCGAGAACCCGCGCGAAGTGATGGAACGGGTCAAGAACAAGATCACTCAGCTCGAGCTCGGCCTGCCGAGCAAGGCCCTTCCCGACGGACGCGTGTCGCGCGTGCGGATCGTCCCCTTCTACGACCGCACGACCATCGTCAACGAGGCCATCGGCACCCTGAAGAAAGCTCTGGCCGAGGAGGCACTGCTCGCGAGCATCGTGATCCTGGTCTTCCTGCTGCACCTCCGCACGACGGCGACCGTGCTCGCCACGCTGCCGCTGACCGTGGCGCTCACGTTCATCCTGATGTACCTGTTCGGCGTCGACAGCAACATCATGTCGCTGGCGGGCCTGGCCATCGCGATCGGCGACGTGGCCGACATGGGCATCATCATGTCGGAGAACATCTACCGCCGCATCGCATCGGCGACCGAGCAGGAAAAGCGCGAGAAGGGCCACTTCGGGATCGTCTACGAGGGCGCGGCGGAGGTCGGCGGCGCGATCATCACCGCTGTCTCGAACACGATCGTCTCCTTCATCCCGGTGTTCTTCCTCACCGGTCAGGAAGGCAAGCTCTTCAAGCCCTTGGCCTTCACCAAGACCTTCGCCATCGGCTCGTCCGTGGTGCTAGCGATCACGGTCGTCCCCTTCCTGTGCTACCTGTTCTTCAGGCCGATTCGGTGGCGAAAGCAGGTCACCGCCGCGCTGGCGGTCGGAATCGGCGTACTCGCGACGCTGGCGACACACTTTGCGTTCATGTGGGGCCTGGCCAAGGGGCACGACGAAGGCTGGCTGATCTCGGCGGCCGTCGGCGTAGGCATTGCCCTGTGCGTCGTCCGGATGACCCGGGAGCGTTTCCTGCCACTGGAAGAGAACCGAGTCTCGCGTCTGGTCGCGCGGGGCTACGTCCCGACACTCTCGTGGATCCTCGGGCACAAGAAGACGTTCTTGGTCGTCCCGACGCTGATCTTGTTCGTCGGCATGAGCGTCTGGCTCGGCGTGGGCAAGACCCTGTACCCGGTCGAGGCGGCCATCAACCTCTTCGCTCGCGCACCGGCCTCGCCCGAGCTCAAGCGCCTCATGCACGCGCAACCGGACGACGTGATCACCCGTCCGCTCGTCGAGTTCGACCAGCTCCGTTGGGAACGTGTGCGGGAAGAAGACGGCGGCGAGAGCTTCCGCCTCTCGTGGCGTCGTCCCGACCCGAAGGAGCGCGAAGCCGAGATCGCCTCCGGCACGACCGTCGCTCGCGAGGGCCGCATCCTTCCCGGCCTCGGTCGCGAGTTCATGCCTCCGCTCGACGAGGGCTCGTTCCTCTACATGCCCTCGCTCCTGCCGCAGGGCTCGCTCTCGCAGGCGATCCAGGTCAACAGCACGCAGGATCTCGCCATCGCCAGCGTGCCAGAGGTCGAGTCGGTCGTGGGCAAGATCGGACGCGCCGAGTCGGCTCTGGACCCCGCGCCCATTGGCATGATGGAGAGCATCATCATCCTCAAACCCGAGGACGAGTGGCGCACGAGGAAGGTCGAACGCTTCTTCTCCGACTGGCCGGGCTTCCTGCGCGCGCCGCTCTCTTGGGTCTGGTCCGAGGAACGCCGCATCACCAAGGGCGAGATCCTCGCCGAGCTCCAGGAGAAGACCGCCATCCCCGGCGTTCTGCCCACCTTCCTCCAGCCCATCCAGACGCGGCTGGTCATGCTCCAGACGGGTTTTCGCGCCATGATGGGCGTCAAGATCTACGGCTCCGACCTGCGCGAGATCGAGCGCATCGGCCTCGAGATCGAGCAGCTCTTGCGCGAGGTGCCCGGTGCGACCGACATCGTCGCCGACCGCATCGTCGGCAAGCCCTACATCCAGATCGACATCGACCGCGACCGCATCGGTCGCTACGGCGTCAACATCCGCGACGTGCAAGACGTCATCGAGATGGCGCTCGGCGGCATGAACCTGATGGAGTCGGTCGAGGGGCGAGAGCGCTATCCGATCCGCATCCGACTGGCCCGCGACTTCCGCGAGGACACCGAAGCCATCCAGCGGGTCAGCGTGCCGACCTCTTCTGGCGCGCAGGTGCCACTTGCGCAACTCGCCACGATCACCACCGTCCTGGGGCCGCAGGAGATCAAGGGCGAGCGGGGCCTCTTGGTCGGCTACGTCACCATGAACACCCGCGACCGTGACGAGGTGTCGGTCGTCGACGACGCCGAGGTCTTGCTCCAGCAGGCGGTGAAGGACGGCCGCCTGAAGCTCCCCGCTGGCTACTACTGGGAATGGTCGGGCCAGTTCGAGAACCAGGTCCGCGCGACGGCGCGCATGCGGATACTCGTGCCGATCACGCTCTTCATCATGTTCGTGATGCTCTATCTGGGATTCGCGCGCTGGTGGATCGCCCCGGTGATCTTCTTCGGCGTGCTGGTCTCCGCGTCGGGTGGCTTCGTCATGCTGGCGCTGTGGGGCGCGAACCTCTCGGTCGCCGTGTGGGTCGGTTTCCTGGTCCTCTTCGGCGTCGTCGACGACGACGGCGTGGTCATCGCCACCTATCTAGAGGGAACCTTCAAGGATCGGCGGTTCGAGTCCATCGCCGAGATCCGCGCAGCGACCATCGACGCGGGTCTGAAGCGCATCCGCCCCTGTCTCATGACCATCGCGACCACGGTCTTCGGCCTCATGCCCATCTTCTGGGCCACAGGCCGCGGCTCGGACGTGATGCAGCCGATGGCGATCCCGTCGGTGGGCGGCATGGCCGTGAGCCTGATCACCTTGTTCATCGTGCCGTGCGTGTTCTGCGCGGTGGAGGAGTGGAAGTGGAAGCGCAACGAACAGGCGTAGCGGAAGCCAAGGCTTCGGCCGGCTCGCAGGCTTGGCATGCCCTCGATGAGGGCGCCGTCCTGGCCATGTTGTCCTCGTCCCGCGCCGGCCTTGCGCAGGAGACGGCCGCACGAAGGCTCGCCGAGCACGGTCCGAACGAGCTGCGCCAGGTCGCGCCGATCCGGCCGCTCGCGCTTCTCATCGGTCAGTTCAGAAGCCTGATCGTGTGGATCCTGATCGCTGCCGCGATCGTCTCCGGGATCCTGGGCGAGTGGGTGGATTGCATCGCGATCCTCTCGATCGTCCTCGTCAACGGACTGATCGGGTTCTACCAGGAGTACAACGCCGAGCGCTCGCTCGCCGCCCTGCGCCGTATGACCGCGCCGCAAGCGAGAGTCCGCCGCGACGGGCGCTCGCTCTCCATCCCCGCGGCCGAGGTCGTGCCGGGAGACGTGCTCGAGCTCGAGGCCGGAGACCTCGTTCCGGCCGACGCGCGCGTGCTCGAGGCCGCCGCGCTCAAGACCGTCGAGGCCGCTTTGACGGGCGAGTCAGAAGCTGTGGACAAGGAGGCTCTGCGTCTCGAGCGCGAGAACGTTCCCCTCGGGGATCGCCGGAACATGGTCTTCCTGGGGACGAGCGTCGCGACCGGGAAGGGGCTCGCGCTCGCCGTGGAGACGGGCATGGGCACCGAGATCGGCCAAATAGCAGACCTCCTTGCCTCCGCGTCGAGCGAAGACAAGACCCCACTACAGAAGCGGCTGCACTCCTTCGGTCGGATCCTTGTCTGGGGCTCGCTCGGGATCGTTGGGCTGATCTTCGCGCTTGGTCTGGTGCGCGGCATCCCGGTGCTCGAGCTGTTCCTGACCTCCGTCAGCCTGGCAGTCGCGGCAGTGCCCGAAGGTCTGCCGGCCGTAGTGACGATCTCGCTCGCGGTCGGCGTGCAGCGCATGGCTGCCCGGCGGGCACTGGTTCGGAAGCTACACGCGGTCGAGACCCTCGGGTCGGCCAACGTGATATGCACCGACAAGACCGGCACGCTGACCGTGGGCGAGATGACCGTTCGCGCGCTGTGGACGGCGGGGACGACCTACGAGGTCACCGGCGAGGGCTACGGTCCGGAAGGCACGATCCGAGGCGAAGGAAGCGAGCTCCAGCCCGGACAGGAAGGCCCGTTGCGCGAGCTCTTGACGGTCTTCGTCGGATGCAATGGGGCGAGCCTCGCGCAACAGGACGGCGCCTGGAAGGTCATCGGCGATCCGACCGAGGGAGCGCTGCTCACGGCGGGCGCCAAGCTCGGGCTGAGCGCGGCGGACATCGAGCGGGAGACCCCTCGAGTCGCCGAGATTCCGTTCGACTCCGATCGCAAGCGCATGTCGGTGATCCGAAGGCGCCCTGACGGAGGATTCCTTGCGCTCACCAAGGGTGCACCCGATGTCCTGCTCGGACTCTGCACACGCGTTCGCGACGCGTCAGGCGTGCGCGCGATGACCGACGAGGATCGGCGCACGATCCTCGCGCAGAACACGACGATGGCTCAGCGCGCGCTGCGCGTCCTCGCCGCGGCGTCGCGGGATCTCGATGCCGGGGGTGAACCTTCGGATGCGGGAACCGTCGAGCGCGATCTGGTCTTCCTCGGTCTTGCGGGTATGTACGACCCGCCGCGTTCGGAAGCCAAAAGCGCCGTCGCGCTGGCGAAGAGCGCCGGAATCCGAGTGGTGATGATCACGGGCGATCATCCCCACACTGCGCTCGCCGTGGCGCGGGAGCTCGGGATCGCTGGCGAGGAGGACCTCGCCCTCTCCGGGACCGAGCTGGATCGCCTCGACGATGGGGCTCTGGGTGAGCGTGTCGAGCGGGTGGCGGTGTACGCACGCGTCACGGCCGCGCACAAGCTCAGGATCGTGCGCGCGTGGAAGGCCTGCGGCGGCGTGGTCGCGATGACCGGCGACGGCGTGAACGATGCACCCGCGATCAAGGGCGCGGACATCGGGATCGCCATGGGGCGCAGCGGGACGGAGGTCACCAAGGAAGCCTCCGACATGGTGATCACCGACGACAACTTCGCCTCGATCGTGGCCGCCGTGGAGGAGGGGCGTGGCATCTACGACAACATCAAGAAGACGATGCAGTACCTGCTCGCCGGCAACGTGGGCGAGATCCTGCTGATGACGGCCTGCGTCCTGATCGGGCTGCCGATGCCGCTGCTACCAATCCAGCTCCTGTGGATCAACCTCGTGACCGACGGCTTGCCGGCTCTGTGCCTCGCCACAGACCCGATCGACCCGACGGTGATGAAGCGCAAGCCGCGCCGGCGCGAGGAGAAGCTCACCGACCGCGGATTCGTCGGGCTGGTGATCGCCACCGGCCTCCTCACGTCGGGTGTTGCCCTTGCCGTCTACCTTTACTCCCTCGGGCGGGTCTCGCAGGAGATGGCGCGCGATCACGCCTTCACCACGCTCGTGTACGCGGAGCTCCTGCGCTCGTTCGGCGCGCGCAGCGAGACCCGTTCGCTGTGGCAGGTGGGGATTCTCTCGAACCTCAAGCTGGCGCTGGTCGTGCTGGCCTCCATGGCGCTGACGTTCTGGGCGCCCCATAACGCTTGGCTTGGCTCGTTCCTGAAGGTCGAGTCCATGCCGATGTATCACTGCCTCGTACTCCTGGCCGTGGGGGCCATTCCGCTCCTCGTCCTGGAAGCATGGAAGTTCACAAGACACACGAAGGAGAATGCGACGTGAAGAGTCCAGAAGGCGCGACGCTGCAGTTCCTGGGTGCCAGTGGAACAGTCACAGGTTCCCGATTCCTTCTCGTCACCTCCGGAGCGAGGGTGCTGCTCGATTGCGGGCTGTTCCAGGGAGGCAAGAAGCTCCGCCGTCGCAACTGGGACACGCCTCCGTTCGTTCCAGGTCGCCTGGACGCGGTCGTCCTCAGTCACGCGCACCTCGATCACTCCGGCTACCTGCCCGTCCTCGTGCGCGAGGGCTTTCACGGCCCCGTGCATTGCACGGCTGGGACGCGCGATCTCTTGAAGGTGCTGCTGCCCGACGCGGCCAAGCTCGAGGAGGAGCAGGCCGCCCGCATGAACCGGTACGGGCTCTCCAAGCACGACCCGGCCCTGCCCCTGTTCACCTCCGAGGATGCCGCGGCGGCGCTTGAGCGTTTGATCCCCCATCACTACGGCGAAACCTGGTCCGTCGCGCCGGAGATGCCGGTCGTCTACCGGCGCGCGGGCCACATCCTCGGATCGGCGACAGTGGACATCCGGATCAGCGCCGCGCTCCGTCTTGTCCATTCCGGCGACCTGGGTCGATGGGACCAGCCGATCCTCAGGGATCCCGAGCCGGTCGAAGAGGCCGACGTGCTGCTCATCGAGTCCACCTACGGCGACCGCATCCATCGCCCTGACCCGATCGAGCAGCTCGCCCGCGTCGTTCGCGAGGCAGCCGAGCGCGGAGGGGCGCTTCTCGTCCCGGCCTTCGCGGTCGGCCGGGCCCAGAACCTGATCTGGATGCTGCGAGGGCTCGAGGAGGAAGGCCGCATCCCTCGCGTTCCAGTGTTCATAGACAGCCCGATGGCGAACCGCGTGTCCGAGGCCACGTGCAAGCACGAGGAGGACCTCGACCACGAGATGCGCGCGGCCATGGACCAGGAGCGCTGTCCACTGTGCTGCAAGACGTATCACCTCGTCAGCTCGCCGGAAGAGTCGAAGGCGCTCAACCTCCGCCAGGGCGCGATGATCGTGATCGCGGGCAGCGGCATGGCGACCGGCGGCCGGATCCTGCACCACATGCGGCATCGCCTCCCCGATCCGCGCACGACGGTCCTCTTGGTCGGCTTCCAGTCCAAGGGAACCCGCGGTCGCTCGTTGCAGGAGCGCGCGGCCATGCTCCGGATCTACGGCCAGGACGTGCCGGTGCGTGCGCGCGTCGAGGTCGTGGACGGGCTTTCCGCGCACGCGGACCAGAACGAGATCCTGCGCTGGCTCTCGACGTTCCGGCGTCCTCCGCGCCAGACATGGGTCGTGCATGGAGAGCCCGGACCCGCCGCCGCGCTGGCAGAACTCGTGCAGGAACGGCTGGGTTGGTCCACGGCGGTGGCCGAGGATGGGGCGCGCGTCGCCCTGGAGGTTTGAACATGGCTCGGGAGAGATCCACTCCGACGGTTCACGCGCAGCATGAGCCCCACTCCCTGCGCCTGCGCAGGATGGGCATCGACACCTACCAGGAGCCAGTGATCTACATGCGCAGCGACTGCCACGTCTGTCACGCAGAGGGCTTCGAGGCGCAGACCCGCGTTCGGGTCGAGGCCGGAGAACGCTCGATCCTGGCGACGCTCAACGTCGTCGACGCCAACCTGCTCGAGCCAGGCGAAGCCGCGCTGTCGGAGGCCGCATGGCGCCTGCTCGGGGCACGAGAGGGCGACCCGCTGATCCTCTCCCATCCCGCGCACCTGGAATCGCTGAGCCGCGTCCGCGCCAAGGCGTACGGCGGCCGGCTGAGCTCGCAGGATTTGGATGCGATCATCGCGGACATCAGCGTCGGCCGGTACTCCGACGTGGAGCTCTCCTCCTTCATCACCGCCTGTGCGGGCGAGCGCCTCGATCTGGAGGAAATCGTCGGGCTCACGCGCGCCATGATCCGCGCCGGCGAGCGCCTGGAGTGGGATCGTACGCCAGTCGTGGACAAGCACTGCGTCGGCGGCTTGCCGGGCAACCGCACGACGATGATCGTGGTTCCCATCGTCGCGAGCTGCGGTCTGACGATCCCGAAGACCTCCTCGCGCGCGATCACGTCCCCGGCGGGGACGGCGGACGCAATGGAGACGGTCGCTCCCGTGGACCTGGATCTGAAGGCCATGCGCCGGGTCGTAGAGCGTGAGGGCGGCTGCATCGTCTGGGGCGGAGCCATGTCCCTCAGTCCCGCCGACGACGTTCTGATCCGAGTCGAGCGGGCTCTCGATCTGGACAGCACGGGGCAGCTCGTGGCCTCGGTGCTCTCGAAGAAGGTCGCTGCCGGCTCGACGCACGTAGTCATCGACATCCCGGTCGGCCCGACGGCGAAGGTCCGCACGGCTGCGGCGGCGAGCGCACTGGAGCGACAGCTCGTGCAGGTGGGCCGTGCGGTGGACCTCGAGGTGCGCGTCATCGTCACGGATGGGAGCCAGCCGGTCGGGCGTGGGATCGGCCCCGCGCTCGAAGCCGCGGACGTGATCTCCGTTCTCGAGGGCAGGCCCGACGCTCCCGCCGACCTGCGCGAGCGTGCGCTGCTCTTGGCGGAGAAGATCCTCGAGTCCGCAGCACATGTGCCTCCTGGGAAGGGCCGAGAGTTGGCCGAGTCGGTGCTCGACGACGGCCGTGCCTGGAAGAAGTTCCAGGCGATCTGCGAAGCCCAGGGGGGAATGAGGACGCTGTCGCAAGCTCCGCACTCTCGACCGGTGCACGCTTCGCGCTCGGGGCGCATCACGCGCATCGACAATCGCCGCCTGGCGCGGGTTGCGAAGCTGGCGGGCGCACCCAAGTCTCCCGCCGCAGGGCTCGTCCTGCACACGCCGCTCGGCACCGCGGTCGAGCCCGGCCAGCCCTTGTTCACCGTGCACGCGGAGGCGCCGGGCGAGCTCGAGTACGCGCTCACTTACGCCTCCGCGAGGCCCGAGATCGTGGTGGTCGAGGAGCAGGGGCGATGAGGCCTCTGATCTTCTCCCTGCCAGGGAATGAGACGCTCTCGGCCTCGCTCGCGCGCGAGCTCGACGCCGAGCCCGGTGCGGTCGAGATCCGCCGCTTCCCCGATGGGGAGTCCTACGTGCGGATCCTCTCCCAGGTCTCGGGGCGAGAGTGTCTGCTCGTCGCCACCCTGGACCGACCGGACGACAAGGTCCTCCCGCTCTTGTTCCTGGCTTCGACCGCGCGAGAACTCGGAGCCGTGCGTCTGACGTTGATCGCGCCCTACCTCGCCTACATGCGACAGGATCGGCGCTTCCAGCCGGGCGAGAGCGTGACCTCGGCTTGCTTCGCGCGGTTCCTTTCCGGCTGGATTGACCGACTCGTCACGGTCGATCCGCACCTCCACCGCCGCAGCTCGCTCGAGGAGATCTACACCGTTCCCTGCTCGACGCTGCACGCGGCGCCCCTGATCTCTCGCTGGATCCGGGAAGAGGTCGAGGAC
>JANOGB010000388.1:0-4879 GCA_031413955.1 Planctomycetota bacterium | reverse complement strand
GTGAGGTAACGCAGGATGCGACGGTGGAGGCGCGTCGTGACCTCCACGACATCCTGGTCGGTGAGCGGCTCGGCACGCTGGAAGATGGGCCGCGAGAACGGGCTCGCGCTCGAGTAGACCCCGTCGAGCACGAGCGCATGGAAGTGGAGATTCAGATTGAGCGCACTCCCGAAGCGCTGCGCCACGACGACCGCGCCCGGGCGGCCGGCCGTGATGCCTGCGCTCTCGGCGCGCTTCCTCAGCCAGCCGAGCAGCGTGCGCACGAAAATGCGCCGGACCGCGCTGCAGAGCTTCGCGTCATAGGCGAGCAGGTAGCGGATGCGAAACGGGAAGGAGAGCACCCACTGGCGGATCGGGACCGCGGGCAGCACGTCGTCGGCGAGGTGCATGGCCGTGTCCGCCATGCGCCGGCCGCAGCACGAGGGACAGAAGCCCCGGCCCTTGCAGGAAAAGGCCACGAGCTCGTCACGCCCGCAGCGGGCACAATGCACGCGCGCAAAACCGTTGGCCAGGATGCCACAGTCGAGGTAGCGGTAGAGCTCGCGGCGCACGAAGGCGGGTAACCCTGGCCCGGCGCGCTCGTCCACGCGGGCGAGGAAGGTCTGCAGGTGGCGCAGGAGGATCTGGTGGAGCACCCCGCGCTCGGGCTCTCGGCGCCGCCGGGTGCGGGGGGATGGGGCTTGCCGGCATTCCATGCCGGACGAAGACCGCGGGCGCGGTGCGCGGTGTCGGTTCGGAGCCACCTGCTCCGGTAGGGGGAGGCTCGCCGCGCGCCGCCGGGTCCCACCGCTACCGCTCGAGGGGAGGCGAAGTCGTGGATGCGCCGAGGCTCCCGGACGCCGGAGAAAAGCCCATGAACAGGTCGATCCGAGGGCGCGGGGCCTGAGAGCCGCAGGAATTCCGCGAAGATTCCGGCGCCGCGCGCCAACGGGGGGCCGAGCATGGCATCCACGGACCCACGATCATGAGCACGGCAGACAGCATTCCCACGGGTGACGAGCTGCAGCGCCACGCGCGCTGGATCCGGCGTCTCTCGGGGGCGCTCCTGCGCGACGAGGGGGCGGCGGAGGACCTGGTGCAGGAGGCCTGGTGCGCGGCGTTGACGCGACCGCCGGAGAAGGGGCACCTGCGGCCCTGGCTGCGCAAGGTCGCGCACAACTTCGCGCGCCAGCACCACCGCGGGAATGCGCGCCGCGCGGCGCGTGAGGCCGTCGCGCGCGCGCCAGCCGAGCCGGAGGCGCCCGATGCGTTCGCCGAGCGTCTGGAGGCCGAGCAGCGTTTGACGCGCGCGCTCACCGGGCTCGCGGAGCCGTTCCGCTCCACCTTGATGCTGCGCTACTACGAGGATCTCGAGCCGGCCGAGATCGCGGCGCGCCTCCGCATCCCCGGCGGCACCGTGCGCTGGCGCTTGATGCGCGGCCTGGCACTGCTGCGCGAGCGCCTCGATGAATCCCACGGCGGCGACCGGCGCGCCTGGAGCCTCGCCCTCGTCCCGCTGGCGCGCCAGGGCGGCGCGGCCGGCCTCGGGGCCGTGACCACGGCCGCCATCCTGCCCGGAATCCTCGCCATGAATGTCCTCAAGCTCTCCGTCACCGCGGCGGCCGTGCTCGTGCTCGCCCTCGGGTTGTCGTTCTCCGGACTCCTGCCCGAGTCGCTCTCGCTGCGACGCGAGAAGGCGCTCGCGGTCGGCTTCCGTCCGCTCGAGCTCGAACCGGACGAGGCGCCGGCGAGAGCAGCTCCGTCCGCGGTCCTGCCCGTGACCGAGCGCGTCGTGTTCGCGACCACGAGTGAGCCCGCGCCGATGCAGGTGACCGCGCCCGGCGAGACGACGATCGACGCGCGCCTCCACGGTCAGGGCCGGGCGCTGAGCGGAGCGCGGTTCGTCGTCTCGCATGCGGAGGAGAGGCTGGAGGCGCTCCCGGCGGGTTCTGACGGGCTGGCGAGCCGCACGTTCGCCCTGGAGGAGCGCGCGCTCGTGCGCATCCAGTTGCATGCCTTCGGCTTCGCGAGCCAGGAGCGTGAAGCCGTCTGCGAGCCTGGCCGCACGACGCACCTCGGCCTCGTCGAGCTCGTACCCGGGGGCGCCGTGTCGGGGCGCATCGTCGACGAGCGCGGAGTGGGTCTGGCGGACTGCAGCGTGACGCTCGGCTCGCTCGACGTTCCCTATCCGCTCCTCCATGCGGCGCGCCATGCGCCTGCGCAGAGCGACGTTCCCCTGTGCACGAGCGACGGGGGCGGCCACTTCCGGCTGCTGGGGGTGCCGGCCGGCATGGCGCGGCTGTGGGCCCACGCCGAGGGCAAGAAGGCCGCCTACTCGCCGCCGCTCGAGGTGCGCGCCGGGCTGGAATCCACGGGCGTCGAGCTTGTCTTGGTTGGGCTCGCGCCGGAGAACCTCTTGCGCGGGATCGTGCTCGACCCAGCGGGCCAACCCGTCGCCCACGCGGAGATCGACTACCGGCACTCGTTCGATGGCGGAAACAATGTGCGCAGCGGCGACACGAAGGCCGATGCCGAGGGGCGCTTCGAGTTCAAGCTGCCCCTGGGCGCGCTCTCGCGCTTGACCGCTCGTGACCCGGCCGGGCGCTTCGGTTCCGGCTCGGTGGCGGACGTTTCGAACAGCGCGCGCGAGGTCGTGCTCCAGCTGCGCGAGGTCCGGCGCGTCGAGCTGCTCGTCAAGAGCGGCGGCGCGGCCTGGCTCGGAGCCTTCGCGCTGGAGTTGCTCTCGGCCGAGCGCGAGTCGCGCCTCGGTGGAGTCGAGCGCATGGAACACCCGGAGGGGCGCTGCGCCTTCGTGCTGCCGGACGAGCCCTTCGTCCTCGCGGTCCAGGCGGCGGGCCATCGCGTGCTCGAGCTCGGGCCCCTCGACCCCGCTCGCGTTGGTCCGACGCTCGAGTGCAAGCTCGAGCCGGTGACCGGCCTGCACGGCATCGTCTTCTCTGGCGAGACACCCGCGGCCGGCGTGCGCGTGCGGCTGCAGGAAGAGGTCCCGTCGGACATGAAGCTCGAAGCGAACGGCTACCGCCTGCGCGTCCATCCCGACGCCCACGACGAGACTCGTACGGATGCGGAGGGCCGCTTCGTGCTCACGCCGCGCGCCGCGGGCCGCTACTTCGTGCGTGCGGAGCCCGCCACCGGTGCGCCGGCCGAGTACGGGCCGCTGGTCGTCGACGAGAATCTCGGCGGCGCGCCGCTCGAGCTCCACCTCGGCGTGGGCGGAGCGATCGAGGGCCGCGCGCGACTCTCGGGCAACGTCGATCCGGAGGGCGCGATCGTCGGCATCACTCGCGGCGACGGCGGCGAGCGCACGCTGCGCGTCGCGGTCGACGGGCGCTTCCGTTTCGAGGCGCTGCTCCCCGGCGACTGGCGGGTCGAGCTGCGCGAGCGGGAGGTCTTCGGAGCCCCGCGCTCGATCAGCTCCACTTGCGGCCCGGGCGTGGAGCCCTTCGAGCTCGCCACGAACTGCACCGTGTACGAGGGCGAGACGACCTTCGTCGACGTCAGCGACGTCACGCCGGAGGCCTTGCCCTTGGAGGGCCGCCTGACGATCGACGAGCGCGCGGCGGTCGGCTGGACGGCGCGCCTCGGCCCGGCCGGACGCCTCGACTTCGAGGGCGAGGGCTGGACCGCGCTCGACGGCGATGGACGCTTCACGCTGCAGGCGCCCGGCCCGGGCGAGTACCGTCTCGCACTGCGCCAGCAGGGCGGCGGGCTGCAGGAGCAGTTCCTGTTCGACGACGTGTTGCTGCGCGGCGGCGACGCGCCGTGGGAGCGCGAGCTCCACACCGGGAAGCTCCTGCTCACCGGGATCGAGGGCTGGAACGGCGAGGGCACGCCGCGCGCCGTGCACTACTGGAAAGGGCCGGGCCAGCTCTTCTCCCTCGCCGTGCCGATCGGGAACGCGGACGGGCCGCGTGCGATGAACGTCCCCTCGGGCCCGGCGCAGCTCCTCGCGCCGAGCCAGTCCATGGATGTCGAGTCCTGGCGCGTCCTGCGCGCGATCGAGGTCCCGCGCGGCGCGGAGCTGCGCGTCGGGCTCACGCCGGCCGAGCTCGAAGGGCGCTGAGCCGAGTCTCTGTCCGTCTGCCTCCTCCGTCTCTCTTCACCGCGCGTCTCCCCGTCACGCTACCCTTCGGCCCATGACCGCCGCCCTCGTCCTCCACGCCCTGCTCCTCCTCCAGACCTCCGCCGCGGCCACCACGCAGGACGCCGCACGCGCCGACGCCATCGTGCAGAGGACCATGCACGGCGAGGGCGCGGTCGGGATCTCGGTCGCGGTCATGCGCGGCGCCGAGATGGTGTACTCGAAAGCCTACGGCTTCGCCGACCTCGAGTTCGCGGTCCGCGCCGACGAGGAGACGATGTTCCGCATCGGCTCGGTCACCAAGCAGTTCACCGCCGCCGGCATCCTGAAGTTGGCCGAGCGCGGCAAGCTCGCGGTCGACGATCCGCTGACGAAGTTCTTGCCCGACTATCCGACGTACGGCCAGGAGATCACGCTGCGCCACCTCCTGACGCACACATCGGGCGTGCACAGCTACACGAATCTGGGACCCAGTTGGGAGCTGGTGCAGGCGCGCGAGCTCTCCGACGCCGAGCTCGTCGCGCTGTGGCAGGACCTGCCGCTGGACTTCGCGCCGGGCGAGAAGTGGAACTACTCGAACTCGGGCTACTACCTGCTGGGCATGGTGATCGCGCAGGTCTCAGGCCAGAGCTACGCCGACTTCCTGCGCGCGACGTTCTTCGAGCCGCTGAAGCTGACCCGCACGAGGTACGACTCGAACGGCGAGGTGATCCTGAACCGCGCCCAGGGCTACGGCTTCGAGGACGGCAAGTTCTGGAACGACCGCTTGCTCGGCATGAGCCAGCCGGGCGCGGCCGG
>JANOGB010000387.1:0-1558 GCA_031413955.1 Planctomycetota bacterium | reverse complement strand
GCCATGCCCTCGCCGAGCAGGCCGACGGAGAGGCCGGCGAGGAGCAGCGAGATGAACAGCGCCGCCATCAGCATGCTGCCGCGCTCGCTTCCGCCGCGGGCCGGACGGGACGGGGTCGAGGGATGGATCATGGCTGCTCCTAGTTCCGAAGGGCGACGAGGGCCTGGGCCGTCGTCTGGGTGACGACGCGCTGCGAGGTAGAGGCGTAGGTGGTGAGCACGACCTTCAGGGTGGTGCCCGTGCGCTCGACCCGGAAGCCACCGCCGGGCACGCGGGGCGCGACCACCGCCGCCACGCCGCCCTTCTCCAGCACGACCTCGCCGGGGTTCTGGATGCCGTCGGCGAAGCGCCCGGCGCGCCAGCGCAGGGTCTCCTCCTCGTCGAGGACTTGGCCCGACGCATCCGAACCCACGACACGGCGGAAGCCCGGCGTGGTGGCGACGTCGTTCCCGTCGAAGCCGGTGAGCGACTCCCCCGAGGCGCCGCGCAGGGTGGAGGCGATGGCGTCCACGCTGCGCTGAGCGTCGTCTTCGGCCAAGAGCGATGCCCGCGAGACGCTCGAGAGCTTGGCCGATCCGGAGAGCGCCTCCCCGAGGAGCCCGAAGAGCAGTCCGCCCACGGCGATGACGACCATCGTCTCGAGGAAGGTGAAGCCGCGCTGTGCCAGGGGACGGTTCATCGCTCGCCTCGCAGCCAGGTGGGCACGATCAGCTCCTCGGTCGCTCCGCCGGGTCGGGTCCACCGCACGCGCGCCACGATGGGCAGCGCGCGATAATCGGCGGCGCGCGGGTCGCTCGCGATGACACCGTCCCCGTTGAGGTCGGCCGGCAGGCCGTAGCGCGACGCGACCTGCGACTCGCGCAAGGTCGAGGGCGTGAAGGCTCCCGCCGACGCGGACGGCACCTGCACCAGGAAGGTGAGCGTCCCCAGATCGGTGGGCACGTCGAAGTCGGCGTAGTAGGCCGTCGCCGGGTGGGTCGCCAGGCTCGCGTCCACACCGAGGTCGGAGAGCGTCTGGTCGGACGTGCCCTCGCGCGAGAGGACGGCCAGGCGCGCGTAGAGGCCGATCCAGTCGTCGTCGCCGCGCAGCCGCTCGAGCAGCTGGGCCAGGACCTTGAGGGCGCGGCCGCGCTCCGCCACGGCCTTGGAGGCCGAGTGCGCGCTGCCCACGCTCGTGACGTTCCCCATCACCGCGATCACGAGGATCACGGTGCTGAAGAGGATCTCGACGAGACCGAAGCCGGCGTCTCTGCGGAGCCGGCGGGCAGCCAGGGCGCGGGTAGAGGCCATGGTCCGGTTTCCCCCCGGCATCCGATGGCTCACAAGTCACATACCCTTTCGGCGGGGCAATCTCGCAACGTGAGCCGCGCTTGGCCTACGAGCAACGCACGAACACGCCGGCGACCTTGCCCCCTGCCCGAAGGGAGGCCGGGGACGCGGGCCTCTGGCCGCACGGGTCGGGTCAGGAGGCCTTCCAGCCGCTCGGCGTCATGCGTCCGACCGTTCGGGCCTACGCCCGGATCGCCCGAACCTCGGCGGCACGCTCGTCGACCGGGAT
>JANOGB010000386.1:0-16698 GCA_031413955.1 Planctomycetota bacterium | reverse complement strand
GCGCTCGTGCCCCAGCCAGGGCGGCAGGAACGCGAGGTTCGCGCCCAGGAAGAGCACCGCGAACACGCCCCAGGGAAGACGCGCGGGCCCGCTCACGCGCGCGGCCTTTTCCGAAAACAGCAGGAACGCCAGGCTCGCCGCGTGCGCGAGCAGGCAGTACGGGCAGAGCGCGCGCTCCTGGAGCATGGCGCCGAGCAGTCCCAGCGAGGCGAGCGCGCCGCCGCGGGCCAGCCAGCGGAACGCGCCCGGCCAGCCCGGCCGCGCGGCGAACCAGGCCCCACCGAGCGCGAGGAACCAGCTCGCGCCCAGGAAGGCGAGCGGCCAGCGCACGCCGGGCAGCGCGGCCCAGGGACTCGCGAGCAGTCGATCGCAGGCGCTCTCCAGGCCGCAACCCGGCAGCGCTCCGGCCCCCAGATGGCGCGCCGCGAGCGCCGCGGCCGCGCCGGCGCCGGCGCCGAGGCACAGGAGGCCGGCCCACCGCGAAGGGCTTGCGCGCACGTCAGGCATCGGGGTGGCGCGCAATGGTATGCGCTCGGCTGCGGAGCGGCGAGTCGGACCGGCGAGCGAGACGCGACCGTGGACGCGCCGTACGCTGTCGCCCCGCGATGCGTGGAACTCCGGGAGCGCTGCCGGACAGCCGGCTGAAGTACGCCTTCGTCGCGCCGACGCTCGTCTTCTTGCTGGCGTTCAACGTCTTCCCGCTGGCCTACAACGTCGTGCTCGGGTTCACGGATGCCGAGCTGGTCGGGAGCGGGTGGCAGTGGCGCGGGACGGCGAACTATGCGCGCGTGTTCGGCGATCCCGAGTTCGCACAAGCGGTGCGGCGTACGGCGCTGTTCGTGGGCGCGGCGGTGGCGCTCGAGCTCGGCCTCGGCTTCGGGGTCGCGCTGGCGCTGCGCGAGCGCTTCCGCGGGCGCGACACCCTGCTGACGGCGCTGCTCGTGCCGATGATGCTCTCGCCGGCGGTGATCGGGCTCTTCTGGAACCTGATCCTGGACGGGAACTACGGGATCCTGAACCAGACGCTGGGCGCGCTCGGATTGCCGGAACCGCAGTGGACGACCGATCGCGCCTGGAAGTTCGCCTCGATCCTGCTGATCGACGTGTGGATGTGGACGCCGTTCATGCTCCTGATCTCGCTGGCGGCCCTGAATGCGATCCCCGGCTACCTGTACGAGGCGGCCGAGGTCGACCGCGCCACGCGCTGGATCGCGTTCCGGCGCATCACGCTGCCCCTGTGCGGGCCGCTGCTGGGCCTGGCGGCTCTCCTGCGCACGACCGACGCGCTCAAGCAGTTCGACCTGGTGATGGCGGTGACCGGGCCGAACGACGAGCGCACACAGACGGTCTCGACGCTGCTCTACCAGGTGCTCTTCCGCGACGGCCGCGTGGGGCTCGGCAGCGCCTACGCGTGCCTCGTGCTGGTGCTCGTGCTCGCGCTCGCGACCGTGTTCACGCGCTACCTCGAGCGCCTGCAGCGGAGGAGCGCGTGAGGCCGTTGCGCGTACTGGTGATCGCGCTGTACGGGCTCTTCGCGCTGCTGCCGCTCTTGTGGATGGCGCTGACCTCGCTCAAGACGCGCGACGACACGATCCGGCAGCAGGCGCGCATCCTGCCCGTGCTCGCGCACGAGACCGCGCCCGGGTCGCTGGCCTTCCCGGCCACGCTGGAGGCCTACGGGAAGCTGAACGAGGTGCACGCCGGCGCCACGCAGAGCTTCTGGGACCACCTCGGGCACAGCCTCGTGATCGGCGCGTGCTCGACCCTGGCCTCGGTCGTGCTCGGCACGCTCGCGGCCTACGGTTTCAGCCGTTTCCGCATCGCGGGCGCGAAGGACTGGCTGTTCTTCGTGCTCTCGACGCGCTTCCTGCCGCCGCTGGCGGTGGTCATGCCGATCCTGCTCTCCTACCGCCGCTTCGACCTGCCGGGCACGCACCTCGGGCTCGTGCTGCTGTACACGGCCTTCAACCTGTCGCTCGCGGTGTGGCTGATGAAGGGCTTCATCGACGAGCTGCCGCGCGCCTACGAGGAGGCGGCCGAGGTCGACGGCTACTCGCGCCTGGCGGCCTTCCAGAGGATCATCGTGCCGCAGGCCGCGACCGGCATGGCCGTCACGGCCGTCTTCTGCCTCATCTCGGCCTGGAACGAGTACGGCTTCGCGCTGACGCTCAACCACAGCGGCGCGATCACCGTGCCGGCCTACTTCGCCGGGCTGCAGGGCAATATCGAGGGCATGCCCTGGCCGCAGGTCGCAGCGGGTGCGCTGGTATTCGTGGCGCCGATCGTGCTCTTCACCGTGCTGGTGCGGAAGCACCTCCTGCGCGGCGTCACCTTCGGGACGATCAAGCAGTGAGCGCGCGCACGAACCACCGTCTTGCAGAAAGACGGATCGTGCGCGCGGATCGAGCCTCGCTCGCGGGCATGGGGCTGGGCCTCGCGCTGATGCTACTGGGCCCGCTTCTCGCGCTCGCTGTGCGTGAACTGGGCATCGACTTCGACGCCGGCTGGGCCTTTCGGGCGGGCTTCTTCGTCGTCCTGGCCTCGACCGTTGCGCAGATCGTCTTCGCGCACGTGCGCCGGAGCGATGCATGAAGGCCGTCCGGCTCGAAGGGCTGGTGAAGACCTACCCCGACGGCACGCGCGCGGTGCGCGGCGTGGATCTCGCCATCGAGGCGGGCGAGTTCGTGGTGCTGCTCGGTCCCTCCGGCTGCGGCAAGACCAGCACCTTGCGCATGATCGCCGGTCTGGAGACGCCGAGCGCGGGCCGCGTGCTCCTCGGGCACGAGGACGTGACGCAGCTCGGGCCGCGAGAACGCGACGTCGGCTTCGTGTTCCAGTTCTTCGCGCTCTACCCGCATCTCACCGTGCGCGGAAACATCGCCTTCCCGCTCGAGTGCAGCGGAGTTTCGCCGGGCGAGCGCGCCCGACGTGTCGAAGAGGTGGCCGAGCGTCTCGGCCTCGCGCCCCTGCTCGCGAAGCTCCCGCGCCAGCTCGCGGGCGGCGACCAGCAGCGCGTCGCGCTCGCACGCGCGCTGGTGCGACGGCCGGGGGTGTGGCTGATGGACGAGCCGCTGGGCACGCTCGATTCCGGGCTGCGCCTCGAGCTGTGCGAGTTCCTGCGCGCGCAGCAGCTCGAGCACCGGGTCACGACCGTGTACGTGACCCACGACCAGGAAGAGGCCATGCGCCTCGCCGACCGCATCGTGGTGATGTCGGCGGGCGCGATCCTGCAGGAGGGTCGCGCGGCGCGTGTGTACGACGAGCCGGCCGATCTGTTCGTGGCGCGCTTCGTGGGCAGCCCGGGCATGAACTTCATCGCGGGCGAGCTGCGCGCGGACGACCTGCGGGACGGCGGCGCGCGTTTCACTGTTCCCGGGGATTCCCTGGCCAGCCTGCCGCTCCCGCCCGCTGCGGCCGCATTGGCGAGCGGGCGAGTCACGCTCGGCATCCGGCCCGAGTCCCTCGCGCTCGATCCGTCGAGCCCCCTGCGCGGGCGGGTCGTGGTCGACGAATACCTGGGCTCCTCGCGCTGCCTGCACGTCGTGACGTCTGTCGGCCGGCTGGTCGCGCGCGTCGGACCGGACGCGCCCGGCGCGCGCGGCAGCGAGGTCGGCCTGCGCCTCGATCCGGCGCACGTGCACTTGTTCGACTCCGACTCCGGACGACGGCTGGCATGAGCGCGCCCTTCCTGGAGGTGCGCGGGCTCGTCAAGCGCTTCGGGGGCACGCTAGCCCTCGCCGGGGTCGAGCTCGAGCTCGGGCGGGGCGAGATCCTGGTGGTGCTCGGGCCGACCGGCGCGGGCAAGACCACGCTCCTGCGCACGCTCGCCGGGCTCGAGGCGCCCGACGCGGGCACGGTGCGCATGGGCGGCGTGGACGTGACGTGCGCGCCGCCGCGCGCGCGCGACGTGGCGCTCGTGTTCCAGAACTTCTCGCTCTACCCGGGCTGGACGGTGCGCAGGAACCTCGAGTTCCCGCTGCGCGCGCCCGGACGGAACCTGGCGCAGGCCGAGATCGAGCGGCGCGTGCGCTCGGCGGCCGAGAAGCTCGGTATCACGGCGCTGCTCGAGCGCGACTCGCGGCGCCTCTCGGGCGGCGAGATGCAGCGCGTGGCCATCGGCCGCGCGATCGTGCGCGAGCCGGCCCTGTTCCTGATGGACGAGCCGCTCTCGAACCTGGATGCGAAGCTGCGCGAGGCCCTGCGCCTGGAGCTCGCCACGCTGGTGCGCGAACTCGGCGTGCCGCTGGTCTACGTCACGCACGACCAGGCCGAGGCGCTCTCGATGGCCGACACGATCAGCGTGCTCGGCGCCGGCCGCGTGCTGCAAACCGGCACCCCGCGTGACGTGTACCTGCGGCCGATCTCGCCCGCGGTCGCGCGCGCGCTCGGCTCGCCGCCCGTGAACGAGCTCCCGGCCGTGCGCCGGAACGGCCAGTGGGTCGCGCGCGCGGACGGGACCCTGCTCTGTCCCGCGAGCGCGCCGGGCCCGGAGCAGGCGCTGCTCGGCGTGCGTCCCGAGCACCTCGCCCCCGCGGGCGGTGCCGGAACGGCCGTGATCGAGGTGGTCGAGGACGCCGGCCCGCACCAGGTCCTGCTGGCGCGCTTCGCCGGCACGCGCGTGCACCTCCTCGCACCGCGCTCGTTCGCCGCCCGGCCCGGGCAGACGATCCATCCGCGCATCGACCCGGAGCGAGTGATCCTCTGGAACGCCCCCTGAGCGCGGGGACGTGCTCGACGCCTACGCCGCGTGCTCGCGCTCGTCGGGGAGCGAGTAGAGCGCCTCAGGTGCGAGATCGGCCTCGTTCGGCCAGGTGGGAACCCCGAAAACCGGATCGATCCTCACACGCGCGAAGTAGGCCGGGTCGAGGAGCAACTCGAAAACGGGGCCCCACAGAAGTGGTCGCAGGTTGACCTGCTTGGTGACGCCGTCATTGAACTCCACGAGCAGGGAATGGGGCCCGACTACCTCGGCGGAGACGACGTGAAGAATCTTGTCCACTCGCATTCCCTTCTATCAGAGAGGTTTGATTCTCACAAGCGGCCGACTGGTCCGGGCTCGACTCCAGTTTCTCCACAGCTCCATGCTGTGAATCCGCGCCCACTGACGGACCAGCCTGAGGGCTCGCGGAGGCAGGCGACCCTGGAGCAGCTCGCCGGCCAACGAGATCGCTGCCTCCCTACCGCCATGGGCGGCATGGAAGTGGGGCGGCGGGTGGTCGTCGTAGTGCATGGCGATGTCGATGCCATGGAAGCTCGAGATGCGCGGCATGCGCGCAAAGACGAGCAGCCGTCCCCGCGGTTACGAGGATTCTCGGCGCTACAGCAACCGGCCGCGCAGCAGCTCCTGCGCGAGCGTGAAGTAGATCAGCACGCCCGAGAGGTCGAGCATCGTCGCGACCACCGGCGCCGAGGCGCTGGCGGGGTCGAAGCCCAGCCTACTGAGAACGAGCGGCAAGAGCGCGCCGGTCAGCGTGCCGAGCGTCACGACCATCACCAGGCTCAACACCACGGTCGAGCCGAGCACGAACCAGTGCTCGCCGTACTCCGCGAACCACAGCTCACCGAGCCAGATACGCGTGAGCCCGAGCACCGCCAGCAAGGCCCCCAGCACGAGCCCGGTCGTGAGCTCGCGCCGCAGGATCCGCCACCAGTCGCGCAGGCGCACCTGGTCAAGAGCCATGGCGCGGATGACGAGCGTGGTGGCCTGCGAGCCCGAGTTGCCGCCGCTCGAGATGATCATCGGCAGGAACGTCACGAGCACGACCGCGGTGGCGAGGCGGTCCTGATAGAGGCGCAGCGCGCTGATCGTGAACATCTGCCCGACCAGCAGCACCATCAGCCAGCCGGCGCGCTTCTTGATCATCTCGCGCACGCTGGTCTGCAGGTAGGGCGCATCCAGGGCCGCCGTACCGCCCATCTTCTGGATGTCCTCGGTGGCCTCGGTCTCGACCACGTCGACCACGTCGTCGACCGTGACGATGCCCTTCACGCGCCGCTCTGCGTCCACCACCGGCACGGCCAGGATGTCGTGCTGCGCGATCACGCGCGCGACGGCCTCCTGGTCCAGCTCCTCGGGCACGGTGATGACGTCCTCGTGCATCACCTCGCGCACGGCCTTGTCACCCGGCGCCAGCAGGAGCTCGCGGAACGAAACGACGCCGAGGAGCCGCTGCTCGTTGTCGAGCACGTAGACGTAGTAGATCGTCTCGAGGTGCGGCGCCTGGCGGCGCACGTAGCGGATCGCCTCCTCGACCGTCATCTCCGGCCGCACGCGCGCGAAGCGCGGGTTCATGAGGCCGCCGGCCTCGTCCTCGGCGTAGGCGAGGAGCGCGTTCACCTCGAGGCGCGTCGAGTCCTCCAGCAGGCCGCACAGCTCGCCGCGCTCCTCGGCCGTGAACTCGGCCAGGAGGTCGGCCACGTCGTCGGGCGGCATCAGCCGCAGCCAGGCACGGCGCTCGCGCTGCGGCATGCCCGCGAGCACCGAGGCCTGCCCGCGCGAGCTCAGCTCCAGGAAGAAGTCTTCGGCCTCATCGCGCGGCAGGAGGTGGAAACCCTCCAGCCGCTCCTCGGAATCGAGCACGGGCCAGGCATCACGGAGCTCATCCGGCGTCAGCTTCTCGTGCTGGATGTCCTCGACGCTCTCGACCACGCGGCAAGATCTCTCTTTCTCAGGCCCTCTTTCTCAGGTTTTCTTTCTCCGGCCGAGAGTACCCGAGTGGTGCCGTTTTTCCACGAGTGGAAGCGGCAAAAAGCCTCGTGAGGAGCAAGGTTACTCGCGCTCGATCTCGGCCCGGGCTCGCAGGCCATCGTGCTCGAACGTGAGCGCGAAGCGCGCGGCGGCGAGATCGTCCCAGGCTCGCGGCCGACGGATCCCCGGCTTCGGCACGCCGGGGTGACCGAAGACGCTCGACTCCATCGTCCGCCAGTCGGTGTTCCAGGAGTAGCTGCCGCCGCCGGGACACTCGAGGCGCTCGCGGAAGACCCGCTCGTGGAGCACGACCGGATCGAGCTCGGGCTGGAGGCGCTTCCACTCGTTCAGGATCGGGAGGTTGCGCCAGCAGTCGCGCCGCAGGCTCGCGGCCACCTCGCTCCCGAACCAGGCCTCCAGGATCTGCAGGCCGCCGGACCCGAGGTCGAGCCCCGCATGGGCCCCGGCCCAGGGCGCAGCGGGACTCGAACCGCCCGTGCGCCGGCTCTCTTCGCGCGCCACCGCGGCCAGGAGGGTCGGCTCGTGCAGGGAGAGGATCCACGCGGAGGGCGTGGTCGCGTAGAAGAGCGAGAACTCCTGGCCGAGACCCGGGGACGAGATCTCGACGAAGCGGCGCTCCACCCCGCCGTGCAGCACGACGCGCTCCTTCCAGTCCGTCATGCCCGGCGCGGTCCCGTCCACGAAGGCCCGCAGACCGGTCAGGAACAGCGCGAGCTGGAGCGGATTCCGGACCGCGATCACCACGGCCAGCGGGACCTCGTTCGGGTCGCTCTGCAGGCCCTCCAGGACCTCCTGCGTGTCCGTGGCCTGCACCAGCTCGTCCCAGAACGCCCCGGCGTCGGCGTAGACCGCGACCCAGCCGCCGAGCCAGCCCAGGGGGTCGACGCCGAGCTTCGCGCCCGCGCTCCCCAGGGTCGAGCCGATCGACTTCAGCGGCTCCCACTCCGGGTCGAGCCCCAGCACGAAGTGCACGAGCGCCTCGGCGTGCGCGTCCCCGCTACCCGCCTCGAGCTCGGCCCCGCGCGTCACCTCGCGCAGCTCGGCGTACTCGGTGCCGAGGAGGAGCGGCAGGACCGTCAGGTCGAGCGCGGTCCGCCGCTCCGCGACCGAGAGGCACGCCCCGATCGGGTCGAAGAAGTTGCTCCAGGCCCGCTCGTAGCCCTCGCGCCAGGTGCGGTAGAGCGCGGCCTCCTGCTCGGTCACCTGTTCGAGCGGGAGCTCGGCGATCGGCGTCAGGAAGTCGAGCGTGCCATGCGTCGACGAATGGACGCCGTCCGCCGTCAGCCGCAGGGCGCCGAGCGCGGGGAAGCGCGGGTCGGTTCCGAGCTCGCGCTCCACACCTTCCAGGAGCTCGGCGGCATGCGCGGCGTGCAGCTCGGCCAGGCTGGCGGCCGCGTGCATGCGCCGTGCGGCGCCGATGCGCCAGCGCGGCGAGCACCAGCGGCGGATGGCGGCATCGGGCATCACCAGCAGCGCCGACTCCCCGACGGCGCCGAGGGGGTAGCGCTGGCGAAAGTACCGGTACTCATCCTGCGCCTCGAGGGCCGGCGTCTTGCCCCCACCCGCCTCGACGATGCGCTCGAACTGGAGGCGCGAGTTGGTGACCACCACCACGTCTCGCACCGTGCAGACGTACGAGGAGATCGAGCGCGTCGGCCCGACCACGGCGCGGAAGCCACCGCCCGCTCGGGAATGCGTCGGCGGATGCGAGCGGCTGGTCCCGACGCCCATCCCGCCGTACTCCGCTTCGACCTCCGGCGCCGCCACGTCCTGGCGCTGGGCCAGGAAGGCCTGCAACGCGTGCGCATCCTTGGTGCGGAAGAGCAGGGCCACGTCGCTGCCCGAGCGCAGGTACGGATCGGAGCCCGTGAGCGCCACGCTCTCGATCGCCAGCGGACCGAGGGCGCGCGCGAAGCCGTCGAGCTCCAGGCACAGCTGGCGCTCCAGGCGCCTCAGCGTGCCCGCGTCCGCCGAGCGGCGCTCGAAGGCCGCCAGGCCGAACTCGCCCAGGCGCTCGGCCTCGTCCAGCACGTCGGCGAAGGCCTGGAAGCTCGGAAAAAAGACGGCGTGCTGGTCCGCGGGGATCAGGCCCGCGAGCGGATCGAGCGCGGTCTCGCCCGCCGCGAGCAGCGGCTTCCAATCGAAGGCGCGCACGGTGATGCCCGGCAGGGAATCCAGGGCGACCGTGGCCTGGCCCGCCGCGCTAGCCGGCAAGCCGCGCTCGAGCTGCAGGTTCTCGTACAGCGCACGCCCGCCGGAGAAGAGCTCCAGCGCGTCCGCAGGCTCGCGAAAGTCGCGCCAGGGAAGCCAGGCCTCGGGATCGGGAGCCGGCGGCGCCTGCGAGCCGAGGGCGGCCTTCAGCTCGTCGTGCCGATGGCGGAACCAAGCTCCGCCCGGGAGCCGCAGCCGCATCAGGCGCAGCACGCGCTGCAGCTCGGCCGTGCGGAAGTCCGTCTCGCTCGCCGTCGCGCGCGCGGCCGGGACGCGGAAGGCGAGGCGCAGGAAACCCTCGCCGCTCGCCTTCGGGAGGAAGAGCGTGCCGGCCAGTTCGCGGGCCTCGCTGGTGCGCGCGCACAACACTCCGAGCGGGTGCTGGAGCTCGCCCTCGCCCGCGCGGCCCCCCGGCGGCGGCTCGAGCTGGAGCACCACATCGCCCGGCCCGTCGTCGTTCTCCCCGTCGTCCTCCCCGTCGAGCACCGCCCACGGCAAGCTCTCGACGCCGGCGTTCCAGCCCTCCCAGGGCGCCGAACCAGCGTAGCTCGGCAACACCTGGCCGGCCGCGAGCTCGAGCTCGTCGACCGGCACGGCGTAGAACGCGCCCTTCACCTGCGCCGGGGCCGTGGCGAAGAGGACGAGTGCGGCGAGGCAGGTGCTCATGGGAGTCTCCCGGGGGCGAGGTTGGCGACGCGCTTGGCGCTCAGCGGGCCGAGCGCAATCGTCTCCTGGCCACGAAGTAGAGCACGACGCCGAGCGCGACGAGCACCAACCCCTGCGAAGCCGCTCGCGGCTCGCGCAGGACGAGGTAGAAGGACGCGAACAGCGTCATGGCGAGGAACAGGACCGGGACGAGCGGCCAGGCGGGGATCGGCACGCGCTCCGCCCCGTCCCGCAAACGCAGGCGCACGAGCCCAACGACCGTCGCCGCCGCGCACAGTCCGAGCGTGAAGCCGATCGTGCCGATCAGCGCGCGCAGCTCGGCCACCCACACCACGGCGACCGCGGCCGCGACCTGGAACAGGATCGCGCGGCCGGGCACTTCGCCCTCGAAGGCGAAGAAGCGCGGCAAGAAACCGTCCTGCGCCATGCGCGCGTAGACGCGCGGGCCGGACATGACCAGCGCGGAGACCGAGGTGAAGAGCGCCAGGGCGACGATCAAGGTGAGATAGCGACGCAGGCCGGGCCCGCCCAGGGCCTCGGCCGCGAGCGCGCCGACCTCGGCCTTGCCGGCCAGCGTCTCGAGCGGCGCGGCGAAGACGAACACGGCGTTGAGCGCGAGATAGGCGAGCGTGACGACCGCAGTCCCGAGCAGCAGCGCGCGCGGCAGGGTGCGCTGCGCGTCTCGCACCTCGCCGGCCACGTAGGTGGCCGCGTTCCAGCCCGAATAGGCGAACGAGATCCACACCAGCGAGACGGCCAGGGCGCCAGGATCGAAAGGCATCGCGACGAAGGAGCTCGCTGCTGCCGCAGGGAGCGGTGGCGCGCCACGCAGCTTCCAGAATCCGAGCACGACGAAGACGGCGATGAGCACGAGCTTCAGCCCGACCACCGCGTTCTGCGCCAGCACGCCCGGAGTCAGGCGCAGGCCGTGCAAGGCCCCGGCGGCGAGGATCGCCGCCGACGCGATCCAGCGTGGATCCCCGTCGAGCTCGCAGGTCGAGTCGAGGTAGACCTGCAACCCGAGCGCGGCCGCCGCGATCGGCCCGGTGAAGCCCGCCAGCATCGACACCCAGCCCGCCAGGAAACCGGCCAGCGGGTGCAGCGTGCGCGCGAGGTAGGTGTACTCGCCGCCCGACTCGGGGATCGCGCGCGCGAGCGCCCCGTAGCACAGCGCGCCGCACGCCGCGCTCACCCCGCCCAGTACCCAGGCGAAGAGCACGCGTCCGGGCGTGCCGAGATCCGCCAGCGCGAAGCCCGAGGTCGTGAACACGCCCGCTCCGATCATGCTGGCGACGACCAGCGCGCTCGCGCTGACGAACCCGAGGCGGCGACGTTCGCTTTCTCCGGTCATCGGTCCTTCGTTTCTGTTTTTCTCTGTGAGGCTCTGTGCCCTCTGTGTCTCTGTGGTTACGTCGAAGACAAACCACAGAGGCGCAGAGGGCACAGAGCCTCACAGAGGAGGAGACGGGGAATCCGCGATCCGCGCGACGACTCTCGGGAGTTGTTGCTCACCGTTCGCCGAGAACGCGGCGCGCGCGCGCGAGGGCGATCAGCGCGAAGGCCGTGCCGTAGGGCTTGTGGTAGCTGTAGAGCGGGTAGTCCCAGAACGACCCGTCCGGATCGCGGCAGTACATGACCGCTTGCACGAGGAGCTCGGCCGCGCGCCGGCGCAGCATCGTGGGCAACTGTTCCAGCGCGTAGGCCGCGTAGGCGTGCCCGTAGAGATAGAAGTAGCCCGAGATCTGGAACCAGGACTCGTGCGGGATCGGCCGGCGCACGCCGGCCTTCTGGTAGTCGGGGAAGCGCACGAGCAGGTCCTCCAGGGCCTGCTCGAAGTCCGCCGTGGCGATCTCCACGCCCGAGCGCTGGAGCGCCAGGAGACACACGGGCGCGCGGCAGGCCGAGCCCGAGCGTTCGTTGATGCCCATGCGTGGCCGGTACTGCAGGTAGTCGCCATACAGGAAGGCTCCGTCGGGCAAGCGCGAGCGCTGGATCTCGCCCAGCGCGCGCCGCGTCAGCGTCTCGGGCACGCCGATCCCCGCCGCCCTGGCGCGCTCGACGCCGAGCAGGATCGTGGCCGTGGTGAAGCTCATCGAGGTGTCCGAGGGCTGCTGGGTCGGCACCGGGTTCATGCTCAGGTAGCCCCAGCCGCCGTCGAGCGTCTGGTAGCGCGCGAGCTTCGTGACGAGGAGCTCGCAGGCAGCGCTCAGCGCGGGCGCGCGCTTGCCGCGCGGGTCGCGCAGCAGCTCTTCACCGAAGCACTGCAGGGCGTACCCGAAGGCCCACACGTTGTAGTGCTCGAGCCCGCTCTGGCGCTTCACCGCGCAGTCCTCGAGCAGGAAACCGAGCGCGCGTTGCACGGCTTCCTCGGCGCCCCTCTCTCCGCTCGACGTCTCGCGCAGGGCGAGCACGGCGAGCGCCGTGGTCGCGACCCGAAAAGCATCCTGGGACCCGGGCACGGAGGCCAGCACCTCGATCGGCCGCGCCGAGTGGTGCGAGCCGAAGGACCCGTCCTGGTTCTGATGCGCGACCAGCCAGCCGACCCCGGACGCGAGCGCGTTTTCCAGCGTGGCGTCGGCCGCGGCGGGAGCCGGGAACGCCTCCGTGCGAGCAGGCTCCTGCGCCAGCGCCAGCCAGGCGAGAGCCGCGACCAGGCTCATGGCTTGGTAGGTGCGACACGCACGCGCTGTCCGTAGCGCGCTCCGGCGAGCGGCGACTCCAGGGCCGCGAAGCACTCGAAGCTCGCCTCGCCCACCGCCAGGCTGCGCGCGTGCTCGTCGAGGCGCACGGTCCCGCTGGTCTTGGACTCACCCGCGATGGCGCACACCTCGACACGTGCGCCGTCCTGGAACGAGGCGAGCTCGCCCTCGCCGACGTCGAAGGCGACTCCGGCCGGCTCCCGAGCTGCGATCGAGAACAGCACCGTTCGCGTGCCGAGCTGGTGGCCACGCTGGATGCGCGCCGGCGTCTTGCCGGGTCGGTATTCCTCGGGCGCGCCGTGCAACAGGAGCCCGTCGCAGGGCGCCGCGAGCTCGAACAGCGCGCGGTCACGGCGTAGGCGCTCGAGGCGCGCGCGCTGCTCGCTCTGGGCATCGGCCGAGCGCGCCTCGGCATCGGTGCGGCCGCGCGCTTCGATGGCCTGCTGGCGCTCGAGGCGCGCCACGGTCTCCTGCTGCGCGCGGAACTCCTCCTCACGCTGCTCGGTCTGCAGCGTGAGCTCGAGCTCCTGGCGGTACAGAGCGCGCTCGCGCGAGATTGCGTTCTGCTCCTGGGTCAGGGCGAGCGCACGCTTCGAGCGCTTGAGCACGATGTCCTCGGTCGCGTCCACGAGCTCGTCGGCCGCGTACATCTTCTCGAGCTGGTCGAGCTCGTCCCGCTGGTCCTCGACACCCGCCTCCTCCCAGCGCTTCGACAGCTCGTCGGAACGGCCCGCGAAGGCGAGTTCCTTCTGCTTCCAGCCCTCCAGCGAGCGCCGCGCGCGCTCGAGACCCGCCCGGGCGCGCGCGAGCGCCGTCTGCGCGCCCTCGAGCTCGAGCTGTCCGCGCTCGCACAGCCCCCGGTGGGCGATCTCGGTCGAGGCGAGCTCGAGCTCGGCCTTGTGCAGTTCTTCGTCGAGCACGCGCGGATCGCAGCGCACGACGACCTCGCCCCGCTTCACGCTCGCGCCGTGCGCCAGGACCTCGAGCACGGTCCAGCTCCCGCCATGGGCTTCCGGCCACAACGCGAGCATCTCTGGGTCGAGCGGCGCGAGGATGCCGAACTTCTCGCCCTTGACCGCCGCGCTGGACGGCCCTGCGCTACCCGGGTTGCCCGGAGCGGTGAGGGCGTGGCAGCTCGTGAGTGCGAACGTGAGGAGGAACCAACGGCTCGAGGATGGCTGCATCGGAGACAGCGTAACCAGCGCCCGTGCCCGAGCGCAGCGAAGGACGCTCGGCCGGGAACGCCAGGCTCCAGCCTGGCTCTGATTCTCGAAGGAAGGAGCCAGGCTGGAGCCTGGCGCTCCCGGCTGAGCATCGCTCTCCCGAAGCGTTTCCTTCAGGGCCGCCGGAAGTGGAGCAAGTAGTTCTCCTTCAGGCCCGCCACAGGCATCTCGCTTTCGAGCACGAAACCCGCCTGCTCGATCTCCTTGATGACCGTGCGTTTGTCGCAGCGCACGTGCTCGAGGACCCACTGGCGCGAGCTGCCGGGGTGGCGCTCGAAGTCGACCACGTACAGGCTGCCCAGCGGGCGGATCGCCTTGAACAGACTGAAGAGCACGTGCTGGGGATACTCGAGGTGGTGGTAGGTATCGCACACGAAGGCCGCGTCGACCGAGAGCGAGGGCATCTCTACCGAGCGCTCCTTCGAGAGGCGCACCTCGACCTGCTCGAGCTGCTCGAGCTTGGCGCGCTGCTTCAAGGCATCGATGAAGTCGGGCGAGATGTCGAGCGCGTAGACCTTGCCGCCCACGCCCACGGCCTCGGCCAGGGGCTTCAGGAACAGACCCGTGCCCGAGCCGACGTCGACCACGTCGCTGCCCTTCTTGATCTTCATCGAGGCCACGATCGCTTCCTTCTGCGCCGCGATCTCGCGTGACTCGGACTCGAACTTCTGCAACCACTCCTTGACGTCGACCTCGTCCTTCAGGAAGTCGTCGTTGATGCCGGGCTTGGCGCTGACTTCCTCCGGCGGCGGGACCAGGGGCCGGCCCTGCGCCGTGCGAAGGCCCTCGCACGAGCACGAGAAGAGCGGGAGCGCGAGGAGGAACAGCGGCAGGAGGTGGCGCGAAGGCTTCATCGATCGTTCGGATGGTGCGGGCCGTGGGGTAACGGTCTGGCAGCGTTCCAAACGCGGGTGCTCCGGGCAAGCCCGCAGCCGCCACGTTCCCGTTCCCTCTCTCCGCTCGCGTAGGCTCCGGAAAACCGTCCAGACGTGCGGGTTTGCCGAGGAAAACTGTGCCTGTCCCGTCCCAGCGAGCGCGGCAATCCAGGTATAGTGAACCGGGACGATCTCAAGGCGGCCCAGGCGCACGCGGCGCCTGCACCTCGGACGATGGCACCCTGCCCGGCACCCCTCGGACTCCTCGCCCTGCTCGCCAGCGCCGCACCGCACGCGGCGCAGGCGCTCGGCGGGTTCGGGACGCATCCGCCCGTCATGGAGGTCGTTCCGAGCGAAATCCGCTACCGGATCCCGGGCACGGTCATGGACCTCACGCGCGATGCCGCCGGGCGGATCCTGTACTGCACGGCCGAGAAAGAGGTCGGCCGCCTCTCGCCCGGCCATCCCCGCAGGGTCCTGGCCAACCCGTCGAACAGCACGTTGCCCAACGCGCTGCGCGCCCTGGCCGAGACGAGCACCGGAAACATTGCCGTGCTCGAATCCGGCGGCAACGTGCGCGTGCTCGCCGGCGGCGTGGCTCCGGCCGCGCTCGTGTACCTCGACGCATACATGATCCAGGACGCCTCGGACCTGATCGTCGATCAGCTCGGCAACTATCTGATCGCGAGCGCGACCCCCTCGAACGGGCTGCGCGCCATCAACTGGGTCCAGGGGAATGGCGTGAACTGGGGCTATTACCTCGTCAAGCACGAGCCGCTGCAGCTCGCCCACGATCCGCTGACGGGCGGGATCCTGCTGGCCGAGACGAGCTCGGGCGGCAACCTGCGCCTCATCCAGCCCGACCCGTATCGCACGACGAGCGGGGTCGACACGCTCACGCACCCGGGCCTCACGAGCTCAGAGAGCGACGGCGACATGGCGGTGGAGGCCGATGGCGACCTGTACTGGATCGCCGGAGGCTCGGTGTACCGGCACGAGCGCGGCACGGGCTCGACCACGCTCTTCGCTGGCGGCTACGAGCAGCTACGCGGCGTGGTCATCGCGGCCGCGAGCGCGACCGTCGGTGAGAGCCCGGGCCCCACCGGCTGGAGCCTGTACCTGGCCGAGGGCGCAAACCCCACCAGGATCCGCGAGCTCCCGGGCGTCGGTCAACCCGCCGGGCTGATCGCGAACAGCCAGGGCCTCGTGCCTGGCCGTGGGCTCCAGGTCGACGTCACCTTCGGCTTCCAGGCCTACGACCTCGCGGCCGACAACGCCGGCCGCCTGCTGCTGGGCGGCACGTTCTTCGGCTCGACGCATTTCATCAAGCGCGTCACGCTCACCGGCACACCCAGCATCGCCCTGGTCGCGAACAGCGCCAGCGGCCTGGCAGACATCATCGAGGGCTTGTGCGTCGCGCCCGACGACTCGATCTACGCCCTCTCGCGCTCGGGCACGATCCAGCGCATCACCGAGAGCCCCCTCACGGTCAGCACGGTCTTCAGCGATCCCGGCGGGCAGATCACGGCCGGCAAGGACCTGGCGCTCGACGTGGACGGCACGCTCTACGTGGCCACCCGCGAGGGCTGGGACTTCGGCAAGGTCATGGCGGTCGCGGGGGGCAGCGCGACGCTGCTCGCCCTCACCGAAGAAACGCGCGGTCTTGCCGCCAATCCGGGCGGCGGCATGTTCCTCAGCCAGTGGCGCAACACGGGCTTCGCCGGCACGGTCGACCTGCTGCACTTCGCCGACAACTCGATCGAGACGCTGCCCGGCTTCTCCGGGATCAACTACACCAACGACGTGGGCTGGGGCGACGGCGACCTCTGCGTCGACGCGAACGGCTCGGTCTACACGATCTCGGAGGACGACTGGTCGCTGATCCGCTACGACCCGGCCGCGGACGCCTTCGTGCGCTTCGGCGCGGGTTACCTGAACCGTCCGTCGGGGCTCGCCATCGCGCCCTCGACCTCCGGCTCGGGCAGCACCACCGGCTGGAGCCTGTACATCTCCGAGTTCGACTTCCTGTGGCAGAAGCCGAGCGTGCCTCCGCCGGCCGAGACGCTGGTGGATGCGTCGCTCGGGCTCACGGTCGCGCGCACCGTGGCCGGGACGCCGCATCCGAGATACGGCAAGCCGCGCGTGCTCGTGCCCGCGCCGCACCGTCCTGGTCAGGGCAGCCGGGGCGGCCTGATCGGGACCGCCACGGGCTGGGTGCTCTCCTTCGATGCGGAGAGCGGCGAGGTGCACCCCGTGGCCGGGCCGGACGAGGGTCTGCGCGGCGAGCTGGTCGCGCTCGCGCCCGCGCCGGACGG
>JANOGB010000385.1:0-23507 GCA_031413955.1 Planctomycetota bacterium | reverse complement strand
GCCGGTCCGCGCCGCTTCGCCCTGGCTGCGCGTCTTGCCCGCCTCGCCGGGCGCGCGGGCTTCCTGCGCGCCGCGCCTCCGCTGCGCGCCTGGGGCAGGACACGCGCGGTCCCCGAGCTCGCACCTCGTTCCTTTCGCGAGGAATGGCAGGAGCGCGAGCCATGAGCGCCGCTCGCGCCGAGGTCTTGCAGCGCGTACGCGCCGCGCTCGCGGCCGACGGCGGGCTGCGGTCCGCGCCGCCCGCGCTCCCGGCGGTGCTCACCGGAGCTCCCGTGGCCCCGGCCGAGCGCTATGAACGCTTTTGCACGACGCTCGCCAGGGTCGGTGGACGGGTCGAGCGCGTGGCCAACCTCGAAGCGGCCCGCGAGCGCGTCGTGGAGGAAGTGCGCGCGCGCGGCGTCCGCCGCATCGCGCTCTCGGACGCGCCTGAGCTCGCCGCCCTGCGCGCGCGCCTCGCGCCGGGTCTCGATCTCGCTGGCCCGGAGTCGCCGCGTCCCGAACTGCTGGCGGCCGAACTCGGGGTCACGCTCGCCCAGTGGGGCATCGCCGAGACCGGCACGTTGGTGCTCGAGTCGGCCCGCGAGCGGCACCGGCTGATCTCGCTGCTTCCGCCCGTCCACGTCGCGCTCCTGCCCGCCCGGGCCCTGCTCGGCACCCTCGGCGAAGCCTTGGCGGCCGTGCGCACGTTCACCGGAGCGCCCGCCTCGCGTACCATCACCTTCGTCACCGGGCCGTCGCGCACGGCCGACATCGAGCTCACGCTCGTGGTCGGCGTGCACGGGCCGCGCGAGCTCCACGTCCTCGTCTACGACTCCCCTGCTTGAAGATCGTCTCCTTCACTCATCGCGACACGACCGCGCGAGTCGGCGCCTTGCTCGAGAACGGCCAGAGCGTGCTCGACTTCTCCAGTCCCGCGGCCGCCATCCCGCAGCCGAAGACCTCACTGGAGGCCTTCGACCTCGCCGGCGTCTTCCTGCGTGAGGCGCGCTCGCTCTGCCGGCGTGCCGAGGAGAGCCGCGAGCGCGACAAGCTGCGCGCGGCCGGAGCGGTGCTCGCACGCAAGGACGTGCAGCTGCTCGCGCCCGTTCCGCGGCCGGGAAAAGTCCTGTGCATCGGCCTCAACTACAAGGATCACGCGGCGGAGTCGAACTCGCCGCTGCCGGAGCGCCCGCTGCTCTTCTCCAAGTTCCCGACCTGCGTGCTGGCGCCCGGCGGCACCATTCGCATCCCGCGCGGCTCCGCCAACGTCGACTACGAGGCCGAGCTCGGCGTCGTGATCGGCAAGCGCGCCACGCGCGTCCCCGCCGCGCGCGCCATGGAGCACGTGCTCGGCTACGTCAATTTCAACGACGTCTCGGCGCGCGACTTCCAGTTCAAGGACGGCCAGTGGCAGCGCGGCAAGTCCTGCGACACGTTCGCGCCCTCCGGCGAGTACATCGCCACGACCGACGAGATCCCCGACCCGCACAAGCTGCGCATTCGCCTGCGGCTGAACGGCAAGACGATGCAGGACTCGAACACCGACCAGCTCATCTTCGGCGTGCCGCAATTGATCGAGTCGCTGAGCGAGCACGTCACGCTCGAACCGGGCGACGTGATCGCCACCGGCACGCCACCGGGCGTGGGCTTCGCGCGCAAGCCGCCGGTGTGGATGCAGCCCGGCGACAAGGTCGAAGTCGAGATCGAGGGCCTCGGCGTACTGGCGAACGTGGTCGGCGCGAGCGAGTAGCGCTTCACCTCGCCCAGTGCGAGAGATTCGCGATCGGGCCCAGCTCTCCTCCCAGTGGCGCCCACTGGACGTCGAGTTCGGCTCCACCGGTCTTGTTGAACCAGCGCACCTCGATGCCATTGCCGCGGCCGGCGCCCAGGGCGACGTGAGCGTGCTTCTCCAGGGCACCGTGCAGCCCGTCGTTGTCGATCAAGAGCTGGCCGTTGACCCAGAGCTGTGATCCATCATCGGAGGTGAGCGAGAACCGGTAAACGTCGGCGCGTGGGACGTCGAGGAAGCCGACGAAGCGCAAGGCCGACTGCTCGACTCGCTGGCTCTCTTCGAGGCGGATTCCAGGTACCAAGCTGGTCTCGACCGGCTGCAATGCCTCGAAGTCCGGAAGCCGATCCCAGCTTCCGGAATACGCCTTCAGCGTCACGCCGGACTCCATGTGCGACGAGGTCTGGTCCGGATAGCAGTCGGGGGGAACGCCGACACGCTCGAAGCACCTCCGCGTCACAGACGAGACAGCTTGTCCGCCGTGAAAGGAGCGCGCACCGAGTTCCGTGGTCACCGTCAGTTGCAGCGGACGGTCGTAGAGCACGGAGTGTGCATCCGGATCGGTCCCGTCGAGGGTGTAGCGGATCTCGAGCCCGGGACTCGGGACCCTCAGTTCGACCGGCAGCGGCCGCAGGAAGATGTCTGACTCGGCCACGATCTCCGGCGCGCGGTAGACGATCGGGTCGCCCTGTATCCCGAGCGTCACGACCGAGGCGATCGGATCGGGCAGGGTCGGCGGGAGCTGCACGACGACGTCCGTGCCCTCGCGGGTCACCGGCAGGGCGCTCCGCGGTCCCGCGAGCCAGCCGGCCGAGAGCGGCTCGTTGCCGAGGCCGGGGAGCACGAGCTTCCCGTCCGCCGGCCGCTCGAACACGTGGAGGTAGAGGATCGAGTCCGCGCCGTTCCTCTTCACCGTGCAGCGGCCCCATGGCAGCGCCTCGAACGGGCTCGCGCTCGTGCCGTAGATCGCGTCGCCGTGCTTCTTCATCCACGCGCCGATGCCGCGCAGGCGCTCGATCGCCTCATCGGGAAAAGTGCCGTCCGCCTTCGGCCCGACGTTGAGCAGGTAGTTGCCGCCCTTCGAGGCGACGTCGATCAGGTTGCGCACCAGCGTCTCGACCGACTTCCAGTCCGCGTCGTGCGAGTTGTAGCCCCAGTGGTCGTTCATCGTCATGCAGGTCTCCCAGTCGGCGCCGTCGAGGCCGGTCGCGGGGATCTCCTGCTCGGGTGTACCGAAGTCGCCGACGGCCTCGCTCGACTGCGAGAAGCCCGCCATGCCGCCGCGGTGCACGTCGACACGGTTGTTGACGATCACGTCGGAGTCGAGCGCGCGGCACAGCTCGTACAGCTCGACGCCGCGCTCGTGCGTCCAGGTGCTCTCCCACTCGCCGTCGAACCACAAGACGCCCGGGTGGTACTTCGTGATCACCTCGGTCACCTGCGCGTGCAGGTAGTCCTGGAAGCGCTCGTAGTCCGCGCCCGCGCTCGAGCGCTCCGTCTCCCACGGCCGCCGCGGCAGGTAGTCCGGGTGGTGCCAGTCCATGATCGAGTGGTAGGTGCAGAAGCGCACGCCGCCGCGCACGCAGGCGGCCGAGAGCTCCGCGAGGATGTCTCGCCGGAACGGAGTGCCCAGCACGTCCCACTCCGTCTCGGCCGAGTCGAAGAGCGCGAAGCCGTCGTGGTGCTTGCTCGTGATCACGAGGTAACGCATGCCCGCCTCGCGCGCGAGCGCGACCCACTGGTCCGCGTCGAAGCGCACCGGGTCGAACTGCACCTGGAACTTCTCGTACTCGTCCACCGGGATGCGCGCGCTGTCGCGGATCCATTCCCCGTAGTCGGTACCGTCCTTCCACTCGCCGGCGGGCACCGCGTAGAGCCCCCAGTGGAGGAAGAGACCGAAGCGTGCCTCGCGCCACCACTGCATGCGTTCGGCGTGGGCCGCGGACTCCGCGCTCGCGTCGGGGCCCTGCGGGCCGGCGCACCCAGAGCTCAGCAGGAGAAGCGCGGGCAGAAAATGCGAGCGGGAACGGCTGCGGACTTGCATCGACTTTTCTCCAGGCGGTGCGGACGAGCTTCCACTCGTACCCAGGAACGCGCAACTCCACCCCACCAGCCTCCCGAAACGGGTGGCCACTTTTTCAGCCCTCACCCTCCGGTCCAGGCCCCGGAATGCCGACTAGCAGCTCGCCGCGCCCCCTCGCGGCGTGATCCCCATTCCTCGCACCCACGCTCACCCATGAAGGGTTCCGTCCTCGCCGCATCCCTGCTCGTCCCGGCCGCTCTGCTCGCGGGCGCCTGCGCCGCAACCCCGCGCCCGCCGTCCATGCCCGAGTGGTCTCCGCCCGAGAGCGCGCTCCTGGCGGCGAGCGCGGCGCTCAGCATCGATGACGAGCGCATGCGCATCCCGAGCCCGACCGAGCCGGAAGACCTCTGGCCCGCGCAGGGGCTGTACCTCGGGGGTGAGGTGATCACCTGCCAGCCGCTCGGGGATTTCGACGGAGACGTGCAGCTCTTCGGGCCGACCGACGAGGTGCTCGTACCGGATCTCGACGTGGGTCCGGGCCTCGGGGCCTTCCTGTCGTACCGCTGGCGCATGAACGAGCTCATGCTGCAGGCCTCGGTCACCGAACACGACGGCGACTTCAGCAGCCCTTCACGCAGCCTCGACACACGGCTTCTCAGCCTGGACCTGAACTGGCGGCACTACTTCTGGGAAGAGAGTCCGCTGCAGCCCTACGGGCTCCTGGGCATCGGCATGAGCCGCGCCGAGGTCGAGAATGGCTCGACCGACCAGGCCACGGAAACGCTGTCGGAGGACGCTGAGCTCACCGACGGAATCAACGTGAACGTCGGCGTGGGCGCCGCGCTGTACACGCTGCCCTGGGTCGTCTTCTACGGGCAGGCCCTGTACCGCTTCAATCGCTACGTGACCTCCGACGGCATCGACGGTGAGTTCGAGAACACGCCGGACATCGATGGCGACACCTTCAGCCTGAGCTTCGGCGCCGCCTTCCGTCTGCTCCCGCCGCGCCGCTGAGGGCGCGCCGAACCGGCGCGAGCGAACGCTACTCCTCGGGCGGACCGCGGTAGATGGCCGCTGCCTTGGGCACACCCTCGTCCAGGTACGGCTCGGGCACGGGCAGGGTGATCGACTGCGACATGTCGTTCCAGATGCCGAAGCCGACGTCCACGCCATGCGTCGGATCCTGGTCGGTCATGAAGCTGTACCAGGAGACGACGTCGACCTGCTCCTCGACCAGCATGGGGATCAGGCCCGCGACGTAGGCGTCGTACATCTCGGGCAGGACCTGGGCCTGGCGCGCGGCTTCCGCCCAGGGCGCCCCCTGGGCATCGAAGGACTGCCCGGCCTCGTACAGCTCCAGGCGCGGGTGGGAGCCATCCGGGTTCCGGTAGGCCTCGGCCACGAGTCGATGGTCGCGCAAGCGCGGGCGCAGCTCGTCGAGCGAGAGCCACGCGGCGCCGATCACTTCCTCGGGTGTGGGGCAGTTCGGGCACGCGCCGGGCATGGAGTCCCGTAGCCAGCCCGCGATGACCTCGGGCCGCGGCCGGAAGTAGCAGGCGGGACCGAGCGCGTCGACGCGCGTCCCGTTCGGCAGGGCCTCCAGGATGCGGCGTACGAAGTCGGACTCGGCCACGAAGCCGCCGATGAAGCGCCGCACCGTCCGCCGGCCGGCGAAGACTTCGTCGGCGATCCGCCACACGTTGACGAGCTCGGCCGCGATCACCTCGTGCAGCGTGAGCCCGCGCCGCGCGGCCTCGAGCTGCAGCCAGCGGTTGACGGGGAACGCGTTCCAGACCTCGTTCGACAGCTCGAGCGTCAGTTCGAGGCGCGCGTCGAGGCCGGCGAAGGGCTGTCCGCCGTTCAGGCCCGGCACGGCCGGCGAGCCGTCGCGCAGGCGTGTGAAGGTGTCGCGCAGGAAGAGCTCGTACTCGACCGCGCCCATCTGGTCGGTGCGATGCGGCACCTGGTAGTGCAGATTCGCCCCGACCAGGTTGCAGAAGGTCGCCTGGAACTCCGGGCACATTCCGCGCCGCGTGCCCTGGCTCGGGCTCGAGGGGCGGATCGCGCTCGCACGGTCGAAGGTGAACGGTACGGGTGGGTCGAGGGCGCCGTAGTCGTTGACGCGCGTCCAGTCGAGCGTGCGCCAGACGTAGGGCCCCTCGCCACGGTTCAAGGCCTGCACGCGCTCGACGTAGGGCTGCCAGAAGAGCGGGCGCGTGGCGCTCGTTCCCGGCAGCCACACGTGCACGTTGCGCACGGGGTCGGCGCGGTTGGAGCTCTCGATCCACAGGGCCACGGTGCCGTTGCCGTTTCCGGCGAAAGGATCGACTCGCACCTCGACGCGGCGCGGCGCGCGCCGGGACTCGCCCTCGACGGCGGTGCCTACCAAGCGGCAGCTGCCCGTGCCCTCCCAGGTCAGGACCCAGGGACTCGTACGCCCGTCGGGCAGCGTGCCGTCCAGGCTGCCGAACAGCCAGGCGCCCGCCATCTCGCCGGGGCCGAGCAGCGCGAGATCCGGCCAGCCCTCGCCCACGCGCGGCGGCACCCGCCCCGGGGAAATGACCGGCGCGGGTTCGAGTGTCAGCTCGCCCGCGCGCACGATCAGGAACTCCGAGGCGCGTAGCATGGCGTCGGCGAACACGATCTCGCGGCTCGTCCAGCGCGCGAAGCTCGGATTCATGCCGTACTCGATGGCGTTCCGGGACGGGGGCCGGACCTCGATGAGTGCCGCACGCAGCAGCGTGTCGGTGGCGCCCGGGCCGCTGACGGTGAGCGTCACGTCGAAGCGTCCTTCGCTGGCGTACTCGTGCAGCGGGTGCTGCTCGCTCGAGCTCGAGCCGTCGCCGAAGTCCCAGCTCCAGCGCGTGGGAGCTCCGCTGGAGAGATCGCGAAAACCCACGCGCAGAGGAACGCGTCCAGCCACCACGTCTGCCGCGAACTGGGCCTGCACGGGCCCCGCCGAGGCGCCGCCGCCCCCGCCACCGCCGCAGGCGAGACCGTTCAGGCTCGCGACCAGCAGGCCCGCTGACCACGCCCAGCGAGCTGCGCGCATGTAGGGAAACATTTTCCAGCCGGGCGCGGGGAGCGCACCCGTGATACTCCAGCAGAACTCTAGCCCGCGCGCGGCGACGGTGAGCGAATCAGCGCGGATCGGACGCCAGAGCGCCGGCGGCCTTGCGGTAGCGGGCCAGAGCGGCTTCCACTTCTTGACGGTCGGCCGCGGCCTCGACCATGCCCAGCGCTTTCTCTTCCAGCGCGACCGCGTCCTTCAACGCACCGGTGCGGAAGCAGGCCAGAGCGAGCGTGTCGAGGTACTGCCACACGCCCTGCGCGCTCGCGTGATTGGCGGCCCTGGCGTACTCGAGAGCCAGGTCGTCGAAGCGCTGAGCGAAGCGCTCCTCGGTCAAGAGCGCCCAGGAGAAGATGTTGAGCGCGCGCGCATCGTCCGCGAGCAACGGCAGGTGCTCGCGCGCGAACGCGCGCGCCGCCGCGCCACCGTCCGCGCGCGCGGCCAGGACCTCGAAGCGCTGGGCCAGCCCCTCGTGCACGAGCACGGGCTCGTCCGCGAGACCTGCGACGCCCGCGGTGCGCGTCCGCTGGCTCTCCAGTGCGGCGCCGACCAGCCCGGCGATGCGCGGCAAACCGTGGAGCGCGAGCGTCAGGCCGAGCTGGGCCTCCGCATGCCGCGCCTGCAGGGACACGACCGTGTCCGTGAGCAGGGGCGCGTAGCGCGCAAGCTGTTCGCGTTGCTCGCTCCCGAGATACGGCTGGGCCACGGCGAGCGTGCGCCCGAGGTGCGCACACAGGGCGAAGGTCGTGTCCTTGCCGAGCTGACCGAGCTCGCGCGCGAAGGCCTCGTCGTGCAGGACCGAGTTGCCGTTCGAGCGACTGGCCAGGGCGTCTTCGATCAGCTCCTCGCTGGGCGAGAGCAGCAGCGTGTTCTCGTGCGTCGTGAGGTAGAGCGGGAAACCCGGCGGCAGGCGAAAGACTCGCGTCGGGGCGCCGGCGATCTCCCGTGCTTCGCCCTCCAGCGCCTGCCCGCCCGCGAACACGCTTCCGAGGCCGAGCACGAGCCCCAGCACGGCTCCCGTGCGCGCGGGATCGTTGCTCGAGAGCACGAGCGCGGCCGAAGGGATGGGCGCGCCGCCTGGCAGCACGAACCAGGCATAGCCCGCCAGGTTGGCGAACAGCTCGCGTCCGAAGTCGAGCGCGGTCACCACCGGTGCTCCGTCCGCATTCTGGTTCAGCGGCGCGAGGGCCGGCCCGCGCTCGTTGAAAGCTCCGGCCGAAAAAATCGCCGCGCCCTCGGGGATGCGCTCGAGCAGAACCGGATCGAGCGGCGCGCCGCGCAGCAGGTTGAAGGCCAGATTGCGGTGACCCTTCTCGAGATACAGGTCCGCCTCCAGCGCGAGGCCATCGTCCCCCAGCGCGACGCGCGCCACGAACGCGCGCAGGCTCTCGACGTCGAGCGCAGCGGCCAGCACCCGCGCACGCGGATCGCTGGCTGCCTGGGCGTCGAGCATGGTCTTCAGCATGGCGCGCACGGGGACGGCGTTGAGCGCGCAGAAGAACGGCGCACCCTTGCGCCGCGCGAGCTCCGGTTGCAGGGCGCCGTGGCTCGCGAGTGAGGGTTCTTTTCCTCCTGCCAGCCGCCGCAGGACCCCGGCCACCTCTTCGCGCTCGCTGGCGGCCACCACCAGGCGCCGGGTGAGGGCCACGTGCACCTGCCCTTCGAGCCTCCACGCCTGCGCACCCTCGATCGAATCCTCCGGCACCCCTCGCGCGAGCACACCGGCCTCGATCAGGCCGCGCAGGGCCTCGATGTCGCCGGCATGCAACACCAGCACTCCGCCCGGAAGGCCGCCGTCGGTGGGGATGCGCGTGAGCGCCAGCGCGAGGCCGCGGATCCCGGCCAGGGCTTGCACCAGCTGCGGACGCAGCGCGAAGTCCTGCGCAGCCGCGGGCTTCGCGGACGAGCCCGCCGGTGCCCCTGGACGGATCAGGCCGAGTTGCCCGAGCAAGCCGAGGAGCGCCTCGCCCGGCTGCGTGAGCTCGGCGAACAGGATCGCCTCGGGCGGCATCAGGCGCGCGAGGTCCTGGCTGGCCAGGTCCTCCGCCAGGGTCGCAACGCGCTCCTTGGCCTCACCCTGCAGGGCCGGGCTGGCCTTGGAGCTCGCGGCCACCGTCTGGTAGAGCGCCAGGGCCTCCTGCAGGTGCCCGCGCTCGCGCTCCAGGAAGTACGCGCGGTGGAAGGTCGACTCCAGGTCCTGGGCCGAGACGGACGTGACGGACGCGAGGCACGCGAGCAGCGCGAGCCCGAAGGGACGGAGGCTCATGTCGGGATCAGACGGGGACTCGAGGGGCAACTCGCGCCCGGGACGTGGGCGCGAGCGAGGCGCGCGCTTACGCCAGCGATGGAAGCGCATTTCAACCAGTTGGCACGCGCATCCTACCGGACGCGCACGAGGCCAAGATCCCGGCTGCCATGACGCGCGGCCAGGAAGGCGGCGCAGGCGCGCTCGTCGTTCTGCACGGAGGGCGGCAAACCCAGCGGTGTCAGCAGCGCCGTGTCCAGCCCGTACTTGTCGATGATCTCCTCGCTTGCAGCGGGATCCTTGGCGCGCTCGCAGGCCTGCTCGAAGCTGTAGACCGGCCGCGCAAGGTACACGGCGTGGTGCCAGCCGCGGTAGGCCCCGAGGCGCGCCTCGGACGGCAGGCGCTCGCGTACCTGGCGCGCGAGCGCGCTGTAGGCGCCGTGCAGCTCCTCGATCTCGCCCCAGCCCGCGCGCGGGCGCCAGTCGAGCGCGAGCCAGCCGAGACACACGAGGGCCGCCAGCGCAACGGCGACGCGTTCGCCCGTGAAGCGCGCGAGCGCGACGCGCACCAGTTCGACCACGGCGGCCAGCGCGAACGCGTAGACCGGCAGCAGCAAGCGTCCGGCGTACCCGAAGTAGAAGGCGACGACGAGCAGCGTGCCGAGCGCGAGCAGCTCTGCGGGTGCGCGCCGCAGAGCGGCGGCGACCAGCAGGGCCACGATCAGCGTCGCGGCGAGATACGGCGTCCACGGGCGTGCCGGTCCTTCCTGCAGCCGCGTCCCCAGCGTGTGCAGGCTCTTCCCGAACTGCTCGTCGAAGCGCCCCAGGATCGCGCCCGCCGAGAGGCGCGGCGAGCGCGGGTCGCCCATGTCCTCGTGCCACATGCCAGTGGCGTAGGAATAGAGCAGCGTCTGGTCCGCCGGCGGCGGAGGCGCGACGGCGCGGTTGCGAAGCGACCAGGGCAGGAGCACCAGCGTCGCGCCGAGCACCAGCACGCCGGCGCGCTTTGCGCGCTGCGTCCAGGCACTCCGCTCCACCCGGCCCCCGTACGCGCCCAGGAGCTCGGCCGCCAGCAGCGCGGGCACGAGCAGGAGATTGCCCGCCCGCACGTAGCTCGCGAGCCCGATCGCCGCGCCGAGCAGGAGAGTTCCCTTGCTGCTCGCGCAACGCTGCTCGCGTGCGGCGAGCAAGCAGCATCCGACCAGGAGCGTCCACCCGGGGACGTCGCTCATCACCTGGTTGCAGAGCCGCTGGTAGCCGGGGTTGAACCACAGCACGAGCGGCACGAGCACGGACAGCACGAGCCCGAGGCGCGCGCGCAGGAGGAAGTGGAACAAGAGCACGCCCAGCGCGCCCCACACGCTGACCGTCAGGTTGAGCGCAAAGAAATCCGTGCCGCGCAGCGCGAACAACGGCGCGATCAGGCACGTGAACCCGGGCGGCCGGATGCGGAACGGCTCGCCCAGGTAGCGAACGCCGTCGCCGGCGGCGAGCGCGCGCGCCGTGGCGATGTACATCGAGCCATCGTTGGTCGGGTCGTACCAGGGATGGACCGACCAGAACAGGCTGAGCGCGAGCACGAGCGCGACGCTCACCCAGGCTGCGGTGCGCGCCCACGGCCGGCGGCCAGGAACATCCGGATCCACCCCCGGATGCTACTCTCACCGTGCGCATGTCTCACCGTGCGCATGTCTCACCGTGCGCAGGCTTGCGCCGGACTTCTGTCCGCGCGCGCAGCCACGCTGGCGCCTATGGCCGGATCTGGAGCACCGCGCCCGGACGCGGCTCGATCGGGACGCGCACGCTCGCGGCGCCCGCTTCCTGGAACTCGAGCCAGCGCGCGTTCAGCGGGACCTCGAGCACCGGGCTCCAGCCTGCCTGGAGCCCGAAACGTTCGCCGGTCCGCAGGGGACCGCGGACGGCGAGCACGCGACCCTCGCCGTCGAGCACGACCCCGGTCTCCGCTCGTGGGTTGGCCGCGATGACCTGCACGAAGGACGAGCGCGGCAGGATGAGCTGCTGGGCGTGCGGCGTCGAGAGCCCCACTTCCTGCCGTCCCACGGCCGCGTGGGCCACCACCAGCTCGAGCTGCGTGGAGGGATCGAAGGCGAAAGCGAAAGTCCCCTGGTCGTCGCTCGCGAGCTCCCGCCAGGGCATGCGTCGCGGTCCGCGCTCGCCCTCCGCGCGCAGACGGAGCTCGATCCGGGCGCCGGCCAGCAGGAGTCCGTCGGCGGTCCGAGCCTGCGCGCGGAACCCTTGCGGCTCGGGCGCCGGAGGGAGTTCGATCTGCCAGAACCCATGGCGGGTCTCGAGCGCGGCCCGTTGCACGCAGCGCGGCACGTCGGGCGCGATGGCGTAGAGGTCATAGGCTCCGCGCGGGAGTCGCAAAGCAAAACTCCCGTCGGCGGAACTCGCGGTGATCGCCGCGGGCTCCTCGTTGCCCTGCGCGTCGAGCCGCACCCCGGCTTTCGAGAAGGCGACCACGGACCAACCCTCGGGCTCGGGGCCGACGAGCTTGCCCGCGACCGGATCGTGTTCCTCGCCGAGCACCAGGTCGACGTCGTCGACGCCCGTCGCGAGGCGCGCGCCGAAAGCCCTGAACTCGGTGGGTGCGGCAGTCTTGTACGGATCCCGGGCCCCCAGGTTCGACTCGGGGCGTACGCCGAGCAGAGGTAGGCGATAACGTCCCTCTGAGTCGGCCGAGGTGCTCGCGAGGGCCAGGCTCACCCTCGCGCCCGCGGCCGGACGCCCGTCGCGGAAGAACACGCGCCCGGCCAGGAACTTCTCCGCGCCCAGGGCGCGCAGGAAGAAGCGCTCCTCGCTGCCGAGATCGCGCGTGTCGAGTTCCAGCGGCTCGAATCCCGGCGCGCGGACGCGCAGCGTCAGACCCGCGCCACGCGGCAGGTCGCGCGCGAAGCAGCGACCTTGCTCATCGCTACAGAAGCCGCGCAAGCTCGCGGACTCGAGTTGCACGGGATACGGGATGCGCGCGAAGGTGCTCTCGGCGCAGCACAGCTCGAGCTCGGCAGCTCGGATCGGGCGCCCGGATTCGTCGTGCACGCTCGCGCCGAGGTCGCGGGCCGCCGCCACGACCAGCGCCTCTGGCAGGGCCTCGCTCCCCGCCCCGAGGCGCGCGGCCACGATCGTCGTCCAGCCCGGAGCCCGGGCTTCGAGGCGCGGCGGGGCCTCGTGTACCGGCAGCCCGAAGCCGCCCAGGGCGTCGCTCGTCGCCAGAACCTGGTCAGGAATCCGCGGATCCAGGAGCTCGAACCCGGCGCGCGCCTGGCCCTCGAGATCGAGCACGAACCCCAGCGCGAACGCAGAACGCGGTTCGTCGCTATCGACCCTTGGCGCCCGCTCGGGCTCGAAAGTCGGAGGCACGGGACGACGAGCGGAGCCTGGCGAGCGCGGCGCGAGCGGTCGCTCCGCATTTTCCGCGGTGCTCGGCGTGCCCGCGCTCTCGAGCTCGGACTGCGCGCCCGTCGGCTCTCCGATGAAGGCCGCCAGGGCGGGGCCTTCGCGCTCGTCCTCGCCGCCCCACCAGATCGTGCCCGCGACCAGCGCCAGACCCGCCGCCAGAGCGCTGAGGCTCGACATGCGCACGCGGGGCGCGAACCCGAGCCACGGGCAAAGCCCGGCCAGCAGCCGGCCACTCACCGGGTCGTGGTCCAGAGCCGCGCGCAGCTTGTTGCGCGCGCGCCACAGGCGCTTGCGGACGGCCAGCTCGCTGGTGTTCGTGCGCGCGGCGATCTCGGCCGTGGAGAGGTCGTCGAAGTAGCGCATCAACACCACCCCCCGGTAGGGCTCCGCCAGACCCGCGATGGCGCTGGAGAGCGCCTGTAGCGTGCCCGCGTTCTCGAGCTCGTCAGTGACCGAGGGCGTGGACTCGCGGCGCGCGACGCGCACCTCGCGCGCGCGCTGGCGCGCGCCTTGACGCGCACCGAGGCGCGAGAGGTTGAAGGCCACGCGCGCGAGCCAGGCGCGCAGACGCTGGTCGTCAGGAACTTCCCGCGGCGGCCTGGCCAGTGCGGCCAGCAACGTCTCTTGCGTGACGTCCTCCGCGCTCCAGGGATCGCGGACCAGATTGCGCGCTACGGCGTGGACCCAGCCGTAGTGGGCAGTGAGTTGCGCGTGATCCGCGCAGGGCTGGGGGAGCGCTGTCGACTGCCCGTCCATGGTGTTCCTTCGGGCTCGGGGCGTGGGGGTTCGCGAGCTCGCGACCATGCTACGCCATGGAGCGCGCGAACCCCAGCCCCCCCGCGCCGATGGTTCGCGAGGTTGCACCGCGCTGACAGAGGGCACTTGTCCCGGGTTCCCTCGAAGCACGGGAAACACCCGCCGCCTCGAGCCTCGGCCTTGGGCTGCCGCGACTCCGGGCGGATGGCCTCTGCCGAGCTGGGATCTCAGGGCACGGGGGATTCGCTCTGCTCGCAGACCACGTAGCGCGGACGCCCCTTCACTTCCTCGTAGATCCGCGCGACGTAGAGGCCGATCACTCCGAGGCCGATCAGGATCAGGCTGCCGACCATCAGGACCAGCACGATGACGGTCGTGAAGCCGGTCTCCGCGCCCCCGAAGATCTTGTTGTAGAGCGTGTGCAGCCCGAGCAGCACGGCGAACACCAGGAACAGACACCCCATGGCCGTGATCACGTGGATCGGGGCCGAGGAGAAGGCCGTGACGCCAGTGAGTCCCAGGCGCACGAGGCGCAGCGGACTCCAGCCCGAGCTGCCGCCAGCGCGCGGCGCGACCTCGAACGGCAACGCCTTGCGCCGGAAGCCGAGCCAGGCCGACATGCCCCGGAAGAAGACGTTGCGCTCGCCCATCCGCGCCCAGGCCTCGAGCACGCGTCGGTCGATGAGCTTGAAGTCCGAGGCACCCTCGAGGTCGAAACCCGAGAGGCGCCGGAAGAGCGGGTAGAAGACGCGCGCGCCCCAGCGTGCGAGCAACGGCTCCGCGGCGCGCTTCGTCTTGACCGCCTCGACCACGTCATAGTGCTCTTCACGCCAGGCGCGCACCATCTCCGGGATCAGGCTCGGCGGGTGCTGCAGGTCGGCATCCATCACGATCACGGCCGCTCCGCGGGCGTGCTCGAGCCCGGCCGCCAGGGCCAGCTCCTTGCCGAAGCGGCGCGAGAGTCGGAAGGCACGCACGTGCGCGCGCTGCGCGGCCGCGCGTTGCATCACCGCCCAGGTATCGTCGCTCGAACCGTCGTCGACCAGCACCAGTTCGTACTCGAGGCCGAGGCCGTCGAGGACGCCGGCCAGCGTGGCCAGCGAGCCAGCGAGATGCGAACCCTCGTTGAAGCACGGCATCACGACCGACAGGATCGGGCGCGCGCTCACGACTTCTCCGGCACCGCAAAGATGGCCATGTACTCGTCCTCGAACAGCGGTGCGCCCAGTGCGCGCGTGAAGAGCAAGCGGATGAACTCCCAGGTCGCGGGCGGATAGGGCGTCTCGACGTACTCGCCCACCTGGCGGATGAAGACCAGCGGGCGGCGCACGAACGCGAACGGTTGCCAGAGCGTGAGCCCGTCGAGGGCCCGGTCCTTCGGGCGCGAATCGTAGTACGACTTGTAGTGCACGATGCGGTTGACCCCGAGCTTGACGGCCAGGCGCGGCAGGACGCGGTTCTGCTCGCGGATGAACTGCAGGTACAGGTTGGCCATCGTCTCGAGGCGCTCGTCGTGCAGCGGCGTCAGGGCGATGCTGGTGGTGTAGCCCAGGGTGGTCTTCTTCTCGTGCAGGGTCTGGTAGTAGTCGTAGCGCCCGTTCATGACGTGCAGCGGCATGGGTGGGAGCTCCATCACCGCCGTCACGCCGGGATCCTGGCGCAAGTTGTCGAACTCGGGCGAGGTCGGGAGCGTGAAGCGACCGAACGGCACGCCCGTGAGCTCCACCATCGTGACAGCGACGCAGCCCGCCCACGCGACGCCGCGCAGGCGCGCGCCGCGCAGCCGCGCGGCCAGCCCGGCCCAGGCTGCTGCCAGCGCGACGCCGGCCGCGAGCTGCACCAGCAGGAAGCAGCGGTCGCTCTTGCGCAGCATCGAGAGCACGGGCAGCTCGCGAAAAATCGCGTAGGGCAAGGGGATGCCGGTCTTCTGGCGACCGATGGCCAGCTCGTCGCCCAGCGAGAGCACGGCGAAGGCCGCAGCCATCACCAGCCAGGGCCAGTGCGAGAGCACGCGTCGCCACGCGATCCCGATCAAGAGCAGCGTGGAGTACCCCAGCATGGTCGGCCAGGAGACCGTGCACTCCTCGTCGCCGCCGATCCAGAAGAAGCCGAAGAGATCGTTGAAGCGCGCCGTCTCGATCGCGTTGCCCGAGGTCTGCTCGAGCTTGGCGCCCTCGGAACCCAGCGCAGCCGAGAGCAAGGGCAACGCCAGCAACGCGACGACGAACGCCCCCAGACCACCGGCAACGAGCAGGCGCCGGAGCCGCAGCGGCAGGGCCACGCCCTGCGCCCAGCCGCGCATGCACAGGCTCAGGACTCCGAGCGCCAGGTAGGCGTAGACGACGTAGTACTCGACCGTGACGGCCATGCCGGCCAGCGCGCCCACGACGCCGGCAAGATTCCGTGCGCCGCCCTCGCGCACGTGCTTGACGAAGAACAACAGGCCGAGCGGCAGGAACTCGAAGCTGAAGACGTTGATCTGGCACAGATAGAAGTAGTGGAAGGGGCAAAAACTGTAGACGAGGCCGCCCAGCACGCCGCCCGCGGTGCTCCCGCTGACGTAGCGCGCCAGCAGCGAGAAACACCAGGCCGACAGGGCGAAGTGCAGGAGCACCAGCAGGCTGAAGGCCTGGTGAGCGCTGACGAAGACCGACATGCCCGCCAGGGCGAGCGAGTTGAGCGGCGAGAGCGTGTGGCGCCTGAGCGAGATGCCCTCGGGGAAATAGAGGTGGTCGGTCCAGTAGGGCGAGTGACCCTCGAGCACCGAGTGCTTCACCCACCAGGCGTTCCACAGGTTGTTGAAGTAGTCGCCGCGCGTGCCCGTGGCCTGCCCTAGCGTGACGACCAGCGGCCAGGTCAGGACGCAAGCGAGGAGCAACAGGCCCCCCAGCAGCAGCAGCTCTCCCCGCCAGCCCGGCCAGCGCCCGAAGCCGAGCTCCAGCCGGTAGCGCCCGTCCGCCCCCGGCCCCGCGGCCGGATCACACGCCGCGGCGCCACCGATTCGCGCGCTCGAATCCATTTCAGGGGGAAGCGCGAGTGTAGGGCCGACGGAGAGCGAATCCAAACGCGGCGACTACGGCGGTGCACCTGCACGGTTGGTGCATCCAACTTGTCGCACGCTCCGCCGTAGCCGATCATCGCGATACGGCGCAAGCCCTCGCCGGACATCTCGTCGTGAATCTGATCCTCCGGCTCCGGACCGCGCTCGCCACCCTTCTGTTCGCCGCGGCGCTTGGCTGCGAGCGCGCGAGCGAGCCTCGACCCAGCGTGGTCCTGGTCCTGGTCGATCAGCTGCGCTGCGACGCGGCCGAGCGCTGGATGCCCGAGACGCGCGCTCTGGCCGAGCGCGGGATTCGCTGCGAGCAGATGCGCTCGGTCGCGCCCTGGACCTATCCCTCGGTCATCAGCCTCTTCTCCGGGCTCTACCCGCAGCAGCACGGAGCCAACGCCAACCAGGAAGGGAACCGGGTCACGGCCCTCTCCCCCGCCGTGCCGCTCTTTCCGCGCACGCTCCAGGCGGCCGGCTACCACACCGCGGGCTTCGTCACCAACCCGTTCCTGCACGAGTGGAACCGGCCGGTGCGCGACGCCTTCGAGCACTTCGACGCGAGCTTCATCGGCGACCAGGGCGCGACGCGCGGCCACGGCGAGCTGGTGTGGACGAAGCGCATGTACGCCAACTCGGTCAACCCGGCGGTGCGCGCCTACTTCGACGCACGGGCGCTCGTGGGTCCGGAGTTCGTCTACGTGCACTACATGGACGTGCACGGCCGCAAGGAAGGCCCCGAGCGCTGGCAGGACGCGCCCTTCGAAGGCACCTACGAGGGCGCCGTGCGCTACGTCGACCAGAAGATCCGCGAGCTCTACGACTACTTCAGCGCGCGCTACGCGGGCCAGCTCCTGTTCCTGGTCACGAGCGACCACGGCCAGGACCTCGACGATGACCTCCAGGTCGGCGAGGGCCCGCCCTGGCGCGCGCGCAAGAATTCACTGCACGATTTCAACCTGCGCATCCCGTTCTATGTCCTGCCGAGCGCGCTGGTGTCGACCCCCCGCGTGCTCGTCCAGCCCTGCGCCAACATCGACGTCGCGCCGACCCTGCTCGAGTGGCTGGGGTTGCCGCACGAGCTCGAAGGCCCGGGCACGAGCCTCCTGGCTGCGCTCCAGGGCAAGCCCTACGACGGCGAGAGCCGCGCGCTCTACGCGCGCAACTCGACCAACGGCCGCTTCGAGGAGAGCGTGGTCCACGCGCGCCACAAGCTCGTGCGCTACGGCCTACCGCAAGGTGAATCCGTTCTTGCGCGCAAGCTCTTCGATCTCGCCCACGATCCGCGCGAGCTGCGCGGTCTCGCGCCGGACGCGGCCGGGAAGAGCATGGAGGCCCTGCTCGAGGCCGCCGCCGATCCGCACGGCGTCGTGTTCGAGGCTCGCTACGAGGAGCTCGACCAAGCCACGCTCGAGCGCCTGGACGCGCTCGGCTACGGCGGCGCGCAGGACGAGTAGCCGTGCGGCGCGTCAGGCGCCGCGCTGCTGCAGCGCCAGGTTCTGCTCGAAGATGCTGGTCAGCATCTGCGCCTTTGCCGCGCGGTCGGCCTCCTCGGCCGAGAGCCCCTGCACCGAGTCGTAGATCGAGGGCAACCCGGGGTCGAGCTGCGCGCGCCGTGCCAGCTCGATGAGCTGTTGCTCCATGCGCTCGACCTCCGCGCGCAGCTTGCTCATGCGGCGCTCGAGCTGGTCGATGCGCTCGCGCTCGTGGCGCACCACGCCGGCGAGCGCGCGGGCCCGGCGTTGCCGCTCGCGCACGAGCACTCCGTCCAGGGCAGCGCGCGGTGCGCTGCTCGCGAGCATGCGTTCGAGGTCGGTCGCCAGCGCCCCCTCGAGCGCGGCTTCCTCGGCCTCCGAGAGCGTGCTCTCGGAGGCTGCGCGCGTCCGGGCGTGAACGAGCTCCTGTTGCAGGCCCTCCAGCTCGCCGTTCCACTGCTGGCGCCGCCGCAGGAGTTCGCCGTGCGTGCGCTCGAGCTCCTGCAGGACCTCGTTCTTCGTCAGGGCGCGCACGCGGCGCGTGCCGAGGCCGAAGAGCGTGGTGAAGCGCTCCAGAGCGTCTGCTCGCAGCAGGCGCGCGCGCTCCGGCGCGAGTCCGCCGCGCCGCACCAGGGCCGCCTCGATGGCCCGCCCCATCAGGCGCGAGAAATCATCGCGGCGCACGACCCGCAGCCAACGTCCGGTATTCTCGGCGTGCTCGCCGGATTGCGTGCTCATCGGGATTCGCTGAGCGGAAAACCCTTCCTGCCCAGGCTTCGCCGCTGCGCGAACAAGCATACCCGCAGGATGTCCTTATCGCCGGGGCAAGGCAACGATCCGTCCCTGCCCGCGCGCCACGAGCAGGATGCCGAGCCAGGCGCCGTCCTCGCGCGCGAGGGCGAGCGCGCCGTGCCAGCCCTCGTCGAAGGCGAGCAGCGGAGACACGCTCCAGCCGTCTTCCGAGCGCGCGAGATGGGCGGCGGAGACCGCCTTCGGGGCCAGAGCGGGGTCGGCCCACAGCAGCAAGTCCTCGGCCTCGAGCAGCGCACGAACGGGTTCGAGGGTGGGCGCGGGCGCTGCGCCCGGATGGGCGCGGAGGGCGAGACCAGCCGCGCTCCAGCTGGGCTCTCCCGCCAGCTCGAGGCGCTCACCGGCGAGCTCCAGGACCGCACTGCCTTCTTCGGCCTCTGCAGGAACGACGAGCACGTCGGCCGGACCCAGCAGCTCGCCGCCGCGCGGCACGAGCCAGCCTGCGCGCGCGCGCTGGCGCGCCAGCCAGCCCCTCGGCTTCCAGGAGAGACGCGCCCAGACACGCGCCGGAACGAGGGGCTCGCGCTCCGGCAGGACACCGCCGACCGGGAGGGCTGGGCGCCAGAGCAACCACTCGTCTTCGGGTTCGCCGTACAGCTCGAAACGCTGCCCCGTTGGCGCGCGCGCACCGGGGTGCGTGGGCGTGGCCAGGGCCACACCACCCAGCCACAGCGCCTGCAGGGAGTCGACCGCCAGCTCGAGCCCGTCCAGCCCGAGTGAGAGCGCCGCCCCGCGCGTGCGATGAAAACGCGAGTCCACGCGCACGAGCTCGGCGTAGGGCCCCTGGATCCGGGCGCGCGCCTCGACCGCGGTGGCATCGCTGGCCAGGGCGACCGAGGCCAGCGAGCCGATCGGAATGCCGCGGTAGAACACGGGCGCACCGCGCACGAGCCCGGCGCGCGCGCTGGACTGCAGCACGATCTCGAGCGCGGCCGGGTCCTCGCGCTCGAACAGCGGAGGCTCGTCCAGAGCCTCGAACTCCCGCTGGCGCGGCGCGTCCTCGGGGCCGGGCAGCACGGCGAGATAGCGCGCGCCCAGGGCCGTCTCCAGGCCGCGCACGCCCTCCACGCCGAGCACCGGGCGCGCGATCCAGAAGCGCGCGCCGCCGCGCGCCAGATCGCCCGCCGAGCGCGCCAGGCGCACGCCCACGACGACTTCCCGGCTGCCCGCGTCCAGCTCGAGCGACTCCACCTTGCCGACCTCGATCCCGCGGTAGCGCAAGGCGTCGCCCGGCCGCAGGCCGTGGCCGTCGGCGGCGCGCACGAGGATCCGCGGTCCGCGTTCTTTCCAGGCCTCGCGCACGAGGAACAGGGCGAGCAGCAGCGCGACGAGCGGCAAGAAATGCGTCCAGCGCACTCCGGACTCGTGCTCGACGCGCGCGCGCGGCAGCTCCTCTGCCGGGCTCATGCGCGCTCCGCCTGCCACAGCGCGTGCGGATCGAACCAGGCGCCGGCCAGCAGGCTGCACAGCACGCAGGCGCCGAAGGCCACGGCTGCCGGACCCGGCGTGACCGCCACCCAGCTGCCGAGCTCGAGCCACGCCACGAGGACCGAGACCAGCAGGACGTCCAGCATGCCGAAGCGTCCGCACAGCTCGAGCGTGCGCCAGGCACGCGCGCGGTGCGGCGGAGTCCAGGCGTGAGGACGGCGCACGAGCACCATCAGCGTCAGGAGCTTGGCCAGCGGGATCACGATCGAGCACAGGAAAACGACCAGCCCGAGCGCCGCTTGCCCTTCGGCGATCAGCCCCAGGCTGCCGGACCAGACCGAGTTCTCGCTCACCCGCCCCAGGCGCTCGATGCGCAGGATGGGCAAGGTGACGGCCACGGGATAGAGCAGCAGCGCGGCCCAGGCAGCGTGACCCGCACGCCGGTTGCGGGCGCCGGTCGGCCAGCCATCGGCGAGGCGCACGCCACAGCGTGTGCAGCACGCGACCTGACCGCGCTCCAGGGGCGGGATGGCCTGCACCAGCGCGCAAGCGGGACAGCCGCGCAGGCTCGGGGGCGAATCCATGCGAAGAGACGAGGCCAGCATTATTCCCCAGCCCTGGGCCGCGATGCCACAGCCGGTTCGGAAGCAGCCCGGCCGGGCCGCTACAATCCGCGCGATGGTCGACCGCTCCCAGGAGGTCGCGCGCGAGCTGTGCGCGTTCCTCGACGCCTCACCGACGCCCTTTCACGCCTGCGCCGAGGTCGCGCGCCGCCTCGAGCGCGCCGGCTTTGCCCGGCTTTCCGAGGCGGAGCCCTGGCCGAAGGCGAGCTCTTCCGCTCCCGCTCGCTTCTACGTGCTGCGCGGCGGGAGCCTCGCTGCCTGGGCCGTACCCGAGGGCGCGGAGGCGGCGCGCGGCTGGCGCATCGCCGGGGCGCACACCGACAGTCCCAACCTGCGCATCAAGCCCAACCCGGACGGCGGCCGCGCCGGTCTACGCCAGCTGGGCGTCGAGGTCTATGGCGGCGTGCTGCTCAACTCGTGGCTCGACCGCGACCTGGCCCTGGCCGGGCGCGCCTTCGTGCGCGGGGCGCGCGCCACCGAGGAGCGTCTGTTCCTGCTCGCACGCCCGCTCCTGCGTGTACCCCAGCTCGCGATCCACCTCAACCGCGAGATCAGCACCGAGGGCTTGCTGCTCAACCCGCAAGTGCACCTGAACCCGCTGTTCGCGAGCGACAGCGGCGAGCAGCCCGCCTTCCGCGCCCTGCTGGCCGAGGCGCTCGAAGTCGAAGCTGGGAGCGTGCTCTCCTGGGACGCGATGCTGCACGACGCCCAGCCCGCGCGCCTGATCGGACAGGACGAGGAGTTCGTCAGCTCCGGACGGCTCGACAACCTGTGCTCGTGCTTCTGCGCGCTCACCGGCTTGCTCGAACGCCTCGCGCGCCGCGAGCCGCAGCGCAGCGTGGCCGCGCTGGCCTTCTTCGACCACGAGGAAGTCGGCAGCACCTCGTCGCGCGGCGCCCAGAGTGGTTTCCTGCGCGACGTGCTCGAGCGCAGCGTGCTGGCGCGCAATGGAGCGCGTGAGGACTACCACCGCGCGGTGGCCGCTTCGGTGTGCCTCTCGGCCGACATGGCCCACGCCACCCATCCCAACTACACCGAGAAGCACGAGCCTGAGCATCCGGTGCGCATGAACGGCGGTCCGGCCATCAAGACCAACGTGAACCAGCGCTATGCCAGCGAGGGCGAGAGCGAGGCCGTGTTCCTCGAGGCCTGCGCGCGCGCGGGCGTCCCCTGCCAGCGCTACGTGCACCGCGGCGACCTGCCCTGCGGCACGACCATCGGCCCGCTCACGGCCGCGAACCTCGGCCTGCGCACGGTCGACGTCGGCAACCCGCAGCTCGCCATGCACTCCGCGCGCGAGCTGTGCGGCGCGCGCGACCCGTGGTACCTCGCGCGCGCCCTGGCCGCCTTCTTCGAATGAGCCTGCTCGGAATCCAGCGCTGTGCGGAAGTGAGTGCTGCTCGGAAATGAGCGCAGCCGTGGAGCGGCCCCAGCGCGCATGAGTCCCGAGCCGAGCACCAGGGAACCCGCACCGGACTGTTTTCGCTGTCGCGCGTACTACGTCACCTACGACGCGAGCCTGCCCCACGGGTGCCGCTCCTTCGGCTTCCAGAGCGTGCGCCTGCCGCGCGACGAGGTGCGGCTCTCCTCCGGCGCGGAGTGCGCGGCCTACGAGCCGAAGCGGCTGCCTTCCCGACCCGAGCAGACGCCCGAAACCTGAAAGCACCGCATGGATCTCGCCCTGCACGACAAGGTCGTCTGGATCACCGGCGCCTCGGGCGGGATCGGGCGCGCGCTGGCCCAGGTCTTCGCCGCGGAGGGCGCCGAGCTCGCGCTGCACGCGCACACGGGCTTCGACGCGCTCGCGGAGTGGCTGCGCAAGCAACCCTGGCAAGCGCGAGCGCTGGCGGTGCGCGCCGACGTGCGCGACGCGCTGGCGCTCGAGCGCTGCGCGGCCGAGATCCAGGCGCGCTTCGGGCGCATCGACGTGGGCCTGGTCAACGCCGGAAAATGGCCCAGCGAGCATTGCGAGCTGTTCGAGCTCGCGCCCGAGCGTCTGCGCGACACGCTGGAGGTCAACCTCTGCGGGGCGCTCTTCACCGCGCGTGCCTTCCTGGGCGCGCTGAAGAAGTCCGGGCCACGGGCCGACGGGCACGGGGCGGCGCTGGTGTTCATCGGCTCGACTGCCGGGCGTTTCGGCGAGCGCGGGCACGCCGACTACGCCGCGGCCAAGGCGGGACTGCACGGGGCCGTGAAGTCGTTGAAGAACGAGATCGTGCAGCTCGATCCCTACGGCCGCGTCAACATGGTCGAGCCCGGCTGGACGGTCACGCACATGGCGCGCCCGACGCTCGCCCAGCCCGGACACGTCGAGCGCGCCGTGCGTACCATGGCCCTGCGCCAGCTCGCCCGGGCGCGGGACGTGGCGCGCACCTGTGCCTGGCTTGCCTCGCCCACCGCCGCCGCGCACGTCTCGGGCGAGATCCTCGCCGTGGCCGGCGGCATGGAGGGGCGCGTGCTGTGGAACGAGAACGAGATCGACCGGCGCGCGGTGATGGAGCGCATCGCGCGCGAGGACTGAGCTTCTATCGGGCAACCGCTTGCACGGCCGGCAAGCTTCCTGGTGCGGAGGAAAGCGCACCGCGGAGAACGGAAAACGCGAAGGAGCGCGGAGGAAGAGATCAGAAAAAGGGGGTTCAAGAGGTCGTGTGGGTCGAGGTCATGGAGCGGAGGAGGTTGGCGAGTGTGTAGCTCGCTCGTCGGGGCCCCGCCGTGCGCGGGAGCGATGTGGCCGGCCCGTGGCGCCGTGCAGTCGAGCTCGAAAGACGCCCCGCGGTCCGCGGCGCGCTGACGCGCGCCTGGCTGCGCCGGACCGCGTGGCGCCTTTCGATCTCGACTGCACG
>JANOGB010000384.1:0-18695 GCA_031413955.1 Planctomycetota bacterium | reverse complement strand
CCATCGGGCGCTTCGGGCGCGCGGCGGCGGGCCTGGAAGCCCTCGAGCCCTTCCTGGGCGCAGAAGAAGAACCGTAGACCCCTCCCTGACCCCTCGCGTGCGGGGCGTCGCGGGCATCGGCCTGCGGCGCCCCGTGCCTTTCAGGACCCGAGCAGTCCGAGGAAGAACGAGGGGTAGAGCCCCATGGCCAGCACGAACGCGCCGCAGACGGCGCCGGCCAGGCTCGCGCTGAGGCGGTTCGTACGCGGCGGCTCGAGCTCCTCGGGCGGAGCCTGCATGTAGAGCACCACGATCACGCGCAGGTAGTAGCCGAGCGCCACGGTAGAGAGCAGCGCGCCCAGCACGGCCACCAGGATCATGCGCTGCTCCACCAGCACCGCGAACACGAACCACTTGCCCAGGAAGCCGGCCGTGGCCGGGATGCCGCCGAGCGAGAGCAGGAACAGCGCCAGCAGCGCGGACACGAACGGGCGCGAGTGCGCCAGGCCGCGCAGGTTCTCGAGGCGCGTGTAGTGCGAGCCGTGGGCCTCGAACAGCGCCAGGCACCCGAAGGCGCCCATGGCGGTGAAGAGGTATCCGCCCAGGTAATAGAGCGCGGCCTGCAGCGCGCCATGCGTGTCGGGCGCGCCCATGCCGGCCGCCACGAGCAAGAGCAGCGTCCCGGCGTGGGCCACGCTGGAGTAGGCCAGCATGCGCTTGAGATCGCTCTGCACCAGCGCGCCCAGGTTGCCGAGCAGCATGGTGACGAGCGCCAGCAGCGCGACCACGCCGCGCCCGCTGGCGGGCAAGAGCGGCATGAGCTGCGCGATCAGGAAGCCGAAGGCCGCAGCCTTGGTGCCAGTCGCCATCAGGGCCGTGACCGGCGTCGGGCTGCCCTGGTACACGTCCGGTGCCCACAGCTGGAAGGGGAAGACCGCGACCTTGAAGAACAGGCTCGCGGCCACGAGCGCCAGACCCGCGAGCGCGAGCGGCGTGGTGAGGTCGTGCTCGGCCAGCCGGCCGAGATCGAGCGTCCCAGCAGCGGCGTACAGCAGCGCCGCGCCATACAGGAACAGGGCGCTCGAGAAGGAGCCCAAGAGGAAGTACTTCACGCCCGCCTCGACGCTCTCGGCGCGCATGCGCCGGAAGGCGCACAGGGCGTAGAGCGGGATCGAGAGCAGCTCGAGACCCACGAAGAACACCACCAGGTCGCGCGCGCCGACCATCAGCATCATCCCGATCGGCGTGAACAGGAGCAGCGCGTCGTGCTCGGGCAGGAAGGGCCGGTTCTCGCGGTAGTAGCCCCTGCTCACGAGCCAGGCGAGCAGCGTCGCCGCGAGGAAGAGGAGGCCCCACAGCGCACTCCCGCGGTCGGCAAGGTACGTGCCCTCGAACACGAGTCCGGGCGCGCGCTCGCCGAGCAGGATGCGCAGCTCGGCGCAGGCGGCCGTGGCGATGGCGAGCACGAAGCACGCCGCACGTGCCGGCCGCAGGACGTCGATCACGTCGCACAGCAGGAACAGGACCACGCCGAGGCCCAGGGCCAGCAGGGGCGCGAGCGCCATGCGCGCTTCGGTCGTGGAGAGCTGCTCGAAGGCGGCGGCGAGCGACTGGTTCACCGCAGCCCTCCGCCGCCGTGGCGTGCGCCTTCGACGCGTTCGAGGATGCCGTCCAGCGCCGGGGCGCACTTCTCGAGCAAGGCGTTCGGCTGCACGCCGATCCACAGCACGAGCGCGACCAGCGGCAGCATCAGCCCGACCTCGCGCAAGCCGAGATCGGTGAGGCGTTCGTTCTCGGGTCTCGTCACGGGGCCGAACAGCATGCGCCGCGTGGCCATGAGCAGGTAGACCGCGCCGAAGACGACCCCGCTCACGCCGACCACCGCCCAGAGCGGCGAGACGGAAAAGGTGCCGGCCAGGATCAGGTACTCGCCCACGAAGCCGTTCAGGCCCGGCAGCCCGGCGCTGGAGAGCACCGTGAACACGAAGAACAGCGCGAACACCGGCATGACCCGGGCGAGGCCGCCGTAGCGCGCGAGGTCGCGCGTGTGCGTGCGCTCGTAGACCATGCCGACCAGCAGGAACAACAAGCCCGTCGAGATGCCGTGGTTCACCATCTGCAGCACCGCGCCGCGCAGCGCCGGCCCGGTGAGCGCGAAGAGTCCGAGCACCACGAAGCCGAGGTGACTGACCGACGAGCAGGCGATCAGGCGCTTCAGGTCCTGCTGCGCCATGGCGAGTAGCGCGCCGTAGACGATGCCGATCCCGCCCAGGGCCAGGAACAGCGGCGCCGCGTCCACGGCCACGGCCGGGAAGAGCTGGATCCCGAAGCGCAGCAAGCCGTAGGTGCCCATCTTGAGCAAGACCCCGGCCAGCAGCACCGAGCCCGAGGTGGGCGCCTCGGTGTGCGCATCCGCGAGCCAGGTGTGGAAGGGCAGGAGGGGCACCTTGATCGCGAAGGCCAGCGCGAAGGCGCCGAAGATCCAGGCCTGCGTGGTAGGCGCGAGCACGTCCGTGCGCAGGAACAGTTCCGGCACGCTGCTGCTGCCGAGCTCCCAGACCAGCGCGATCACGCCGACGAGCATCACCAGCGAGCCCGCGACGGTGTAGAGGAAGAACTTGATCGTCGCGTACACGCGCCGCTCGCCGCCCCAGATCCCGACCAGGAAGTAGAGCGGCACCAGGCTCACCTCCCAGAAGAAGTAGAACAGCACGAGATCCAGGGCGAGGAACACGCCCAGCATCCCGGTCTCCATCACCAGCAGCCAGATCAGGAACTCCTTGACGCGCTCGTGCACGTGGCCGTAGGCGGAGAGCACCACCAGCGGCATGAGCACGACCGTCAGTGCCACGAGCAAGAGCGAGATCCCGTCGGCCCCGAGCTGGAACGACACCGGGATCGGCCCGTGCGGGCCCTGGAGCGTGAACCATGGGCGCAGGAGCCCGCTCTGGAAGCCGGGGATGGCGCCGTCGAAGCCGACGTAGAGCACGATCCCGAGGACCGCCACGGCGCTCGTCACGCCCAGCGCCGTCAGGCGCAGGAGATTCGTGCTGCGCCCCGGGAGGAGCGCGATGAGGAGCGCGCCGGCGAGCGGCAGGAAGGTGATCAACGCCAGCATCAGAGCACCAGCACCCACAGGATCGAGAGCGCCGCGGCGCCCGCGCCCATCCACAGCGCGTAGTGCTTCACCTGGCCGTCCGCGAGTGCTCGCAGGCGGAGGGCGAGGGTCTTCGCCAGCGTTCCGGCGCCGTCCACGGCCGCGTCGATGCAGCGCCGGTCGAAGCGCGTCGAGAGCGTCTCGGCCGCCGCGCGCAGGGGCAGCACGACGCGCTCGTGGTAGCTGCGATCGATCTGCCAGGCACCTTCCAGGAAGCGCGCCAGCCCGGGCTGCCCGCGCTGCAGTGCCGCATCCCGCGCGGGGCCCTGCGTGTAGCCGTGGAAGCCGCGGTGCGCGAAGAAGAGCGCGAGGGCGGCGCCGAAGCCGAGCAGCAACCACTCGCTGAGCGCGGAGAGGTGCCCGTGCTCGCCGCCGCGCGCCAGGAGCTCGTCCCCGGCGCGCGTGACGGGTTCGAGCCAGTTCTCGAGCACGCCTGCGCCCGGCAGGACGTGCGGGAGGTTCAGTAGCCCGCCGAGGACCGACAGCACCGCCAGGATCACCAGCGGCACGGTCATCACCGCCGGCGACTCGTGCGGGTGCACGTGCTGCCGATCGAAGCGCTCCTCGCCGAAGAAGGTCAGCGCCACCATGCGCCAGGTGTAGAACGCCGTCAGCGCCGCCGTGGCCACGCCCACGCCCCACAGCAGCACGTGGAACCCGCCCAGGGCGAAGTTCTTGGCCAGGATCTCGTCCTTCGAGAAGAAGCCCGACATGAGCGGCAGGCCCGAGAGCGCAGCCGCGCCGGCCACGAAGGTCAGGAAGGTGCGCGGCATCGCGCGGCGCAGGCCGCCCATCTTGCGCATGTCCTGCTCGTCGTGCATGCCGTGGATCACGGAGCCCGAGCCGAGGAACAGGAGGCCCTTGAAGAAGGCATGCGTCACCAGGTGGAACAGCGCCGCCGACCAGGCTCCGGCCGAGAGCCCGAGGAACATGTAGCCGAGCTGGCTGATGGTCGAGTAGGCCAGCACCTTCTTGATGTCGTTCTGCAAGAGCGCCGTGCTCGCCCCGATCAGTGCCGTGAGCGCGCCCACCACGCCGATGACGAACAGGACTCCGGGCACGGCCGCGAACAGCGGATTCAGCCGCAGCACCAGGTACACGCCCGCCGTGACCATCGTGGCCGCGTGGATCAGGGCCGAGACGGGCGTCGGGCCGGCCATGGCGTCCGGCAGCCAGGTGAAGAGCGGGAACTGGGCCGACTTGCCGCACGCGCCGCCGAACAGGAGCAGCGCCGCGAGCGCGATCTCGGCGCTGCGTCCGCCCAGCACGTGGAAGTTGGCCGCGGCGATGTCCGCCAGGTCGAGCGTGCCGAACAGGCGCAACAGGAGAAAACTCCCGACCAGGAAGCACGCGTCGCCCACGCGGTTGACGACGAACGCCTTCTGCGCAGCCTCGGCCGGCCAGCCCTTCTCGTACCAGAAGCCGATGAGCAGGTACGAGCACAGCCCCACGCCCTCCCAGCCCACGAACAGCCCGAGCAGGCTCGAGGAGAGCACCAGCGTGAGCATCGCGAACACGAACAGGTTCAGGTACGCGAAGAACTTGGCCTTGCCCGGGTCGTGCGCCATGTACCCGAGCGAGTAGACGTGGATCAGGAAACCCACGCCGGTGATGACGAGCAGCATCACGCTCGACAGGCGGTCGGCCACCAGCGAGACGTCGACCGTGAAGCTGCCGGCATCGATCCAGTGCCAGGTCGAGCTCTCGAGCACGAGCGCCTCGCCGCCACGCGCCAGTGTCAGGAAAGCCCAGGTCGAGAGCCCGAGCGCGACTGCGATGGCGGCGCAGGCTACCAGTCCAGCCAGCGCGCGCGCCGCGCCGCCGGCGTGAGCGTCGTGACCAGTTTCGTGGGCGCCGCGAGCGGCGCGCAGCGCGACGAAGTGCAGCGCGCCGCACAGGATCGCACCCAGGAGCGGAGTGAAGAGGAGCAGCCAGAGCATCGCGCTCATCCCTTCAGCTCCGCCATGCCGTCCAGCGCCACGGTCTGCTTCAGCCGATAGAGCGCGATGACCAGCGCCAGGCCCACCGCGGCTTCGGCCGCGGCCACCAGGATCACGAAGATCGCGAAGACAGGGCCCGCATCCGGATCGCCCTGGCCCGCAAGCGTGCTCTGCGCCCAGTGGCGGCTGGCCGCCAGGAACGAGAGGTTGGCGGCGTTGAGCATCAGCTCGATCGAGGCCAGCACGATGATCACGTTCTTGCGCACCAGGAAGCCCAGCACGCCCAAGGCGAACAGGATCGCGCCCAGAGCCAGCAGATGGTCGGTGGGCACGCTCATCGCTCGGCTCCGCTGGCGACGGACTCGGACTTGGGCTGCAGAGGTGCCGCGCTGGCGGAGGAGAGCGTGCCGCGCTGGCGCTTGGCGAGCACGATCACGGCCACCATCGTGGCGAGCAGCAGCAGGGACGCAGCCTCGAAGGGCAGCATGTAGCGGCTGAAGAGCAGGCGCGCCAGGGTGGGGAGGTCGTCGAGCGCGCGGCCCTCGGGCAACAGCTCGACCGAGAAGACCGCGTCCACGTCGGCCGCCACGAGGCCCACCAGTCCGAGCAGCGCGGCCGAGGTGCCGCCCACCAGCAAGCGCCGCCCCGAGAGCGACAATCCGGCGTGGCGCTCGAGCTCGGCTGCATCCCCGAGATTCAGCAGCATGATCACGAACAGGAACAGCACCATGATCGCGCCGGCGTAGACCAGCAACTGCGTCGCGGCCAGGAAGGGAAAACCCGCCAGGAGGTAGATCCCGGAGAGACAGAAGAACGAGCCCAGCAGGTTGAGCACGGAGAAGAGCGGCATGCGCGCGCGCACGACGCCGACCGCGAACAGCACGCTGGCCGTGCCTAGGAGGTAGAAGAGCGCTTCCGCCACCGGTCGTTGATCCCGTAGAAGTAGTCGATGCGTTTCTGCAGCGCCGCGCGCGGGCGCTTGAGCTTCTCGATGTCGTAGATCAGGGCCGCGCGCGAGAAATCCGCCAGCTCGAGCTCGTCCGACATGAAGATCGCGTCCTTCGGGCAGGCCTCCTCGCAGAAGCCGCACAGGATGCAGCGCAGCATGTCGATCTCGAAGCGCTCGGGCTCGCGCTCGATGAAGCGCTCCGTCTCCTGGCCGTCGATCGTGATCGCGTAGGCAGGACAGGCCGCCTCGCACAGGCCGCAGGAGACGCAGGCGAGGTGCTGGTTGTCGTCCAGCAGCACCAGGCGCGGCTGGCCGCGCGTGACGGGCGTCGTGGGCAGGGGTTGCTCGGGGTACTGGCGCGTGACCTTCTTCTTGAAGATCGCGCGCAGGCTCACGGACAGGGCACGCGCGATCTCCGGCAGGTACAGCCGCTCGGCGAAGCTCAGTTCCTTGCGCTTGACGATGACCATGTGGGCTCAGAGGCTCCTAGCCGAGCGAGACCACCAGGCCGGTGACGAAGACGTTGGCGAGCGCGAGCGGCAGCATGACCTTCCAGCCCAGCTTCATGAGCTGGTCGAAGCGAAAACGCGGCAGCGTCCAGCGCACCCACAGGAACAAGAACAAGAAGAAGCCGGTCTTCAGCAGGAACGCGCCGAGCTGCAGGAACCAGGGCGCGGCGGGCCAGAAGGGCACCTCCGGACCGCCCAGGAACAAGGTCGTCGTCATCGAGGCCATCACGATCATGGCCACGTACTCGCCGATGAAGAACAGCGCGAACTTCATGGAGGAGTACTCGGTGTGGAACCCGCCCACCAGCTCGGGCTCGCACTCGGCGAAGTCGAAGGGATGGCGGTTGGTCTCGGCGAACGTCGCCACCACGAACAGCAAGAACGCCAGCGGCTGGCGCCACAGGTTCCACTCCTGGATGCCGCCCGCCTGCGCGGCCACGATGTCGCGCAGGTCGAGGCTGCCGGCCAGCACCACGATCGCGAGCATCGCCAGGATCAGCGCGAGCTCGTAGCTCACCATCTGCGCCGAGGCGCGCAGGCCGCCGAGCAAGGAGTACTTCGAGTTCGAGCTCCAGCCGCCCAGGATCACGCCGTAGATGCCGAGACCGCTGACGGCCACGACGTACAGGGCCGAGATGGGGATGTCGGCGATCGAGAGCGTGGTGGGCACGCCGAACAGCGTGATCTCGCCCGCGAAGGGAATGACCGCGATGGCCATCATGGCCGGCGCCGCCGCCATGATCGGCGCCAGGCGGAAGAGCAGCCGATTGGCGCCGTCGGGGATCAGTTCCTCCTTGAAGAGGAACTTCACGCCGTCGGCCAGCGGCTGCAGCGTGCCCCAGGGGCCCACGCGGTTGGGGCCGATGCGCCACAGGAAACAGGCCGAGACCTTGCGCTCGGCCAGTGTCATGCCCGCGGCAAGAGTGATCACGCCCCCGTAGATGAGCAGCGTCTTCACGATCATCACCAGGATCGAGCTCATCGCGCGGGCGCTCCCGTCGCCTGGAGTGCCGCCAGCCGGCGCGCCAGGTCCGCGAGCCGGCGCACGAGCGGCGCGACGCCCTGCGGGGCCGAGCGCGCGACCGACAGGATGCCGGCGTGCCCGTCGACGTTGATCCAGGTGCCCGTGCGCTCGCACGAGTCCGGTACGCCGATCTGGATGCAGGCCGCGGGCGCGACGAGCGGCCGCGTGTCGAACACGACCAGGCGCAGAGACGGGGAGAGCGCGGCGAGCGCCTCGAGCCCGCACAGCTCCGCGGCGCGCTCGCCCAGCAGGAAGGCCAGCTTCGCGCCCGAGAGGCGCGCGAGGGCTTCGGCGGGGGAGGCAGGCGCGTAGCCGAGCTCCGTGAGCCCGCGGCGGTTCGGGCACGGGTCGCCCGTGTGCAAGAAGTCGTCTTTCAGGGGGCTCGGCGCGGGCGAGAGGAACAGGAACTCGCCGGCGATTTCCTTGGCCGCGCGCGCTTCCTCCTGCGTCAGCCAGGGCGAGGCCACGACCAGCGGCGCACCATGGACGCGCACCAGACCGGCGATCTCTTCCAGCGCGTCCTCGACCGCCAGCACTTCGAGCCCGTCCGCGCCGCGTGCGAGGGCCCCGGCCAGGCGTGGCCCGACCTCGAAGCGCGGGAACGAGAAGCGCCCGTGGTCGCACATCCACCACTCGTTGACCGCCGGGTTCGGGCGCGGCCGCAGGCGCTTGACCTCGCGCTTGCGCAGCACCTCGACCGTGATCGAGCAGCCGCGGCTGCACTCGCCGCAGGTCGAGGGCGCCTTGGTGAGGTTCCACACGCGCGCCTGGAAGCGGAACGGCTTCAGGGTCAGCGCACCGACCGGGCAGATGTCGGCCACGTTGCCCTGGTAGTTGCCCTCCAGCGGGCGGTCGGCGAAGGTCTCGATCGTCGAGCGCGCGCCCAGGCCCGCCACCGTGAGCTGCGGCATCTCGGTCACTTCCTCGAAGAAGCGCACGCAGCGGCTGCACAGGATGCAGCGCTCCTGGTCGAGCACGATCACTTCGCCCAGCGACTTGCGCTTCTCGAGCTTGCGGCGCGGCTCGACCGAGCGGCCCTCGCCTTGGCCTTCCATGAAGGAGTAATCCTGCAGGTCGCACTCGCCGGCCTTGTCGCAGATCGGGCAGTCGAGCGGGTGGTTCTTGAGCAGGAACTCGAGGCACTGGCGGCGCGCCTCGTGCGCCTTCGGCGCCTCGGTGTCGACGACCATGCCCTCGGCCACCGGCGTGCGGCAGGCGACCACCACGCGCGCTGGCATGTCGCCCTGCTTGACCTCGACCTGGCAGATGCGGCACGAGCCGACGGGGGACAGCCCCGGGTGGTAGCAGTACATCGGCACGTGCGAGGCGTGCGCGTGGCAGGCCGCGATCAGCGGCTTCTTGGGGTCGACTTCGACCTCGCGGCCGTTGAGCGTGATCTTGGTCATGCGTGGGCCTGCGCCGTGCTCTCTGCGGTGGTTTCCTCGGCCCGCACCCAGTCGCGCACCTCGCGTGGCACCTCCAGCGGGCAGCGCCCGCTGCGCACGTGCTCCTCGAGCTCGGCGCGAAAATGCTTCACGATCGCGTGGGTCGGGATCGCGGCCGCGTCGGCCAGCGCGCAGATGGTCTTGGCCGGCGCCATGCCATTCGCGAGCGAGGACAGGAGCTCGATGTCCGCCATGCGACCCTGGCCGTGCTCGATGCGCGCGAAGATCTGGTGCAGCCACTCGGTGCCCTCGCGGCACTGGCTGCACTGCCCGCAACTCTCGTGGTCGTAGAAGCGCGCGATGACCTCCATGGCGCGCACGGTGCAGGCCGTGTCGTCCAGCATGATCATGGACGCCGTGCCGAGCATCGAGCCGGCCTCCCTGAGGCCGTCGTGATCCATCGGCAGGTCGATCTTGGCGGCGGGTAGGAGGCCGGTGGAGGACCCGCCCGGGATCCAGGCCTTGAGCTTGCGCCCCTTCCACACTCCGCCCGCACACTCCTCCAGCACGGTGCGCGCGCGGATGCCGAGCGGGAGCTCGTACACGCCCGGCCGCTCGACGTGGCCCGAGATGCCGATCAGCACGTTGCCCGGGCTCTTCGGCGTGCCCAGCGACTTGAACCAGTCGGCGCCGCGCGCGATCACGAACGGCACGTTGGAGAGTGTCTCGACGTTGTTGACCGTGGTCGGCTGGCCCCACAGGCCGAAACCCGCGGGGAACGGGGGCTTCGGCCGCGGGTGCCCGCGCTTGCCCTCCAGGCTCTCCATCAGCCCGGTCTCCTCGCCGCAGATGTAGGCGCCAGCGCCCTTGTGCATCCAGATGTCGCAAGCGAAGTCGGTGTCCAGGATCTTCTGGCCGACCAGGCCGGCCTTGCGCGCTTCCTCGAGCGCGGCCGCCACGCGCTCGTAGGACACGCGGTACTCGCCGCGCACGTAGACGTAGGCCGTCTTCACGCGCATCGCGAAGCACGCCAACAAGATCCCCTCGACCAGACCGTGCGGGTCCTTCTCCATCAGCACGCGGTCCTTGCACGTGCCGGGCTCGGATTCGTCGGCGTTCACCGCCAGGTAGCGCGGGCGCGGATCCTTGGCCGGATCGGGCATGAAGCTCCACTTGAGACCGGTCGAGAAGCCCGCGCCACCGCGCCCGCGCAGTCCGGAATCCTTGACGATCTGGATCACCTGGGCGGGGGTGTAGCCGCCGGTCAGGACCTTCTCGAGCGCCGCGTAGCCGCCGTTCGCCTTGTAGACTGCGAGCGTGTGCGAGTCCTCCAGGCCGGCACGCGAGAGCAGGTAGATCTCGCGTTTCTGGGGCGGCGTCATGGGCGTAGTCGCGTTCATTTCACGCTCCCGGCGTTCGTGGGAGCGCTGGCAAGCGCGCGCTCTGTGCTCGCGGGAGCGCTTGCAAGCGCGCGCTCTGTGCTCGCGGGAACGCTCGCAAGCACGCGCTGCACGTCGGCGGCGGCGAGGTTCTCGTGGAAGGCCCCGTCGAGAACCAGCATCGGTGCCGCCGTGCAAGCGCCCTGGCACTCGACGCGTTCCACGTAGTAGCGTCCGTCGCTCGAGACCTGGCCCGGCTGCGCACCGGTCACGCGGCACACCTCGCCCAGGATCTCCTCCGCGCCACGCAGCGCGCAGGAGATGTTGTGGCACACGCCGACCACGTGCTTGCCGGCGGGGTGCAGGTGGAACATCGGATAGAACGAGGCCACGCCGAAGACCTCGACCGGCGTGAGCCCGAACAAGTCAGCGCAGGCCTCGAGCGTGTCGGGCGTGAGCCAGCCGCCGAGCTCCTCCTGGCAGCGGTGCAGGGCCGGGATCAGCGCCGCGCGGCGCTGGGGGTAGTGGCTGGCGAGCTGCTCGAGCTCGCGTGTGAGCGCCGGCGGCAAGCTCGACGTCCTCGGGTTGCTCATGTCCCACCTCCTCCGGACTCCGGGTCCTCCGCGCCTCCGCGGTTGGATCGGAAGAACCGCGGAGGCGCGGAGAACGCGGAGTCGGAGGAGAACCCGCTCATCGATCCACCTCGCCCATGACGAAATCGAGGCTGCCGATCAGCGCCACCATGTCGGACAGCAGGCGTCCCTCGGAGAGCAGCGGGATGGCCTGCACGTTCATCAGCCCCGGGGCGCGGATGTGGCAGCGCACCGGCGCCCTGGTGCCGTCCGACACCACATAGAACCCCAGCTCGCCCTTGCTGGACTCGATCGCGTGGTAGGCCTCGCCCTGCGGCAGGCACAGGTCGGTCACGATCTTGAACTGGAAGATCAGCTCCTCCATCGAGCTGTGCACGCGGTCCTTGGGCGGCAGCACGTAGCGCCGGTCCTCGGCCAGGAACTCGGCGCCGTGGCTCTGCGCCAGCCGGTCGAGGGCTTGCTCGGCGATGCGCACCGACTGGCGCATCTCCTCCATGCGCACGAGGTAGCGGTCGTAGCAGTCGCCCACGGTGCCGATCGGGACCTCGAACTCGTACTGCTCGTAGCCCGAGTACGGTTGGCGCTTGCGCAGGTCGAACTCGACGCCCGCGGCGCGCAGGTTCGGGCCCGTGAGCGACCAGGCCAGCGCCTGCTCCTTCGACAGCACGCCCACGTTGCGGTTGCGGTCGTACCAGATGCGGTTGCCGGAGAGCAGCTTCTCCCAGCCCGCGATCTCGGCCGGCATGCGCGCCAGGAACTCGCGCACCAGCGACTCCACGCCCTCGTCCACGTCGGCGAACACCCCGCCGATGCGCACGTAGGTGTTGTTCATGCGGTGGCCGGTGTAGGCGTCCAGGATCGTGTAGATGTTCTCGCGCTCCTTGAACGTGTTGAAGAACATCGTCACCGCGCCGAGGTCGATGGCCGTCGTGCCCAGGTAGATCAGGTGCGCGGCGATGCGCGAGAGCTCCATCAAGAGCACGCGGATGACCTGCCCGCGCTCCGGCACCGCGAGATTCGCCAGCTTCTCGAGGGCCAGCGCGTAGCCGACGTTGTTCATCAGCGGCTGCACGTAGTCGAGCCGGTCGGTGTGCGGGAAGAACTTGGCCCAGCCGAGGGACTCGCAGGTCTTCTCCTTGCCGCGGTGCAGGTAGCCGACTTCGGGCTCGACCGAGCGCATGGTCTCGCCGTCGAGCTCGAGCTTGAGGCGCAGCACGCCGTGCGTGGCCGGGTGCTGCGGACCCATGTTGAGCTGCATCAGCTCGCCGTGGAGGGGATCGTCACCATCGCGCGGAACGCGCGACGGTGACGCTTCCGGTTTTTCCTGTTCGAGCGCTGCGCCGCGCACGTACTCGAACGTCCGCGTGCCGCTCACCGCGCTGCCTCCGGATGCCAGTCCTTGCGGCGCTCGCGATCCCACTCGCGATACAAGCGGTCCGGCTCGATGCCCTGGTGCGGGAAGTCCTTGCGCAGCGGATGGTGGCCGTACTCCTCGGGCATGAGCAGACGCTTGAGGCCCGCGTGGCCGGTGAAGCGGATCCCGAACATGTCGAAGCACTCGCGCTCCATGTAGGCCGCGCCGGGCCACAGGTCGGTGCAGGTCGGCGCGCTCTCGTTCTCGCCCACGGCGGTGTGCAGGCGCACGCGATCGTTGTGCGCCAGCGAGAGCAGCTGGTGCACGAGCTCGAAGCGCGGCGTCTTCCCGAAGCGATCGACAGCGGTCACGAAGGTCGCCGTCTCGAAGCCCGCGCGCGACTGCAGCGCGCGCAGGGCGTCCTTCAGGTGCGGCAGGAGCAGCGCCAGCGCCGGCATGCCGTCGCGCGGCGTCAGCCATTGGTGCTCGATGCCCGCCAGGGCCGCGCGCGCCCGCTCGATCGTGGCTGTGTCCGCCATCGGAATTCCGGCCTGTCAGCCTTCGCGCGCGCGCGGATCGTGGGGATGCAGGTCGTGCACGCTCTTCGGCACGGCTGCGTTGGGTGGGTAGGTGAGCTCTCCGCTGCCGTGCTCGTCGCTGACGCCCGGACCTGCCAGCAGGTACGCCAGCGGCCGCTCGCGCGCAATTTTCCGCTGCAGCTTGAGGATCGCGTCGATGACCGCGTCCGGCCGCGGCGGGCAGCCGGGCACGTACACGTCGACCGGCAGGATCGAGTCCACGCCCTGCACCACCGCGTAGGAGTCGTACATGCCGCCGCTCGACGAGCACACGCCCATGGCGATGACCCACTTGGGGTCGGGCATCTGGTCGTAGACCAGGCGCGCCGCGGAGGCCATCTTCCAGGTCAGCGTCCCGGCCACCACCAGCAGGTCGCACTGGCGCGGGCTGAAGCGCGCCGCCTCGGCCCCGAAGCGCGAGATGTCGAACTTCGGGCCGATCATGGCCATCAGCTCGATCCCGCAGCAGGAGAGTCCGAGCGGCATCGGCCACAGGCTGTTCTTGCGGCCCCAGTTGATCAGCGCGTCGATGCGCGTGGCGAAGAAGCCATGGTCCGCGGCCTCGTCGCTCGCGCGCAAGGCCCGGGAACCCGCATCCGTGGCATCCGGAGTGCTCAGCGGTCCCACTCGAGCCCGCCCTTCTTCCACACGAAGGCGAGCCCCACCGCCAGCACGGCGACGAAGGCCAGCACCTCCAGGAACACGACGCCCCCGACTCCGCCCGCGGCGAGCTCGCGCGCCGCCACGGCCCAGGGGATGAGCAGCAGCGACTCGACGTCGAACAGGATGAAGAGCACCGCCACCAGATAGAAGTGGATCGAGAGCCGGATGCGCGCGTTGCCCGTGGAGCCCATGCCGCACTCGTAGCTATCGGCCTTGCCGATGGCCGCGCGGCGGCTGCCGAGCAGCTCCGACAAGACGACGTTCCCCGCCGCGAACAGCGCGACCGCGATCAGCAGCACGAGGATGGGGGCGTAGTCGACCAGCATGGCGAGGAAGAGCGCCGGCCCGGGGGCCGAACCTCGGACTTCAGCGGCCGAGGTCTACACACGAGCGCGAGTGTAGCGGCGCTCTGCCCCGTCTTGAAGTCTCTCCTCAGCCTCCGCCCTCTCCGGACTTCTTTTTTTTCTTCTCGGGCTCGAGGGTCACCTCGACGCGGTGCTGCGCCACGGGCGGGAGCTCGAACTCCTGCGGCCGGAAGACGAAGCCCTTGGGGCCGTTGAAGAAGCGGTAGCGGCCGCTGGGCAGGGCTTCCAGGCGCGCCACGCCGTTCGCGTCGGGGCGCAGGGCCTGGGCGTTGCGCACCTCCTGCCGGAAGTAGTCGCCGCCGCGCTCGCGCTCGGCCCACTGTTCTTCGCTCGCGATCGAGGTCTTTCCGCGTCTCAGTTGCTGCAGCGCCGCGCTGGCCTCGGGCGGGGCCTCGGGCGCGAGCCCGAATTCGAGCTCGAGCTCCACGCCGCGCTCGAGCTCGAACTCGAGCGTGGCGGGCGGCCCGCCGATGAGGTGGACGCCCTCTTCTCGCGCAGGCACGTAGCCCAGGGTCCGCGCGCTCACCAGGAGATCCAGGCGGCCGGCGGGGAGCTCGGCCTGGAAGGTGCCGTCCGGTCCAGGGAAGAGACTCCGGCCGCCGAGCTCCAGGCGCTCGAACGAGCCTTCCTCGTCCTCGCGCCAGTAGAGCTGGAAGCCGAGCACGGGCTCATGCCGCAAGGCATCCACCACGCGCAAGGAGACGGACGCCAGCGCGGGCATCACGAGCTCGAGATCGCGTGCGCCGGCGAGCACGGCGTCGACCCGCGTCCTCTGCGGACCGCGCACGGCCAGGACGTCGAAGAGGAGGCCCGCGGTGTCTGGCACGGCCAGCACGAAGCTGCCGTCCCGCTGGCTCTCGGCGTAGGGCGCTTCCCAGTCCTCCTCGCTGTCGCGTACGAACGCCATCACCTCGGCCTCGGCCACGGCCTCGCCGCGCGTGTCGACCACGCGCCCGCGGATGCTCGCGACCCGCGACACGAGTGCGAGGTCGGCCGTGAGGCTGGCGCCTTCTTCGACGAAGAGCAGCAGGTCCTCCGGGCGCTCGATGTCTTCGTCCTCGTCCTCGAGGCGCGCGCCCAGGCGCACCTCGCCGCTCGGGACGCCGGCGATGCGGTAAGCACCGCGGTCGTTGGCACGCGTCCAGCCGCTGGCGCGTTCGCCGTTCCAGTACACGCGCAGGGCCGCGAGCTCGCCGTCGAGTTGCACGCTGCCCGAGATCGTTGCGCCGCGCTCGAGGCGCAGTTCGAGCTCGATCGTCTCGCCCAGGCGCGCGAAGCCGAACTTCTCCGAGCGGCCCGGCGGATGGTCGCGATGCTGCGCGCGCAGCTCGACCGGCCCCTCGCGCGGCGGCAGTCCGCCGAGCTCGAAGCTGCCGTCGGCGCCCGAGCGCGCCGGCTGGCGCGGCGCGTTCAGCGAGAAGCCCGGCGGCAGGACGAGGCCTGCTGGCGCGCGTCCACCGCCCGAGAGCCGCAGCTCGGCCCCACTGACCGGCTGGCCGTCGGCGTCCAGCACGCGTCCGCGCACCGTTCCGCCGCGCGCGAGCGGCACGCGCAGCACGCCGCCCGCGGCACGCAGCGTCTCGCTTTCCACGCGCCCCTGGGTCAGGCAACCGCCCGCGAGCGCCAGGGAGACGCGCACGGTCGGATCGGCACCTGCGCCCGCCAGCGCCAGGCGCAGGCGTCCGCGGGCATCCGTGCGCACGGGCCGCCCGTCGTACTCGAGCTCCTGGTCGGCGAGCAGCGCGCCGTCCTCGAGCGCGAACAGCTCGAGCTCCTGCGCGCGCTCCTCGCCCAGCAGGATCGCGAAGCCCGCGCCGCCCTCGGGCGCGACCTGGAACTCGCGCCACTCGGGCAGGAACCCCGGGCGCAGGACCTCGAAGGTCTCGATGCCGGGCTCGGCCCAGGGAAGCTGCCAGCGTCCCTCGGCATCGCTCGTCGCGCTCACGCGCTCGCGCATGCCGGGGGGCTCGAAGCACCAACGCTCGAGCGCGACTTCGACCCCGGAGATGGGCTCCTGGGTGAGAGAAGAGCGCACCGTGCCGCTCACGCTGGCCGCGTGCTCGAGCTCGAACTCCTGGTCGTGGCCCGGGAAGTAGTTCTCTTCCGCCGGCAGATAATCGGGGTGTTGCGCGTGCAGCGCGTGCCGCGCGTGGGGCTCGAGACCGCGCATGCGAAAGCGGCCGTGCGCGTCGCTCTTGGTCGTGGCCAGCGGCGTCTTGCGCTCGCGGCGCTCGAGCGTGCCGTCGAAGAGCCGCAGCTCGACTTCCGGCACGGGCACGCCCGCGCACAGCACGCGCCCGCGGATCGTGCCCGGCTCGAAGGTCTCTTCCAGGAGCTCGGCGGAAGGCTGGGGCGTGGTGGGAAGCGCGCTGCGTTCCTCCTGGCGTTCCGCTCCAGGGGTGGCGGCGCGTTCCACCGTTGGCGAGGAGGTCGGCGCGCTCGTCGACGCGCTCCGCTCCACCGCACCGCCGGGGGCGGAGCGGCCGCTTCGTCCGCGCTCCGCGCTGGCGCGCAGCAACCACAGGAGGAGCGCGCTCAGCGCCGCGAGGGCGACCAGCCCGGCCAGCAACAGACGCTGCGCCGCCAGCGCTTTCGGCAACGATCCCACGCGGGACATTGTGCTCGAAAACGAGCGCCGGTGAGCGCTTTCGCTCCCCGCATGCGTGCGCAAGCGAGCGCTCGGGCGCCTGGCGGACGCGGAAGCAGACTGGCCGGGACACGGGCTTCGAACAGCGCTATCGTGGCGCGTCCGTCTGCTCGCTCGCTCGCTCGCCCGTTTTTCACCCAACTCTCTGGACCCGCTACATGACTGCCTCGACCGCCCGCCCGACCCGCCTGCTCCCGCTCCTCCTCCTCCTGGCCGGCTGCGGATCCAGCGACGACGATTCGGGCTTCAGCTTGCGCACCACCACGCAGGCCGCCGAACCCAGCGCGAGCATCGTGATCGCCGGCGACTGGATGGTGTACTTCGCGAGCGAGGGCTTCAGCGGACTGACGGGCAGCAACTTCAACCTCGACCCCGACAAGACCGACCAGGTGGCCTTCGCCGTCAACCTGCGCACGCTGGTGGAGACGAACCTCCAGGTGGCCGCGCGCGGGGCCGTGATCCTGGGCGATCAGATCTACCTGACGGTCGACGAGGCGCTGGACGGCTTCGACTGGGACCCCCTGGTGGTGGATGCCGACGTGCTCCTGCACTGGTCGGCGACGGCCGCCATGGTCACGCGCGTCGACACGCTCGACCTGGCGTTCGCCGGAGAGATGCCGCGCGTCGTGGGCGGGCGCCTCTACTACACGGCCGCGACCACGTTCGCGGGGACGGACGAGACCAACCTGCGCAGGATCGAGGAGGCCATGCCCACCATGCCGCTGGTCGTCCCCAACGAGGCGACGGCGGGCAACGTGCAGGCACACCTCGTCGGCGAGGACCAGGGCCTCCTGTTCTGCGTCATCGACGAGACCGACGACGGCATGATCCGGAACGGCGACGGCGAAGCTCTCGACGAGCACGTGCTGGCCTTGCTCGACGGGACCGATCCGCTGGCCACGCTGCGCAACGTCGGGCTCGCCCTCGCGAGCGATTCCGGGCCGCTCGCTGCGCGGGTCCTGGGCACGAGCCGCTGGCTGGTCGCCTTCCTGGTGGACGAGACTTTCCAGGGCGGGACCAACTTCAACAACCAGACCCTGTTCTCGCAGCCGCTCCTGCCCGAGAGCTGCGCCGGCACGCCCGACATGGACGTCCTCGATCAAGTGCTCTTCTTCCTCGACTTCACCGCGGCCGGGGCCGTGCTGCCAGTCAACACGGGCCTGGCCGGTCACGAGCGCGTGCTCGTGCTGGACGGCTTCGTGGCCACGATCAGCGACGAGCTGGATGCGAACTGCAACCTGAACGCCGGCACCGGCGACACGGACACGAGCGACGAGGTCGCGCGCTGGGTGGCCACCACGACGCCCATCGCGCCCGCGCGCGAGGCGGATCAGCTGCATGCCCTGGCTACCTCGATTGCCGGCGGCTCGCGCGGCCTGTCCGTGCTCGACAACCGGCTGATCGCGGTGATCGACGAGGACGAGGACAGTTTCGATCACGACGGCAAGCTGCCCGAGCATGAGCTCGTGGCCTGGCTGGATCCGGCCGTGGCGAGCGCGCCCTGGCACTTCTCGCACCAGGCCTCGAGCGCCGACTGTTGCGGAGGGAACCCGCCCAGCACGTGTCGCTTCGGCACGGGCGTGTTCGACTCGAACTGCGATTCCGAACCGTTCGCGGGCGCGAGCTGGATGGCGGCGGAGGCCGTGGGCGACCGCCTCGCGCTGGTGTTCCTGGAGGAGGTGCCAGGCACGAACCCGGACGTGGGCTCGCTCAACACCAACCTCGACTGCGCCGTGGTGGCCAAGGACACGGACAAGCTCGATGCCCTCCCGGTCTGGGCCGACTTCGAGTCGGGGCCCACGCTCGACTTCGACGGCGTGGGCTTCGCCGTGGACGCGGGCAATCCCGGCATCGAGATCGCCCGTGACTTCGCCTTCTTCCGCGTCTCCGAGGCGGCCGACAACCGCGACTACAACAACGATGGGCAGCGGAACGACGTGGTGCTCTTCCGCAACCCGCTGCTGGCCTGCGAACCGGTGCCCATGGCCACGTCGAGCTCCCTTCCCAGCCAGGTGATCAGCACCGATCGCGACCTGGGCGCCGCCTTCCTCTCTTCCGAGTCCCAGGCCGGCATCGACTTCAATGGCGATGGCGATTCCGGTGACCTGGTGGTGCGGTACTTCCTGTTCTGATCTCCGTGTTCCGCTGTGTTTCCCTGAGCCTCACAGAGGAG
>JANOGB010000383.1:0-34785 GCA_031413955.1 Planctomycetota bacterium | reverse complement strand
CTCCAGCCCGGCTCTTCCTCTTGGCTCGTTCCTCTCTCGAAGAGGAAGGGAAGAAGATCAGAAACGGAGCCGGGCTGGAGCCCGGCGCTCCCAGATGAGATCAGCGGCCGAAGAGGCGCGTGATGTCCTGGCGTACCTGTGCGAAGTCGGGATTGCGCTCCTCGGCCTCGTGCAGGAGCGCGCGAGCCTCGTCGACTTTGCCTTGCTCGACCAGCAGCTCCGCCAGCGCGAGGCGCGCCTGGTAGTAGTCGGGGTTGCTGCGCACGGCGATCCGATACTGCTCGGCGGCTTCCTCCGGCTTGCCCTGCTTCTCGAATTGCTTGCCGGCCTTGGTGCGCATGCGCGCGCCGGCCGGCGGCACGTCGGGGCTGCCGAGCCAGTCAGCGCGCGGGCTCGACTGTGGCAGCGTGCGCGACAGCTCGGCGTGGCTGCGTGCCTCCTTCTCCATCCCGAGCGCCAGGTACACCTGGGCGATCGCCGTGTGCGCCTCGGCATGCCTGGGATCGCGTGCGAGCGCCTGCTCGAGATGCGCGCGTGCGAGCTCGTACTCGCCGCGCGCGAGGTAGATCAGCCCGAGGCCGGTCTCCGCGTGCGGCGCGGCCGGATCGAGCTCGCTCGCGCGCGAAAAGTGCTCGCTGGCCTCGTCGTCGCGTCCGAGGAGCACGAGCGCGAGCGCGTAGACCTCGTGCGCAGGCGCGTAGTCGTCGAGCGAGCCCATGCAGCCTTCGAAGGCCGCGGCGGCCTGGTCCGGGTGGTCGTCGATCAGGCTCCAGCCCAGGCGATAGGTCCACACGTACTTCTTCGGATCGAGCTCCTCGGCCTTCGCAAAGCAGCGCGCGGCCTCGTCGGTGAAATCGTGCACGTAGTAGCGATTGCCGAGCCGGCCCCAGGCTTCACTCGAGTTCGGTTCCGCCTGCACCGCGTCGCGCGCCGCCTGGATCGCCTCCACCACGTCGGGATCGACGTCCTCGAGTTGCGGCAGAGGGACGCCGTCGTCCTGCGCCTTGGACTCCGGGTTGCACGCGGAGAGCGTGGCGCACAGTGCGACGAGCACGCCGCAACCGAAGCGCATGCCCAGTGCGCTCACGGCTCCCGGCCCTCGCCCTGGCGCAGAGTGAGCACGCGATCCAGTCCCGGCACGGAAAAGCTCTCACGCTGGCGGTCGGGCCACAGCACGACGATCTCATCGGCAGCGGTCAGCGCGCCGAGCCCGAAGTGCGCGCGCGGATCGTTGCTCGAGCAGTAGCTCGAACCCGGCAACACGAGCGCACGGAACTCGCGCTCGCCCGCCTTCAGCCAGAGCTGCGCGCCGAGCGCGTCGCGCTTCCCGGTCAACGCGCGCACGAGCAACCAGTGGCGCCCTTCCTTGGGCGCGCGGTTGCGGTACAGGCGCAGCGAGTTGTCGATGTTCGAGAGCACCATGTCGACGTCGCCGTCCTCGTCGATGTCTCCGAACGCGAGGCCACGGCTCACCTCGACCTGGCTGGCGAACGGACCTGCCTTGTCGTTCACCTCGGCGAAGATCCCCTTGCCGTCGTTCTCGAAGAGCTGATTGGACTCGGCATAGTTGCTCCACATTCCCCGCGGGCCTCCAGGCAGCGGCGGCCTGCGCCGCACGGCGCCGTTCGCCACGGCGAGATCCAGGTCGCCGTCGTGGTCGAAGTCGAAGAAGCCGCAGCCGAAACCGGTGCGCTCCGTGCCGGCGCGGGAGAGCTGGGACTCGACCGTGAAGTCGCGGTAGAGCGGGCCCCGGGTGCCGACGTAGAGACGGTTGTACTCCTCCCACATGTGCGTGACGAAGAGGTCGAGCGCTCCATCGCCGTTCACGTCGCCGACGGCGATGCCCATGTTCGCTTCGGTGCGTCCGTTCCGGTCGAGGGCCACGCCGCGCAGGATGGCCTCGTCGGCGAACGTGCCGTCGCCGCGGTTGACCCACAGTTGATTCGCCTGCGCGTCGTTGGTGACGAAGGCGTCCGGCCAGCCGTCGTTCGTCAGGTCGGTGAACACGACGCCGAGGCCAGAGCCGCGCGAATCCTGCTGCGGCAGGACGATGCCGGCGGCCTTGGTGCGATCCGTGAACGTGCCGTCACCGTTGTTGCGATAGAGCTGATCCGGCGCGCCGTTGAAGGAGCGCGGGCCGCAGTACTCCGGCCGATCGCTCGGATCCGTGCAGCGCTTGCCCGGGTCGTAGCGCAGGTAGTTCGCCACGTACAGGTCGAGGAAGCCGTCGGCGTCGTAGTCGGCGAAGGCCGCCGAGGTGCTCCACCAGTCGTCGCGGAACCCGGCCGCTTCCGTGGCGTTCACGAAGCGCCCGTCGCCCTGGTTGAGGTAGAAGACGTCCGGCCCGTAGTTGGTGATGTAGACATCGAGGTCGCCGTCGTTGTCCGTGTCTCCGACCGCGAGGCCTTGCCCGTAGCCCTTCTCCGTGATGCCGGCCGCCTCCGTCACGTCCGCGAAGTGGCCGTTCTTCTCCTGCCGGTACAGGCGGTTGGAGATGCTCTTCTCCGGATCCCCCGGTGGCGGTACACGCACGTGCAAGAGATCGAGCGCGCCATCGCCGTCGAAATCAAACAGCCCCACGCCGCCCTGCATGATCTCCGGCATGAAGGCGGTCCCGTCCGGCCATGCGCCGCTCGGGGCGGGCAGGCCGAGCTCGCGCGTGGGCTCGTCGAACCAGGAACCCGGCGAGAGCGTCGGGGTGCGGCTGCAGGCGCTGGAGCCGAACAGCGCGAGCAGACACGCGAGTCTGGTCGACGCGGCAACCCCCATTCGGCTCGCACTGTATCGGAGCGTCCGCGTTCTCGGAAGTCGCCCCGGGAGCGCGGAGCCGCAGAGGGAAGAGAGGAGAGAGGCCAGGCTGGAGCCTGGCGTTCCCGGGGGAGAAGGAACGGAGTCGGCGGCGTGGTGAGTTTCTCGGGTCTCCGGGCGGATCAGGACGATAGATTGCGTTCCCCTCCCGGCAGGCCGTCCACCTCGTGTCCCTGGCTCGCACTCTCCTCTGCGTAGGGCTCCTCGCCGCGCACAGCGGTTCCTGCAACGGGGAGGATTCCGCGCCCCCGCGCGAAGTCCCCCGGCCTGCGCCGAAGGCTCCGTCCCAGGAAGCCGTTCCTTCGCAGGAAGCCAGGGAGAGCTTCGATCGGGCGCGGCACTTCTTCAGCGTCGAGGATCCCGTCCAGGCGGCCGAGCACCTGCGCCGTGCGGTGGAGCTCGCCCCCGACTGGCCCGAAGCCCGGCTCGGCCTGGGCAAGCTCTTGATGACGCTGTGCGCAGTGCGCTTCAGCACGGCCACCTTCGACCGCGCGTGCCTCGAGCAGGCCGTGGTGGAGCTCGAACGCGCCTGCGCACTCAAGCCGCAGAACGCCGAGGCGGCCTACTGGGCCGGCCGCGCCCTCGGCAAGGTGCCGCGCATCCCCGAGGCCCTGGCGCGGCTCGAGACGGCCATCTCGCTCGACCCCGCGCACGGCCCTGCCTTCAAGGAGCTCGGACTCCTGTGCGCCGCAGAGGGTGACCTGGCGCGCTCGGAGGAATACCTGACGCGCGCCCGGGAGCTGTTGCCGAAGGATGACGAGATCCTGCTGCAGCTCGGCATGCAGCTCGAATCCGGGGAGCAGCTCGAGGAAGCGAAGGCCGCCTTCCTCGAGGCTGTGCGGCTCAACCCCGCGCATCCCGGGCCGCTCACGCGACTCGTCTGGATCTACCAGCGCCTCGGCGACGCCGAAGCCGCGCAGCGCACGAGCGCGGAGCTCACGCGTTGCAAGGACTTCGGGAAGCGCTTGACGCAGGCCACGCAGCGCTTCGAGGCGATCCGCCGCGATTCGGGGGCGGCCCTGGGCGTGGCGGAGCTCTACCACGAGGTGGGCCTGAGCACGACGGCTCGCGCGTGGGCCGAGCGCGCGCTGCGCCTGGATGCGAACAACGCCGGCGCGAGCGAGCTCCTGCGCAAGATGGGCCTCGATCCGAAGGCCGCGCTCGCGCCGGGAGCGGCCGGGAGCCTCGAGCCAGAGAGTGACCAGTGACGCGAGCGCTCCGCTGGCTTCTCGTCCTGGCGTCCGGGCTCGCGTTGCTCGCGGCCGCGAGCTCGTGCTCCTGCGGTGATGCTACCTCGGTCGCTCCCGCCAGCGCGCCCGCGTCCGGTCCGCTCCCCTACCTGTTCACCGATATCACGAAAGCTTCCGGCCTCGCCGCCTTCACGCAGGTGAACGGCACGAGCGAGAAGGAATTCGTGGTCGAGTCGTTCGCCGGCGGCGTCGCGCTCTTCGATCCCGACAACGACGGCGACATGGACGCCTACCTGACGAACGGCGGCAAGCTCGAGGGCCTCGCGCCCGGTCAGGAACCGCGCGACGCCCTGTTCCTGAACGACGGCAAGGCGCGCTTCACCGACGGCACCGCGCCCGCGAACCTGGGCGACAGCCGCTGGACCTGCGGCGTGCGCACGGTCGACCTCGACGCGGACGGCGACGTCGAGATGTTCCTGACGAACTACGGACCGGACGTGCTCTACGACAACCTCGGCGGCGGCAAGTTCGCCGACGTGACCGAGCGCGCCGGACTCGCTCATCCCGGCTGGAGCACTGGCGCGGGTTTTCTCGACTTCGACCACGACGGGGACCTCGACCTGTTCGTCGTCGACTACCTCGAGTTCGACCAAGAACAAATGCTGCGCGAGCGCCCGCGCGGCGCGATGCACGGACACAGCCAGACGACCTCCTCCGGCAAGAAGCTCGAGGACGTGCGCGTGATGAAGGGCCCGATGGGCCTCGAGCCCTCGCCGAGTCTCTTCTACTTCAACGAGGGCGGCGGGCGTTTTCGCGAGGCCTCGAAGGAGGTCGGGATCGGCGATCTCCGCCGCTTCGGCTTCCAGGCCCTGACCTTCGACGCCGATCTCGACGGCTGGGTCGACGTGCTGGTCGTGAACGACGTGGTCGAGGACACGCTCTGGCACAACGAGGCCGGCAAGCGCTTCACCGACACCTCGCTGCAGACCGGCGTGGCCGTGCGCCAGGACGGCGTCGCACAGGGCGGCATGGGCGGTTGCGTGGGCGACTACGACGGCGACTTGGTGGCCGATTTGTTCGTCGCGAACTTCGTCGAGGACTACTCGACGCTCTACCGCGGCCTCTCGGGCGGCTTCTTCACCGACGTCACCGCGCGCATGGGCCTGCGCAAGGACACCTGGCTGATGGTCGGCTGGGCCTGCGGCTTCTACGACTTCGACGCCGACGGCGACCTCGAGCTCTTCCAGGTCAACGGCCACACCTTCCCGCAGGTCGACCTGCTCGATCTCGGCACGAGCTACGAGCAGCCGAACCAACTCTGGGAGCTGAAAGACGGCCGCTACGTCATCCCCCCCGGCGGCGGCGGCCCGGACTTCACCGTCCCGCGCGCCGGCCGCGGATCAGCCGTGGGCGACGTCGACGGCGACGGCGATCAGGATCTATTGCTCGGCAACATCGACGACCACCCGACGCTGCTGCGCAACGAATCGAAGAACGGTCACTGGCTGCTGGTGCTGCTCCAGGGCTCCAACGGCAACCGCGACGCCATCGGCGCGCGCCTCGTCCTGCGGGTCAGGGACGAGAAGCACCTGCGCGTGGTGAGCGCCGGCAGCGGCTTCCTCTCCAGCAACGACCCGCGCGAGCATTTCGGCCTCGGCGCCGCGACCAAGGCCGACGAGCTCGAAGTCACCTGGCCCGACGGCAGGGTCGAACGCTTCCCGGACGTGGCCGCGGATCACCTCTACACCATCGAGGATTCCGGTGGCTCCCAGCCTTCGCGCCTGGGCAAGAAGGTCCTCAGATAGCGTCAGGCCCGTGCACGGGGGAGAATCGTCCGATGAGGTTGAACCGCCGCCAAGTGCTCCTCGCCTCCGGAGCCGCCATGCTCGGCTACGAGACGCTCGGCCGCTTCCACGCCGACCAGAAGCGAGCGGTCAAGAGGATCCTGTTCTTCACCAAGAGCTCCGGCTTCCAGCATTCGGTCATCACTCGCAACGGCGGCCAACCTGCCCACGCCGAGCTCATCCTGACGGCGCTCGGCCGCGAGCACGGCTACGAGGTCGTCGCCTCCAAGGACGGCCGCCTGTTCGAACCCGCCACGATCGACCAGTGGGACGTCTTCGCCTTCTTCACCACCGGTGACCTGACCACCCGCGGCACCGACCGGCAACCTCCGATGACCATGGAGGGCAAGCACGCCCTGCTCGACGCAATCCGGGCCGGCAAGGGCTTTCTCGGCGTGCACTGCGCCTCCGACACCTTCCACACCCAGGGCGACCGGATCGACCCCTACATCGCGATGCTCGGCGGCGAGTTCCTCACCCACGGCGTCGAACAAGTCGCCCGGCTGCTCGTCACAGACGAAGGCTTCCCCGGCATCGCGCACTTCGCTCCGTCGCGGGAGCTCCTCGACGAGTGGTACGCCCTGAAAAACATGCCCGAAGACCTCCACGTCGTCCTGGCCCAGGACACGAGCGGCATGTCTGGCCGGATGTACCAGCGGCCGAATTACCCCATGACCTGGCTCCGCCGGCACGGCCAAGGCCGCGTCTTCTACACCTCGATGGGCCACCGCGAGGACGTCTGGGCGAACCCCGAGTACCAGGGCCTCCTGATCGGCGCCCTGGACGTCGTCTGCGGCCGGGCGAAGGCCGACTTCACGCCGAACGTCACCAAGGTCACGCCGGGCTACATGCAGCTCCCGGGCTGAAGCTGAGGGCTTCCTCAGTGCGTCGACGCGAGCTCGCGCTTCGCGAAGCGCTCCACCAGGAACGGCTCGATCGGCAGCGTGAGCTCCTCGCCCACCACGCACTGCGCCACGATTCGTGCGGTCATCGGGGCGGCGACGATGCCGGTGCGGAAGGCGCCGGTGGCGTTGACGTAGCCTTCGATGCCCGGAGCAGGGCCGAGGATCGGCAGCTCGTCCTCGGTGCCGGGGCGCAGGCCGGCCCAGACACGTTTGATGCCGACGTAGCGCACCAGCGGGAGCGCGCGCACGGCGCCGCGGCAGAGGCTGGCGATGCCTTCGGGCGTCACGGAGACGTCGAAGCCGACGCGCTCGGTCGTGCTGCCGATCAGGACCTCGCCGTGCAGCTTCTGGGCGATGTAGCAGCCCGAGGTGGAGAGGCAGGCGCGGAGCGCGTGCGGCAAGGCCTGTGTGAGCACGATCTGGCCGCGCACGGGGAAGACGGGGCAGGAGAGGCCGGCGGTCGCGGCCAGGTCGGCGGACCAGGCGCCGGCGGCGTTGATGACGAGGCCCGCGGGTATGAACTCGCTCCCCGCCGCGACGCCGACGATGCGGTCGCCCTCGCGGCAGAGGCGCGTCACGTGCGTGTCGTGGCGGAACTGCGCGCCATGCTTGATCGCGGCGCGCTTGAAGCCCTCGGCCAGCAGCATCGGGTTCACCTGGTGCTCGCCGGCGAGGAGTGCCGCGCCGTGGATCTCGCGCGAGAGAAGGGGCTCGAACTTGCACGCCTCCGCTGGTGTGAGGTGCTGGAAGCGCAGGCCGGGCGGCAGCGCACGCGTCACGCGCTCGACGTAGGCTTCTTCTTGCTCGTCGTAGATCGCGAAGAGGAGCCCACCGCCGGCGCGGAACTCGATGTCGACGCCGGTCGACTCGAGCAGCTCCTTCGCGAGCGCGGGGAAGAGCGCGTTGCTCGCGACCAGCAGGTCGCGGAAGGGCGCCGGCAGTATGCCGTCGTGGCAATCCTCCGGATTCTCGAGCTCGCCGGCCGCCTTGCGGGCCGCCGCCTGCGTGGCTTGGTAGATCACGCCACAGCCGAGGCCAACGGCCTCGCCGATGGGCCAGAGTCCGCCGGCCGAGGCGGAAGTCGCGCGGCCGGGCAAGTCCTTGTCGAGGAGCTGCACTTTCACCTTGCGGCGCGCGAGCTCGGACGCCACGGCGAAGCCGATCACGCCACCGCCGACGATGAGTACGTCGGGAGCGCTCATCGCGGACCTCGCGTGCCGGCCCCCGCGACCTCGGGAGCGGGGTCCTCGAACGGGATGAGCTGCAAGAGATCGCCGACCGCCGTCGGCCGGACGGGAGGACGGAAACGGCTCGGGCCGATGTGCTCGGGGTGCTTGCCGGTGCGATCGGCGATGCGGCGCATCATCGCCGGCCAGCACATGCGCCCCTGACAGGGCCCCATGCCGAGGCGCGTCTGGACCTTGAGTGTGCGGAAGTCGTTGCCGCCAAAACCAACGGCCTGGTCGACCTCCGCGCACGTGAGCTCCTCGCAGCGACAGACGAGCGTGTCCGGGGCGGCGAGGCGCGCGATGCCGGGGCGCACGCGGTAGACGGTGTCCAGCGCGAGACGAAAGCGGCGCAGCTGCGCGAGGCGCGCGAGGAGCGGCGCCCTGCGGCGCGCGACCGTCGCTGAATCGAAGAGACCCAGGCGGCCCGCGAGCGCGACGCCGGCCAGCTCGCCCTCGAGCTCGGCCACCACGGAGCCGCTGACGCCGCCTCCATCGCCGATCACCCACACGTTGGGAGCGCTGCTCTCGCCCTCGGCGTTCGTCTTCGGGATCCAGCCGCCGAGGTCGTCACGGAACTCGAGCTCGCAGCCCGCGAGCTGCGCGAGCTCGATGCGCGGCACGAAGCCGTAGCCGATCGCGAGCGTGTCGGCCGCGAGCGTGCGCGCGCGCGCGCGCTCCGGTTCCCCGTCCGCGTTGCAAGGCGCGACCGAGACCGAGCGCACCGCGCCCTCACCGGTGGCCGCGCACACGACGTGCCCCCAGAGCACCGGGATCTTCGCCGCGCGCAGCTTGCGGAAGAGGCCTGCGCCCTCGAGCAGCAGCCCCGGGCTCGTCAGCAGGCGTGGTGTCTGGCGCAGGAACTCGCTCCGCCGCGCGAGCTCGACCACGGCGCGCACGTCGACGCCGGCGGCCGCGAGCTGTGCGGCGACGATCAGGAGGAACGGTCCGCTGCCCGCGACCACGGCGCTCTTGCCGGGACGCACGCTCCAGGTCTTGACCAGCGACTGCGCTCCGCCCGGCGTCATCACGCCCGGCAGCGTCCAGCCCGGGAAGGGTGGCGTGTACTCGTAGGCTCCGGTGGCGAGCACGAGCTGCTCCGGCGCGACGACCTGCCAGCCCTCACGGTGTCCGATCGCGAGCCGGCGCTCGGGGAAGATGCCCCACACGCTCGTGTTGTAGAGGAGCTCGATGCGCGGGCCGGCGGCGAGGAAGCGGCGCACGAGTTCGGCCCCGTGTTGCGCGGTCGCGTCCTTCGGCGGCGCGCTCGCGGCGGCGCTCCCGGGCGGCGGCTGGCGAAAAATCTGGCCGCCGGCGCGCGGGTTCTCGTCGAGCACGGTCGGGCGCACGCCGGCCTCGGCCAGGACCAGCGCCGCGGCCATGCCCGCCGGGCCCGCACCCACGATGACCGCGCGCCGCGCGATCATTCGCCGAGCTCCGGAGCCGAGTCCGTGTATCCGTGCCCGCGCTGGGTTCGCACCTGCATCCCTGCACGCACGATCGTCTGGCAGGCGCGCTGGTTGGCGTGGCCGTCGACCTCGATCAGGCAGTCGAAGCACACGCCCATGTTGCAGAAGATGCCGCGCGGCTCGTTCAGGCGGCTGGTGGTGCGCAGCGAGGACACGCCCGCGACGAGCAGCGCGACCGCGATCGTCTCGCCCGGAGCGGCCGCGATCTCCTGCCAGTCGAAGTTGAAGCGCACCGCGCGCGAAGCGTCCAGGCTCGCGATGCGCGTGGCCCCGCCCGGGCGGGAGCCATCGTCGGGAGCGGGAGAGCGGGAGTCGGGCATGGTCTTCGGGGACACTGCGCTCGTCATGGCTCGCAGGGGGTCGAGCTGCCAGTCGATCGGCTCCCGTGCGGGGGCGACTCAAGCGAGTGTACACCGCGGAGTCGAGGCGCTCGTGACGGCTGCTCCTCGGCCTGGAAGCGGCGAGAACTCCGCGCCCCCCGCACGCTCCGCCAAGGGTTCTTCGCGCGCTGGGCCGCGCTCCTCAGCCCGGCGAGCCTTCTCCGGCCAAGACGCCCGCGTCTTCTCCCCGCTCCCTGGAGGGCAACGGCCTGGCGCGCAAGCCCGCGCGCTCGCGCAGCGCGAGGACGCCGACCCACGCGAAGCCCGTGAAGAACAGAGCCAGGAACGGCAGCGAGCCCCACAGCTCGGCACGCACGGCGCGCACGAGTCCCCGGCCGAACCAGGCCGCGAACAGGAGCTCGAACCAGGGCCAGCTTCCGAGCAGCGTGCGGTAGCGCGCGGCCGCAGGCGCATCGCCGCGCTTCGGCGTGCGCACGAACTCGCCGGTCTGCTGGAAGAGCCCCGACAGGACGGCGCGCGTCTGAGCGAGGCTCATGCCGACGCCGAGCGCCATCGCGGCCGGCACGTCGAGCAGCCGCTGGCGCAGCGAACGGCCGAGCGCGCGCTGACCCCGTTCGTAGAAGGCGATCACCGAGAGCGTGCACACGCTGAAGGCCGCAAGGTGCCACCAGGCGCTCATGCGCGCCTCGTCGGTCGCGACGAGCGGGAGCAGGGTTGCCAGCACGACCACGAACGGATAGCCCGTGTTGCCCAGGAGGTGCGCGAAGGCCTCGAGCCGGATGCGCAGCGGCAGGTCGGCGCGCGCGATCCGCGTGACGAGTTTGCGCGCGACCTGCACCGAGCCCTTGGCCCAGCGGTGCTGCTGGCTCTGGAAGGCGCCGAGCTCGGCCGGCACCTCGGCCGGCGCGGTCACGTGCGGCGCATAGACGAAGCGCCAGCCCGCGAGCTGCGCGCGGTAGGAGAGATCGAGGTCCTCGGTCAGGGTGTCGTGCTGCCAGCCGCCGGCGCTCTCGATCGCCGCGCGCCGCCAGATCCCGGCCGTTCCGTTGAAGTTGAAGAAGAGCCCCTGGTCGAAGCGCACGGTGTGCTCGATCACGAAGTGACCGTCGAGCAACGTCGCCTGGGCGCGCGTGAGCAGGCTCTCGTCGCGGTTCTTGTGCTCCCAGCGGGCCTGCACCATGCCGACGCGCTGGTCGGTGAAGGCGGGCACGAGCCGGCGCAGGAAGTCGGGGTGCGGCACGAAGTCGGCGTCGAACACGGCCACGAGCTCGCCGCGCGCGAGCGCCAGCCCGTGGGCGAGCGCCCCGGCCTTGAAGCCCGCACGGCTCGCGCGGCGGACGACCTTGGCGTCGAGGCCGCGCCGCTGGAGCTCCCCCACCTCGGCCGCGACGATCGTGCGCGTCTCGTCGTGCGAGTCGTCGAGCACCTGGATCTCGAGCTTCTCGCGCGGGTAGTCGAGCGCTCCGATGGCCCGGATCAGGCGCGCGGCGACGGTGCGCTCGTCGTAGAGCGGGAGCTGGACCGTCACGACCGGCGGGTCGGTGTGCGGCAGCCCGCCGAGCTCCGCGCGCGCACGCCAGCGAAAGCGCAGGACCATCCAGACCCGATGCACGCCGAAGAGGCCGAGCACGAGCAGGGTCGCCAGATAGAGGCCGGGGACGAGGGTGTCGGAGCTCACGGAGATCGCGGGAAGAACCGAGCAGATTAGCAAAGCGCGGGACCGTCGTCCCGCGCTGCCACGCCCAGCGCCTTCGTCAGGAAGCGTGTCGTCGAGTCGAGCACGCTCGCGAGAGTGTCCGGCACGCTGGCCAGCGGGTGGCCGGCCCAGAAGGTGTGGTTCGCATGCGCAACGACCTCCAGGCGCGAAACGCCGGGCGCGCAGGCGCGGAAGAGGGACTCGCCTTCCCGCAGCGGCACGGCCTCGTCGTCGCTGCCGTGCAGGAAGAGCGTCGGCATCGTGAGACGCCGGCAAGCCGCGTGGACGTCGAGCGCGTGCAAGTTCTGCTCGATGTCCTCGAGCCAGCCGAGCCCCAGACGGTGCACCTCCTTCGTGCGCAGGTTCGGGATCTCGACGAAGCCCTGGCGGCGCCAGAGCCCTTCGACCTCGGGCGGAAAGCGGCGGAACGTGGCGCAGCTCGCCCAGCCGACGAGCGCGCGATAGTCCGCGCGTTGCGCGGCGTGGATCAGGGCCACCGCGCCGCCCAGGCTGTGGCCGAGGAGCGCGCCGCGACGCGCGTCGATCTCCGGTACGGCACCCGAGTCGAGCCAGGCGCGCACGCGTTCGACGTCCTCGATCTCGCGCGAGGGCGAGTTCTCGAGGAACGCTTGCGGCTCGGTGAACTCGAGTGGCCGCGCGCCGTGGCCGGAGCCGGAGAAGTTGAAGCGCACGACCGCGAGGCCGCTGTGCGCGAGCCGTCGCGCGAGCTCGGGATAGAAGCCCCAGTCCATGAAGCCCTTGAAGCCGTGCAGGACGAGCACGTAGGGCAGGCATCCGCTGCGCTCCGCCGTGGCGGCCGAAAGGACGATCCGCCCGCGCAGCGTGCGCAGCGGGTCGCGTTCGTCTGCGAGCAAGAACTCGCGCTCGGTGCACTCCAAGGTCTCCTTGTGCGTCATGGAGCGAAGAGACTGTCCTGTCCGTCCGGCCGGACGCAAGCGCGTAAGCGCGGGAAGGCATCCAGGAGCTCGACCGGTCCGAGCACCTGACCCTCCGTAAGCCCGGCGAGGAGCTCGAGCGCGTTGGCCACGGCCTTGCCCGAGAAGTGGTTGTTCGTGATCACGAAGGTCTCGTCTGCACCCTGGGCGAGGCGCCGCGTGGCCTGCACGAGCTCGCGCACTTCTCCCGGGTCGTACAGGTAGTCGTACTTCTGGTCGCGGCCCGCGCGCGGATCGAACCAAGCGGCAGCGTTGCGCCCGTGCAGGCGCAAGTAGGCGAGCGGGCGGGGGCCGGTGCGCTCACCCGTCGCGACCAGCTCGGCTTCGCTCGGACGCTCGGCCTCGGCCGGCAAGTCGAGGCCGCACAGCGTGTAGCCGAGGCTGCGCACGAGCGCCAGCGGCTCGGGCGCGAACCACGAGCGCTGGCGCAGCTCGAGCACGAGCGGCCAGCCGCCGAACGTCTCCGCGATCCAGCGCAGCCGCGCCTCGCTCTCCGCGCTGCGCCGGAAGGAGTGCGGGAACTGCACCAGCAGCGCGGCCAGCTTCTGCGCGTCGGCGAGCGGCTGCAAGCCCGCGTGGAAGGCACGCGCCTCCGCGTCGCGCTGGCCTGCGTCCTGGCTGAGCGGCTCGTGCGTGAAGATCTGCTGGAGCTTGGCCGTGAAGCGGAACTGCGCGCGTTCGCGCACGAGCTCGGCCCAGTGCTCGCTGTTCCGCGCGCTCGGAGCCGCGTAGAACGACGAGTTGATCTCGATGCAGTCGAAATAGCGCGCGAGCTGCCGCAGCGGATGGAAGCCCCTGGGCTTCTTGCGCGGATACACCCTGCCCTCCCAGTCGGGATAGGACCAGCCTGCGGGGCCGACGCGGATCATCGCGCTCGCCCTACCAGTCCGGGGCCACGCCCAGATACCGGAAGGCGTCCTCTTCGGCCGCGACCATGCGACGTCTCATCTCCGCGGTCGCGCGCGCGAGCTCGACGTCATCCGCATCGGGCGCCACATCGAGCGGTTCGGCGTAGTTCACGACCACGCGCGCACGCCACTTCGGGATCGTGAAGCGGTCCCAGCTCTGCAGGCGCCAGGCACGGTCAGTCGCGAAACCGACGGGCAGGATCGGGAAGCCCGACTCGCGCGCCATCCAGGCTGGCCCGGGATTCGTGCTGTGTCGCGGGCCGCGCGGACCGTCGGGCGTGATGACGATGCGTCCTCCCGTTCTCAAGCGTTCGAGCATCTCGCGCGCGGCACGCGCCGGGTTCTTGTTGGAAGAACCCATCACCCAGGAATAGCCGAAGTGCTCGAGGATCGGCGGCACGAGGCGGCCGTCTCCCGAGGGCGAGACGAGCACGCTCATCCCCGAGCCGGCGCGAAACGGCATGGCGAGGATCATGCGCCCGTGCCAGAGCGTCACGAGCATCCCCGCTCGAGCGAAGGCCTCGTCCCAGTGCTCGCCACCGATCGTCTGGGTCTTCCAGCTCCTCGCGAGCATGCTCAGGATGGGCTTGGCCAGGCGCGGGATCAGGAAGGCGCCGACCGAGCGCCGCACCTTCCTCATCCGGCGCCGGCGTTCGGCGCGTCCCATGCGCGGACTACTGGCCGTCGCCGGCCGGCTCGGGCGGCGGGATCTCGCCGCCCTGTTCCGCGGAATCGAAGCTCGATTGCTGGGCCATGTTTGCCGCGACCGCAGCCAGGATCCCGAGCCACGTCTCGGGCCCGAAGGAGGCTTCGTTGCGGCGGTAGACTCCGCCCGCGCTGTTCTTCGTGTAGTGGATCGTCGGCTTGAAGTACTGGCCGAACATCTCCGGCGGCGGAAGCTTGGCGAGGTCGAAGGGCATCGCCTCGGGGCCGGCCATGCCGGCAAACGCCTTGACCGTGCCGACGATGCTCGCGAAGAGCTTGCCCCAGTCCATCACGAAGACAGCGCGCGCTTCGGCCGGGAGCTGGAGACCATACGCGCTCAGCGGATTGGCGCCGGCCACGATGGGCTCGCCATCGCCAGCGTGGACGCGCTTCAGCTCGTTCTTCACGTCCATCGAGCTGAAACCGAAGACGAGCTTCTTGCCGATCGGCGCGAAGGACGGCGCGAGGCTGATCATCGGGATCTGCACCAGGTCGGGAGGCAGCGTGAGCGTGGTGATGGGCACCTCGATCTTCTCCTCGGTGCCGCTCTTCTTGACCTTGTAGGGCTTGGTCTTCACCAGGAAGCCGGGCAGGGTCTCGCCCAGCGCGCCGATCAGGGCCTCGCAGTCGCTCGTGAAGGCCGCCGGGTCGTCGCAGTCGATCCAGATGCGCGTCTCGGGCAAGCCGATACCGGCCGGCGGCGCCGCGTACACGGTCAGCCCGGGGCCCAGACGCGCGAGCACGCGTTCCGGCCCGAAGCCCAGCTTCTGTTCGAGCGCCGACATCGCCGCGGCGCTCTGCTCGCTCTTCGCCAGGAGCTCGCGCATGTGCTTGCCAGCCGCGGCGCCGTCGAAGGCGCTCGAATAGACGATCATCGAGCCCGCCGGTACGGGCTCGAGCCACGCCGGATCGATCGGTCGCGAAGTCGGAGTGCTGGCGGCGTCGCTCGAGACCATCTCGGTGACGAAGCGCTCGCCGACGAACTGCATGCGCGCCAGACGTGCGCCGCCGAGCGGATTCAGGTCGTTCGGTAGTTGAGCGAGGAAATTCATCCCCACGTCGTCCGCCTCTTGGATGACCTTCATGATGTCCTGGATCGAGCGGGCGAGCGCGAACCAGAGCAGGGGCGTGCCGCTCGGCTTGTCGAGCGCAGCGACCTGCTTCTGGAAGGTCTCACTGCTGGCGAGACCCGCGCTCTTCTTGTCCGCGCGGGCGACGTAGTCCTCGACCTTGGATTCGTTCCCCCCCACCACGAGTCGTGATCCGACGGCGACGCACCACAGGTCGGCGGCGGCCGTGGCGCCCATGTGCAGGCGCTCGACTCCGGGCAGTGCGGCCTCCATGGGTTCGTGCTTGGTCGCGCGCTCGATGAGGACAGCCCGCAGCGCTCCGGCTTGCTCAGCGCTGGCAAGGTCGAGGACGGCCAGGAGGGCGACGGGCGCGCTGCTGTCGGAGCCCGGTCCGATGGCGACGGCGGAAGCGGAGACAGTCTTCAGGCCGTCCAGCCAGCCCGCGGCCCCGGCCTGGGGCAGGGCGCGCGCCAGTCCCTCTTTTGCAAGTTCCTTGAGTGGTCGATTCGTGGGCTGACCCAGCTCGGTCAGGAGCCCCGCCAGGCGCTCATCGCGCAGGAAGCGCAGGAGCGGCGCCTTGTCGAGCTCGGTCAGGAGCACGGAGACGTCGGCGAGCTCGAGGTAGACGTCGCTGTTGGCCGGGTGGAGTTCGGCGTGTACGGGCCCGCCCTGGGCCGCCGCGAGAACGGAGAGAAGAAGGGGGTGCAGCATGGGGAAGTCGGGACGGGCGGGTGGCCGCGTGGCTTGACGCCTGAAGGCGAAGCATAGTAACCATGTGGGTCGTTTCCTCCCGCCTCGTCGCGTCGATCCGAGTAGGCGAGTCAAGGGTTGGCTGCTCCTCGCGAGCAGCGGACTCTGTCTCCCGCGCAATCAGGAGCGCGGCGCCAGCGAGAAGAAGCGGAGCAGTCACCGTCCCTTTGGTATCCGGAAACAGCCCCGAGCCCCATGGCCAAGCACAAGGCCCCGACGCAGATCACTGTCGCTTCGATCCACGAGCAGACCGGCTTTCACCAGTTCGTCGAGCGCTACTGGAAGCTCGGCGTCGCCCTCGCCGTGCTCCTCACGATCGGGATTCTGGTACCGGTCTACACGAGTCGGCAGGCGCGCGTGGCTCACCTCGAAGTGTGGGACGACCTCCGCTCCCAGGCGGACCTCGGGAGCGGGCTCTTCGCGCAGGTTCAGGGTGGATCCCCTGACGTGCTCGCGCATTTTGCCGCCGAGCATCGAGACACTCCCGTCGGCGCCTGGGCAAAGGCATTGGAAGTGGGCGCGCGCGTCAAGGCGAAGGAGATGACCGAGGCGGAAGCGGCGGCCTCGGAGCTGGCGGCTGGCTGGCCCGATCACCTCTTGAGCACCGCCAAGATCTACCCCGGCGCGGATGGCACTCCCCAGACGCTGGAAACCTCCATTCGCTCGAGAACAGAGCGGTTAGCCGCCTGGGAGAAAGAACATGCAAATCTATTCTCCAACCCGCCCCTGCCTGCTGATGCGACTCGGGTCCGGCTGAACACCAGCAAGGGGCCGATCATGGTCGGCCTCTACCTGGATCGCGCTCCCAAGCACGCGGAGAACTTCCTGAAGCTGTGTCGCGAGGGCTTCTACACCGGCACCAAGTTCCACCGCGTCATCCGTGGAAGCCTGATCCAGGGGGGGGACCCCAACTCGATTTCGGGCGACCCCGAGTCCTGGGGTCTGGGAGGACCCGAGAACGCCCTCGAGCTCGAAGCAGATCCCCGACTGCGCCACTTCAAGGGCGCCCTGGTTGCCTGGAAGGGCCCAGGCGAAACGCACTCCCACGGCAGCCAGTTCTTCCTGACCACGGCCGACCAGAACCAGATGGATGGTCAGACCGTGGTCTTCGGGGCCGTTCTCGATGGTTTCCCTGCAATCGAAGCGATCGAATCGGGGGCGGTGGTGGGGGACCGACCTCAGGACCCGGCCACGATCGAATCGATCGAGATCCTCTGAGAGGCGCGAGCCCTCCCTCAGGGCGGGCAACGCCCGCAACCCAAGCGCACCACAGAGGCACAGAGGTCGCAGAGGCTCACGGAGGAAGAAAGGGAAGGGGCCTCCGGGACTTCGGCTCTCGGAAGTCGACGATCCGGAGGCCCCTTCTTCTTCCCGCATTTCTCTGCGAGCCTCTGCGTCCTCTGTGCCTCTGTGGTGTGCTCTTCCGGGCGGATCAGAGGAGCTTCTTGGGCGCGAGTAGGGCGTAAAGCCGATCCAGGTCTTCGCGACCGTGGTACTCGACCACGATCTGACCTTGGTAGCCCTCGCCGTTGCGCACCTGCACCTTGGTTCCGAGATGCGTCCTCATGCGCGCTTCCATGTCACGTACCCAGGGCGGTGGGGGAGGGGCGAGGGTCGTTTTTTGACTTGTTTCCCGGCCCTGAAGCTCGCGCACGCGCCGCTCGACGTCGCGGACGGATAGGCTGCGGCGCACGACCAGGGCGCACAGCTCGTCCTGGCGGCGGCGATCGGTGAGCCCGAGGAGCGCTCGCGCGTGCCCCATCGTGATCAGGCCCTGGGTGACGGTCTTCTGGACGGATTCGGATAGCTCGAGCAGGCGCAGGAAGTTGGCGACGGTGGAGCGCTGGAGGCCAACCTGGCGGGCGACTTCGTCCTGAGTGAGGCCCTGGTCGAGGAGCTGCTGGAACCCGCGCGCCTTCTCGATCGGATCCAGGTCCGAGCGCTGCAGGTTTTCCACCAAGGCGAGCTCGAGCATGGACTGGTCCGACACGCCCTCACGCACGATTGCCGGGATGGTCTTCCGCCCCAGAGCCTGCGAGGCTCGCCATCTCCGCTCACCGGCGATCAACTCGTAGCCGCCGGGCGTCGAGCGCAAGACGACGGGCTGGAGGATCCCGTGCTGCTGGATGCTGCTCTGGAGCTCGTTCAGCTCAGTCGCGGCAAAGGTCTTCCGGGGTTGGAAGGGGTTCGGTCGGATCCTCGCGATCGCGATCTCGGCATGGGGCTCCGGGGCCTTGGACTCGGCCGTCCTAGTTGTCTCAGCGGATACGGGATGCGCCGAGAGCAGCGTGCCCAGTCCTCGTCCGAGTCGTCTTTCCATGGGTGTGGTCGTTGCGCTGGAGGCCAGGTGTTCCACGTGGAACACGTGAGGGGTTCGGCGGAAGGCTAGAGAAGGCCCCACAACCTGTCGACGATTCTCTGGACAAATAGACAAGATAAGGTGGTCCGCAGGCCGGGTGCCGCCTGCACCCCGTTCCGCCAGCGCTCCCAATCTCTCGGTCGACGCCTTGGAGACGCACCCAGAAGGGGATACAAGCGGAGCCATGGCGGCGACCGCCCTTTGGCGCTGGGTGCTGCTCGGCCTCCTCTCGCACCCCTTCCTGGGCCTGCTCTGGTTGCTGCTTCTCGCGGCGCAGCCGTTCTTTCGAGGCTTGGCGCCGATGCCCTCGTCACGAAGCGCCCTGGAGGTGGCCCTCGACTGGACGTTCCCGGCCGGATTGCTGGGAGCGACCGTGTCCCTCGCCATCCTGTCGCGCGGCGGGCCGTTCCTGAGCCGGATCGACTCCAGGACGCGCTTCCGTGGCGAGCTGGGCGCGCTCTTGGGCGCCACGCTCTATTTGCAACTTCCTATCCTTCTGGGCGCGCTCTTGTCCGGCGCCGCTGCACGTGAACTGGCGCACGCGCTGCCCGCTATCCTCACCGCCGACCTGCACCTCGCGGGCATCGCCATCTTGCTCCTGGTCCCCGCCCTGTCCACCGCGCTACGCGCCAGCCTGCTCCTCTCGGCAGCGTGGTGCCTCCCCGCGCTCGGCTCCGCCGACGAGTCTCTCGCGCGCGTCACCTTGCTGCTCGACGCCGCCGCGGCCCTCCGCGCGCATGCGCACATCGTGCCCGTCACGCTCGCGCCGGCCGTGGCGCTGACCGTCAGCGCCTATCTTCTCCGAACTGGCCCGACGCGGTCGGCCTCCGGATGAAGTACGGAATCCTAGGCGACATCCACTCCAACCTCTCGGCGCTGCGCGCAGTGCTCGGGCGCATGGACGAGGCCGGCGTCGACACGCTGATCAGCGTGGGGGACGTGGTCGGCTACGGTGCGGCGCCGAGCGAATGCATCGCGCTCCTGCGCGAGCGCGGAGCCGTGGTGGTGAAGGGCAACCACGACGCCGCGTGCGTGAACGAGCTCGACGAACGCAGCTTCAACCCCTACGCGCGAGCGGCCGTGGCGTGGACGCGCACGATGCTGAGCGAACCCGAGAAGCGCTGGCTGAAGGCTCTGCCTCTGGTGGCCACGCTCGAGCACTGCCAGGTCGCGCACGGGACCTTGCACCGTCCCGAATTGTTCGACTACATCCTCAGCCTCTCGGACGCGGATCCCTCGCTCGACGAGATGACGCGCCCGGTGTGCTTCGTCGGACACAGCCACATCCCCTTGACGGTGATGCGCTTCGCCGACGACCCGGAGCGCACGGCCTATACCTGCGACACCGAGGTCGACCTCACCGAGACGGTCAAGGCGCTCATCAACGTCGGCAGCGTGGGCCAGCCGCGCGACGAGAACCCGCTCACGGCCTACGTCCTGTTCGACTCCGCGTGCCGTCAGTCCTCGCTCCTGCGCATTCCCTATGACGTCGAGGCCGAGGTTGCGCGCATCGCTGCAGCTGGCCTGCCGCGGGTGCTGGGCGAACGTTTGCGGATCGGTGTCTGAGCCTGGAACCGGGCGCGCCTACTGCGTGCGCAGGTACGCCAGTTCCGCGGGCAAGAGGTCGAGCCCTTTCTCGCCGAGCTCGGCCGTGAACAAGCGGGCGATGTCGCGCACCGGCCGCTCGTCGCCGCGGAAGACGAAGCGCTTCTGGTGCGGCTGCGAGCCGACCGCGACCAGGAGCTCGAGGATCGAGCCCGCGTTGCAGCGCTTGCCGCCGACGACCATCTCCACTGGCGTCGAGTGGTGATTGACGATGCCCACGATCAGCGCGGCCGGACGCGCGTGCAGCGCGAGGTGATCGGGTAGCTCGAGCTCGAGCTCGAGCAGCTTCGTGTACTCGGGCAGGAGCGCCTCGGCCAGGGGCTGACCGCTGCGCAAGAAGCGGTCGGCCCAGTAGAGAAACACGTTCAGGGCCACGCCCTCGACCTCGGAGCGCTCGACGAGCTCGCTGATCTTGCGCTTGGCTTCCTCGCTGCGGATGTCGGCCTCGTGCCGCTCGATGAAGTGCGCCAGGTGCGTCACGGCCTGCAGCAGGTGCAGCGCCGCCGAGACGTGACCACGCAGCTTGTGCAGGCGCTCATCGCGCGCCTCCAGCACCGTGTTCTGGATGTGAGTGTCGTAGGTCGACTGGAGGTTGTGGACGCCGGCCTCGTAGGTACGCGCCTGCGCTTCGGTGCATGTGCGCGAGAAGAATGCGTGACGCTCCCGCGCATCGTGGATGCGGCGGATGCGCAGGTCGCGGAAGGCCTCGCAGGAACGCAGGAACTTGGTCACGACCTCGCCGATCTTCTGCTCCTCGTTCTGGAGCTCGGCCTGGCCCACGCTGCGCGGCAGGCGCCGCCGCGCCACGACGGGCATGAAGTTCGACTCGGGGAACGACTCGGGCGTGAGCTCGATCGAGAGGCGCTGGGCCTCGACCCGCACCGCCGCGATCAGGCGCACCGCGTTCCCGCGCAGGAATGCCAGCCCTTCCTCCAGGGCTTGCGTGGCCTCGCCCCATTCCTCCGGTGTTCCCCAGCTCGAAGCGCCGTAGGACTCGAAGCGCGAGACCATGTGCGAGATGCTGTAGCCCGCGTGGGCGAACCAGCGCAGCGATGCCACCAGCTCGGTCAGGAAGGCATAGGTGCGGTTGTAGCGCGCCCCGTAGTCGTCCAGGAAGGACTCCAGCGCGTCGGCCTCGCTGATGAGCTGGAAGTAATGCTTCTTGTTCCAGGAATCGAGACCCGGAGCGAGAAGGGAATTCGACAGGCGGAAGAAGACCTCGGCGTGGGCCTGCAAGAGGCCGACGAATTGCCTCTCGAGGATGAGCTTCTCGAAGTAGGTCTCGGTCATGGGCGCCCGGGCGCTAGCCCGCATGATTCACGAGGCAATCATGCGGGCTAGCTGCCCAAGCTAGCACAGCGGTCCGCGCGCGCCCCGCGGCTCGCGGCCGATCTTTTCGGGCTCCGGCCGCGGTCGGCCTCAAGACCGCCTTCGGCGGAGACCGATCTTGCCTCACTGCGCGGTCCGAGGAATTCAGCCGCGCCTCCCGCGACGACCTCCGAGTTTCCCACCCCAAGGAGTCCGCCATTTCCGCAGAACGTTGCCTGGAGACCTATCTTCAGGAGATCAACGAGGTCCCGCTGCTCACGGCCGAGCAAGAGCAGCAACTCGGACGCCGGATCCAGCAGGGAGACATGGCCGCGCGCGAGCACCTCGTGCGTGCCAATCTGCGCCTGGTTGTCTCGATCGCGAAGATGTATGCCGACCGCGGGCTCGCGCTGCAGGACCTGATCGCCGAGGGCAACATCGGCCTGCTCAAGGCCGCCGAAAAGTTCGACCCGAATGCCGGTTGCCGCTTCTCGACCTACGGCTCGTGGTGGATCAAGCAGGCCATCCGTCGCGCTCTCACCAACACGCTGCAATCCGTACGCGTGCCCGGCTACATGGCCGAGCTGATCTCACGCTGGCGCGTGGTCGGACGCGAACTCGCCTTCCGCCTGGGCCGTCCCCCGAGCGTGGAAGAGGTCGCGCGCGAGCTCGGCATCCCTTCCGAGAGCTGGCGCCTCTTGAAGCAGACGATCCAGTCGACCGCGGCTGGCTCGCAGGTCTCGCTCGAGGCCATGACGAACACGCAGGAGACGGTCGAGGACGAGCACTCGACTTCGCCCGAGGAAGAGATCCAGCACGCCGATCTCCTGGGGCGCATGAAGGTGCTGCTGGAGAACATCGACGAGCGCGAGGCGACGATCCTGCGCCTGCGCTACGGCCTGGGCGAGGGCCAGGAGCCGATGACGCTCAAGGAGATCGGCAAGGTCGTGGGCCTCACGCGCGAGCGCGTGCGCCAGATCGAGCGCGAGACGCTGGCCAAGCTCTCGCGCGTGATGGGCGAGAGGTAGCGGAGTCAGGCACGTTTCTTTCCGCAGCCGCCTGGCGGCTCGGCCTGGCCTGACGCGATCACGGCTGCGGAAGGAAACGTGCCTGACTCCGTACTTCGGCGCCGTGCTACTCTCGGCGCATGGCGCGCGAGGGCTCCGCGATCGAAGCTCAGGCGGCGCGAGCGAGCAGGCTCCGACCCGAGCCCGGCACGGCGCTCTACGTGCACGTCCCGTTCTGCGTCGCCAAGTGCACCTACTGCGACTTCTACTCGCTGGTCCCGGACGGGCAGGATCTTCCCGGAACCCTGGACGCCTTGCTGCTCGAGGCCGAGCGGCGCGCGCCCGATCGGCCACGGACCGTGTTCCTGGGGGGCGGAACACCTTCCTTCTATTCCACGGCCGAGCTCGCGCGGCTCCTGGATGGGCTCGACCGCCGGAGCCGCTTCCGCTCCTCCGCGCTGGAAGTCACCTGCGAGTGCAATCCGGAGAGCCTCGATCTCGCCAAGGCCCGCGTCCTGCGTGAGCTGGGCGTCGATCGACTCTCGCTCGGCTTCCAGAGCCTCGACCCCAGCATCCTGGCGCTGTTCGGCCGGGTTCACGACGAGCGCGCGAGCTTCGCCGCCTTCGAGGCCGCGCGCGCGGCGGGCTTCGAGCGCGTCAGCATCGACCTGATCTACGGCGCCCCCGGGCAAGGGCTCGCGGAATGGGAGCGCGACCTCGGGCGGGTGCTCGCCCTGCGGCCCGACCACGTCAGCGCCTACCAGCTCACCTACGAGGAAGGAACTCCACTCACGGCTCGGCTCCGGGCGGGGGAGTTCGAGCGCCTGGACGAGGAACTCGAGCGCTCCTTCTTCGAGCTCACGAGGGGCGTTCTGCGGGCCGCGGGCTACGAAGCCTATGAGGTCTCCAACTTCAGCTTGTCTGGCCAGCAATGCCTCCACAACGTGAACTACTGGGAGAACGGTCCCTACCTCGGCCTGGGGCCCTCCGCCGTGAGCAAGATAGGCTCCACGCGCTTCGGCAACCCGCGCTCGATCCTGCCTTGGCGTCAAGCCATCCAGGCCGGGCGCTTCCCCGCTGCCTGGGAAGAGACGCCGGAGGCTGGCACGCGCCTCGGCGAGACCTGGTGGCTCGGTCTGCGCACGGGCGCCGGGGTCGAACCGACCTCCGCGTGCCGGAGCGCGGGCTTCGAGGGAACCGACCCGACGGTGGACCTCCGGCTCAGGCTGATCGCGCAGGGCTTTCTCCAGACGAGCGGGGAGCGCTACCGGCTGACGGAACGCGGCTGGCCGGTGGCAGACGCGGTTGCGCGGCACTTCCTGGAAGCCTGCGCCGGCGCCTGAGAGGCAGCGGTTCGCCGCACGAGTAAGATCCGCCGCTCGCCTCGCCCCGGAAGAGATCCCGGAAGAGACAGAGATAGATATAGAGACAAGGATGCAGCTCGAGAGCCAGGTGCCGCGCGCGAACTTCGCCGACCGTCTGGATGCCGCCCTGGAGCGCGTGCGCACGCCGGCGCTAGTCGGGATCGATCCGCACCTCGAGCTCCTGCCCCCGCCGTTCGCCAGCGCGCGCGACGCACGGGCCCCGCGCGCCGAACGCGCCGCGGCGGTCGAGGCCTTCTGCAAGGAGCTGATCGACCTCGTGGCCGGCTCGGTGGCCGCGGTGAAGCCGCAATCGGCGTTCTTCGAGGTGCTCGGAGCCGATGGCGCGCTGGCCTGGGAGCGCGTGGTGGCGCACGCGCACGCGGCGGGACTGCTCGTGATCGGAGACGTGAAGCGTTCCGACATCGCCTCGACGGCCGCGGCCTATGCGACCGCCTTCCTCGAGGGCCTGCCCGGCACGCGCCAGGAACACCTGTGCGACGCCATCACCCTGAATCCCTACCTCGGCCCGGATTCGCTGGAGCCGTTCGTGGACACTTGCCGCCGCGTGGGCGGGGGGCTGTTCGTGCTGGTGCGCACCTCGAACAAGGGCAGCGCCGCCTTCCAGGAGCATGGCGACCCGCGCCTGTGCGAGCGCGTGGCCGACACGGTCTCCGCGCTCGGTGACGGACTCATGGGTGCCTGCGGCTACTCCGCGCTCGGCGCCGTGGTCGGCGCGACCCATCCGGCCGAGCTCGTGCGCATGCGCCAGCGCCTGCCGCACAGCGTCCTGCTCTTGCCTGGTTACGGCGCGCAGGGAGCCTCGGCCCGCGACGTGCGCGGGGCTTTCCCCTCGCGACAGCGCCCGTGGCGTGGCGCGCTGGTGAACTCGGCGCGCGGCGTGGCCTTCGCGTGGCGCGAGAAGCAACACGCGGGACGAGCGTGGCAGGACGCCACGCGCCACGCGCTCGCTGCGATGATCGCCGAGCTCGGCACGGCCCTCGGATCGGAGTGAGGGCAGATGCCGCTCGAGTTCCAGTACCTGCCCGCGAACGTGCTCGGCCTGGAGGAGTGGGCCGCGCGCGCGCTGGCGGAGCGCCCGCGACCCGCGCACCTGGGCGGCGTGTTGCTGCCCGACACGCTCGTGTCCTTCCCGCGGCCGGAGGAACGCCACGAACCCGGGACGCGCAGCGAGCTCAGCCAGACGCTCGAGCGCGAGCTGGCGCGCTTCCAGCCGCACGTCGCCGTGCTCGAATCCGTGCGCGCTCTGCGTGCGCCCGGGACGTTCTTGATCGTCGCCGGCCAGCAGCCGGGCCTGCTCGGTGGCCCGCTCTACGATCTCTACAAGGCGCTGCACGCGGTCGTGCTGGCGCGCAAGCTCTCGCAGCAATGGGAAGCGCCGGTCGTCCCGCTCTTCTGGAACCACGCCGACGACCACGACATCGCGGAGGTGCACCACCTGTGGATCCAGAACCCCAACCTCGATGTGCGCAAGGTCGCGCTGGCGGGCATGTCGTCGGGTCGCACGCTGCTCGCGCGCATCGTCTTCGACCAGGAACGCCACAAGCTCGGCGCGCTGGCCGAGCTGCTGCGCCAGAACCTGTGGGAGGGGCCGGAACAGTCGCGCGCGCTGGAACTGTTCCTGCCGCGCGCCGGCGAGAGCTTCTCGGGCGCCTTCACGCGCACCCTGCTCGGGCTGTGTGGTCACCTGGGCCTGGTCGTGCTCGAGCCGCAATGGATCCGCGCCTCGCTGTCGAATGCGCTCGCGCGTGTGGTCACGCTCGCGCTCGAACCCGCCCTCGCGGCCGGCGCGCAGGGTGTCCTGCAGCAGGGCCGCCAGCCCGCCATCGAGCCGCGCGAGGCGGCGCTCCTTTTTCACCACGTGGACGACAGGCGCCACGCGCTGCGCCTCGGCGACGGACAGTTCCGCTACGACGGCGAGGCTGGCTCGCGCACGGCCGTCGAGCTCGCGGCCGAGATCGTGCAGGAACCGATGGAGTGGTCGGCAGGCGCACTGCTGCGCCCGGTGCTCCAGGATCTCGTGCTGCCCACGGCGGGCTACGTGGGTGGCTGGGGCGAGCTCGACTATCACGCACAGCTCGGTCCGCTGCGCGCGCTGGCCGGAGCGCCCGCCCTGCCCTTCGTCCCGCGGCTTTCGGCCACGCTGGTCGACTCCGCGGCGCGCGAATCGCTCGCCAAGCTCGGCCTCGAGGTGCGCGACGTGCTACTCGCGCGCGGCCGCATCGAACCCGAGGGCAGCGCGGAGGGCGGGCCGCCCGTGGCGCGCGAGCTGCGCGCGGTCGCGCGGCGCGCGTCCCAGGAGCTCGCTTCCCTGCGCAACGATGTGGCCGCGCTCGACCAGGGCCTGGCGCAGCACGTCAAGCGCACCGCCGAGCAGATCGAGGACCTGGTCGGAAAGCTCGCCAGTAAGCTCGAGCGCGTGCACCAGAACAGCCAGGGCAGCGGGCGGCGCCACCACCGTCGTCTCGCGAACGGCTTGTTCCCGAACGAGTTGCCCCAGGAACGCGTGCGCGGCGCGCTCGAGTTCGTGGCCCGGCACGGCACGGGCTGGATCGACGAGCTCCTGACCGGCATCGATCCGCTGCCGACCGAGCACCTGGTCGTGTACCTTCCGTCCTGAGGAACGAAGAACTCTGCCATGGCTCTCGACGCACTGGTGATCGCGGCCCACCCCGACGATGCGGAGATCTCGCTCGGCGGCACGCTGCTGAGGCTCGTCGACGCACACAAGCGCGTCGGCGTGCTCGACCTCACGCGCGGCGAGATGGGTACGCGCGGGACGCAGGCCGAGCGCGACGCCGAGACCGCGGCCGCGAACAAGCAGCTCGGGCTCGCCTGGCGCGGCAACCTGGAGCTCGCCGACTCGCGCGTGCTCGTGACGCTCGAGAACCGCGAGCGTCTCGCGCGCGTCCTGCGCGAGCACGCGCCGCGCATCGTCTTCGCGCAACACGCCGACGACCTGCACCCCGACCACGCCGCCTGCGGCCAGCTCGCGCGCGAGGCCTGGTACCTGTCGGGTCTCGTCCGTGCGGCCGAGCGCGACGGCGGCGGCCCCGCCCGCAGGCCGCGCTTCCTCTTCCACTACATGGGGCACGTGCCGTTCGAGCCCACCCTGGTGGTGGACGTGAGCGCGGTCTGGGCCCGCAAGGTCGAGCTGATCCGCTGCTACGCCTCGCAGCTCGCGGCGCGCGATGCGCGCGACACCGGTCAACATCTGCTCTTCGGCGCCGACATCCTCGCGCGCGCCGAGACGCGCGCGCGCTACTTCGGTGAGCGCATCGGAGCCCTGCACGGCGAGCCGCTCCTGCACCGTGGTCCGCTCCCGACCCAGGACCTCGCGGCCTTCTTCTGATTCACCCGGGAGCGCCGGGCTCCAGCCCGGCTCTTCTCTTGGCTTGTTTCCTCTCCTTGGAGAGGAACGGAAGAAGAGGGGAAGCGGAGCCGGGCTGGAGCCCGGCGCTCCCGGGTGAATCCGCGCTCGTGGAGAACTTGTGCACAACGCGTTTGGAACCGCCCGGGGTCGACCGGAATGCCTGCGGAGAACTCTGCCCGCCCTCCACAGGCTTGCACGCTCACGCCCGAGCTCGACGTGGAAAACGTGTGGAGGACGAGCCTCGGCTATAATCCGGCGCGATGCGGCGCATCGCTTTGATCAACCAGAAGGGCGGGGTGGGTAAGACCACCGTCACGGCCAACCTCGGAGCGGCTCTGGCGCGCGCGGGGAAGCGGGTGGTCGTGGTCGATCTCGATCCCCAGGCCAACCTGACGCTGTATCTGGGCGTCGAGCTGGCCGGCGGCGAGCCCTCGACCTATCGCGTGCTGACCGGCGAGGCCTCCTTCGAGAGTGCGCTGCGGGCCACGACCACCCCGAACCTGCGCATCCTGCCGACCGACATCCACCTCTCGGGCGCCGAGCTCGAGATCTCGGGCACCAAGGGTCGTGAGGGGCTCCTGCGCCGCGCGCTCGACGTCTGGCGCACCGAGCACGCGCGGCGACGGCCGGGCGAGGAGCCGGCCGACTATGTCCTCTACGACTGCCCGCCCAGCCTCGGGCTGCTCTCGCTCAACGCGCTCTCCGCCTCCGACGAGGTGTTTCTGGTGGTCCAGACGCAGTTCCTGGCGCTGCAGGGCATGAGCAAGCTGGTCGAGGTGATCGAGCTCGTGAAGCAGAAGCTCCATCCCGGGCTGAAGCTCACGGGGATCGTGCCTTGCCTGTACGACAGCCGCATGCGCCTCGCGCGCGAAGTGCTCTCCGAGCTGAGGCACTACTTCCCCGCCCAGGTCTTCCGCACGCCCATCAGTACCAACGTCAAGCTGGCCGAATCCCCGAGCTTCGCCAAGACGATCTTCGAGTACGCACCGGAATCGATCGGCGCACGCGACTTCGCTTCGCTCGCGCACGAGGTACTGACCCAGGAGGCGCTGGAGAGCTCGCAGCCCGTTGCGGCAGAGTCGGCCTCCAAGGGCAAGAAGCGCGGCGCCCTGGAGTCTTTCGCGCGCTCGAGCGTGGCCGCGAGCCTCTCGCCCGCCGTGGAGCCGCCGCCGGTAGCGCCCCCGTCTACTCCTCTGCCTTCTCGTCCGCCTTCTCCGCTGCCTTCTCCGCTGCCTTTCTCTCCGACACCGAAGCGTGTGCCGCGCAAGACGCCCGTGGGGGAGGCGCCAGGGTCGGTTCCGCCGCGGTCCAACAAGGTGACCCCACCCGGCCCCAGGCCGGTGGAGATCGGACGGCCCGTCCCCGCGCCGCTGCCGCCGTCGAGTCCGCCGTCGGACCCCCTCACCGCCAGCGCCCCAGCCGCCGCGCCGCGCCGCGTCCGTTCCAAGCCGACCGGCTCCAGCTGACGGGAGGATACGCTGATGGTGGAGCGACTTTCGATCGGGATCCTGTGCCACCCGACCTATGGCGGCTCGGGGGTGGTCGCGAGTGAGCTCGCTCTATCGCTGGCCGAGCGTGGGCACGCCGTGCACCTCTTCTCGCACCAGGTCCCGCCGCGCCTGGCGCACTCCGGAGGCCCGGTGCAGATGCACGTGTCCCAGGGGCTGCCCTATCCCCTGTTCACCTCGACGCCCCACGACCTGGCGATCACCTCGTCGATCCTGCGCGTCCATCGCGACGAGGGTCTCGACATCCTGCATGCGCATTACGCGCTGCCGCATGCGGTCTCGGCCATCCTGGCGCGTTCGGCCGCCGAGTCCGATCCCGGCCGTCCGGCGCCCCGCGTCGTGACCACCTTGCACGGCACCGACATCACCATCGTCGGCAGCGATCCTTCCTACGCACCCCTGACCCAGTACCTGATCTCCGCCAGCGATGCGGCCACGGCGGTCTCGGAATCGCTCGCGCGCGACACCGCGCGTCTCTTCTGTCCCGGGCCGCGGCCGTGTCCGATCGAGGTGATCCACAACTTCGTGGACACCGAACGCTTCGCACCGCGAGCAGGAGTGGCGCAGGGGCCGCCGCTCGCCGTGCACGTCTCGAACTTCCGTCCCGTGAAGCGCGTCCCCTGGCTGATCGAAGCCTTCGCGCGCGCCACGGTGGGTACGAAGGCCGAGCTCGTTCTCGTGGGCGACGGTCCGACGCGCTCGGACGCCAGCGAGACGGCGCGCAAGCTCGGGCTGGGCGCGCGGGTGCGCTTCCTGGGCGAGCGGAACGCGCTGCCCGAGCTCCTGAGCCCCGCGGACGTTTTCCTGCTGGCGTCCTCCGAGGAGTCCTTCGGTCTGTCCGCGCTCGAAGCGATGTCCTGCGGCGTTCCCGTGGTGGCGACGGCCGTGGGAGGCGTGCCCGAGGTCGTGCTGGATGGGCGGACCGGGCTCCTTTGCCCGGCCGCGGACCAGACTCGCTACTCGGAGCGGATCCGCGAGCTGCTGCTCGACCGCGAGCGCGCCCGCGCCATGGGCCGCGCCGCCCGCGAAGACGTGCTCGCGCGCTTCGCCCGCGATCCGATCGTGGCGCAATACGAAGCCCTGTACCGGCGCGTGCTGGAGCGCGCGCGCGGCCAGCCTTGCGGAGCATGAAGGGACAGCCTTGAGGGTCTATCTGGACCACAACTCGACCTCGCCGATGCGCGCGGAGGTCCGCGCGCACTGGCTCGAGCTCACCGACGAGCTGCTCGGCAATCCCTCCAGCCTGCACGCCTCTGGCCGGCGCGCGCGCGCCGTCGTGGACGATGCGCGCGCCCGGGCGGCTGCGGCGCTCGGCGTGCACGAGGAAGAGATCTTCTTCACATCCGGGGCCACGGAGGCCAACAACCTGGCGCTGTTTGGCGTGCTCGATGCAGCCGGAGCGGGGGCCGGGCTGGTGACGACCGCCGTGGAGCACTCCTCGGTGCTCGAGCCGGCGCGCGCGCTGGCGGCGGCCGGGCGTAGGGTGACGATACTGCCCGTCGACGCTGAGGGCTTGCCAGACCCCGCGGCGGTCGTCGCGGCAGCGAGCGAGCCTGCGCTCGGGCTGGTCTCGGTCGGTGCCGCGAACAACGAGACCGGCGCGGTTCCGGACCTGACGGCCATCGCCCAGGGCCTGGGGGAGCTGCTCGGACCGCGGCCGCGCTTCCACACCGATGCCGTGCAGGCGCTCGGACGCCTGCCCGTGCGCCTCCGCGAATGGGGTGTGGACCTGGCGTCGTTCTCCGCGCACAAGCTCGGCGGCCCGCCGGGCGTCGGGATCCTCTGGCGCGCGCGCGGAGTGACGCTCACGCCACGCTGCCATGGCGGCGGTCAGGAGCTCGCGCTGCGGCCGGGCACCGAGAATGTGCCGGGCATCGCTGCCGCGGCTCTGGCGATCGAGCTCGCCGTGCGCGAGCAGCCGGCCTACGCCGCGCGGACCGCGCGCCTCGCACGCAACCTGTGGGCCGAACTGCACGCGAGCCTGCCGGGCCTGCGCCTCCTCGGGCCGCCGGTCGACTCCAAGGAGCGCCTGCCCAACACCTTGTGCGTTCTCGTGCCGGACACGGACGGAAAGGTGCTGGTCACGCGCCTCGATCTCGCGGGTCTGGAGGTGAGCGCCGGCTCTGCGTGCGCGAGCGGCGCGCTCGAGCCTTCGCACGTTCTCTCGGCCATGGGACTCACGCGCGACGAAGCTCGCTCGGGCCTGCGCTTGTCGCTCGGGCGGAGCACGACGACGGAAGATTGCAAGCGCGCGCTCGCCATCTTCCACGCGGAATTCTCCTCGTCGCGCGCAACCTGATGCAGCGTCGCGCTGTTGCGCACAACGCGCACAACTTTGCCGACAACTCGGTTGACCGCATCCGGCCGCGGCCGTGTAATGCCCGCCCGCACCAGCAAAGCGGCGCGCGACGAGCGCTCCCACTTCTGCTGCGCGAGGGGAAGGGCTCGCTCCGCTGACGCGACCGTCGTCGCAGCGGAGAAGCGAGAGCCGCAGATCTCGTCCGTCACTCGAACCACAGAACCAACGCCGTCGTCCGAAAACGTCGTCGTCCCATTCGGCCACCGTCCGGGGGGGTGAAAGAAGAGCCGCATGCCGACATTGGACAGCGCCATACCGCTGCCGTCCGATGACGCGGGAGCCCCGCGCGCCACCAGCGGCGCCTTCGCCAGCCTTTCCTCCGTGAGCAGCCTTTCCGCAAGCATCCCCTCCGTGGGCAACACGGAGCTCCAGCGCGCCTGGGAGCGTGTTCTCGAAATCCTGCGCGGGAGCATCCGCCGCGAGCAATTCGAGACCTGGTTCCGTCGGGCCGCCCCGGTGAGCCTCGACGCGGTGTGCCTGACCTTGGCCGTGCACAACGCCTTCGCGCGCGATTGGTTGCTGGACTATTACAGGGACGAGCTGGCCGCCGCGGCAGAGAAGGCGCTGGGCTCGCCGCGCACGATCGAGATCTGCGTCGATCCGGAGCGCGTGGCGGCCCTGAGTCCGGCGCTCGCCTCCGTGGGTACGACCGAGCCGCCCGTTGCGGCCTTGCCGACCGAGCCAGCGGGTGCACGCCGCGCCAAGATCACCATGAGCGCCGCGCCCTCCCGCGCCGGCTCCACGAATCTCGCCGAGCCTGCGGCCGACGAACCGGGCCGTCTGCTCGGCGGCAGCGACGTCACCCTCAACCCCTACAACCGCTTCGACAACTTCGTCGTCGGCCCCTGCAACCGCTTCGCGCACGCCGCCTGCGTGGGAGTCGCCGAGCAACCCGGCAAGACCTACAACCCGCTCTTCATCCACGGCAGCTCCGGGCTCGGCAAGACGCACCTCATGCAGAGCCTGTGCCACAGCGCCCTCGAGCGGAACCCGAAGACGCGCATCCTCTATCTCTCCTGCGAGACCTTCGTCAACCACTTCATCAGCGCCCTCGAGCACGGGATCCTGAGCCGGTTCCGCGACAAGTACCGCAACGTGAACGTCCTGGTGGTGGACGACGTGCACGTGCTCGCGAACAAGGAGAAGACCCAGGAGGAGTTCTTCCACACCTTCAACACGCTCTACAACGCCGGCGCACAGATCGTGCTCTCCTCCGACAGCCCGCCGGTCGAGATCCCGACCCTGCAGGAGCGTCTGGTCTCGCGCTTTTCCTGGGGCCTCGTGACACACCTCGAGACGCCTTGCTACGAGACGCGCGTCGCCATCCTCAAGCGCAAGAGCCGGGAACGCGGGCGCGAGCTGCCCGACGAGATCGCGCGCTTCCTGGCCGAGCGCATCGAGACCAACGTGCGCGAGCTCGAGGGCGCCGTGAACAAGCTCCTGGGCTTCGCCAGCCTCTCCGGCCAGGAGCTCTCGCTCCAGCTCGTGCGCCAGTGCCTGCGCGAGCTCTTCGCCCTCCAGCGCGGTCAGCCCTCGATCGACGACATCCTGCGCCTGGTGACCGCCCGCTACGGGGTCAAGCTCTCCGACCTCCAGTCCCGCCGGCGTACCAACGCCGTGGTCGTGCCGCGCCAGGTCGGGATGTACCTCGCCCGCAGGGTGACGCGCATGTCGCTCGAAGAGATCGGGCACTACTTCGGCGGCCGCGATCACTCGACCGTCCTGTACGCGATCGAGAAAGTCGGGCGGGTGTCGCGCGAGGACGAGAAGATGCGCGCGACCGTGACCGAACTCCTGCTCGAGCTGCAGGCACCGGACGGTCCCTGACCGCGGCCGCCGTCCACGCCCCGCGCGAGAGTCTTCCGACCTTCGCTAGGAAGGTGTCTGGATCGATTCTCTCCCCCCTTCGTTTGGTAGCATTGCGCCTCTCCACGCGCCCATTCATGCACGCCTCCCTGACCCGTTCCGAGGACTCCTCGTGTCTGCGCTCGCGCGCGCGTGTGCGTGGACTGCCCCCGGAGAACGCGTGGAGATCTCCTCGTTCCTCCGGAGCTTTCCTCATCGTCGCACCCGAGCTCCTGCGCGAGCGTGCACAGCCGTGGACAGCTGACCTCTCTGCTCCGCCGTCCATCCACGCTCCTCCGCAGCGCGCTGCAGCCGGCGCGTTCGACGCATCTCCTTGCGCAGCGCACAGCTACGCGTGCCGTGGCTTCCGTTCTCCACGGCTGCGCCGCTCCTCTATGAAGACGATGAAGAATCTCTTCTTCTTCTCAATACAGAAGCTCACCCGTCCCGCGTCCGCTCTCCCTCCCGTCCAGGCATGAAGGTTCTCTGCGATCGTGAACGGCTCCGTGAAGGACTGAACGTCGTCACGAGCGTCATCCCCATGAAGAGCACTCGGCCTGCCGTCGAGAACGTCTGCCTCGTCGCCAGCGACGACGCCCTCGAACTCGTCGGGACCGATCTCGACGTCGCCGTGCGCTACCGCGTCGCCGATGTCAAGGTCGAGGAGCCGGGCACTGCCCTGGTGCCTGCCCGAGTCGCCGCTGATTTCGTGCGCGATCTCTCGGGCGATACGGTGCGCCTGCGTACCAAAGGCGAGAGCTTCGTCATCGAGGGCGGCGCAAGTGAACGCTGCGAACTGACCACTGTGGACCCCGACGAGTATCCGGTCGTGGCGCGCTTCGCCGAGGAGGGCTCTCTGCGCGTCCAGAGCGGCAAGTTCGCGCGTCTGGTCATGCGCACGAGTTTCGCCGCCGCGCGCGAGGCCGGACGCTACGCCATGCACGGGATCCTGACCGAACTCGAGGGCGACGAGCTGCGCATGGTCGCCACGGACGGACGGCGTCTGGTGCTGGCCAAGGCGCCCTCCGAGGAGCACAGCGCGACCCTCAGGCGCGCCATCGTGCCAACCAAGGGCATGCAGCTCTTCTGCAAGGTGATGGATGACCCGACTGAGGTGGTACGAATCCACTTCGGGGAGAACCAATTTGGGCTGAAAACAGCCAAAGCGGAGGTCTACGCACGCCTGATCGACGGCGAGTTCCCGCGCTACTCGGCGGTCATCCCGGCCACGACCCAGAACAGCTTCGAGGCCGACACGCAGGTGCTGCACCAGAAGCTCAAGCTGGTGGCCAACGTCACGAGCTCCGATACCCGTGCGGTCAAGCTCTCGATCCAGAAGGAGCGCCTCACGATTTTCGGGCGCTCGGCCACGATGGGGGAAGCCGAGGCGCAGCTCGAAGTGCACATGGACGGCAAGCCGTGCGACATCGCCTTCAACCCCGACTACCTCATCGACGGCCTGAAGAACTGCGAGCAGCCGAGCGTGCGCTTCGAATACAACGAGCGGAACAACCCTGGCAAGTTCACGCTCGGCGAGGACTACATCTACGTCGTGATGCCGATCACGATCGACACCTGAACGCGGGCGCGGACTTGGAGCGCAACGATCGCCGCGGGCATGCAGCGCCGAGGGGGCCCCAGCCCATCGCGAACGCGATCCGCCATTTCCTCGAGGAGAGCGGGTTGCAGCGCACGCGCGGCGACGAACGCGTGCTACGCGCGTGGTCCGAAGCGGCTGGCGTCTGGAAGGAGCGCGCCTTCCCCGTTTCTTTCCGCGATGGTCAGCTCACGCTCGAGGTCGGCTCCTCGGTGGCCCTGGCCGAGCTCAAGGGTTTTCACGCCGAAGGCTTCCGCCAACGCGCCAACGCGTCGCTCGGAGAAGCCAAAATTCGCAAGGTCGTCTTCAAGTTGAAGAGCTGAGTCCATCATGAGCGCCAACACCAGCGACAGCACCCGGCCCGGCATCGCCCCTGGAGCGGTCCCCGGTCCCATCTCCGGAAGTAGCCCTGGAGTCCCTCCCGCTCCTGCGGCGCAGGGCGGGTACGGCGCCGACTCGATCACCGTCCTCGAAGGTCTCGAAGCCGTGCGCCTGCGGCCGGCCATGTACGTGGGCGACACCGACGTGCGTGGCTTGCACCACCTCATCTGGGAGGTGGTCGACAACTCGGTCG
>JANOGB010000382.1:0-3308 GCA_031413955.1 Planctomycetota bacterium | reverse complement strand
GTGCGCGGCCTCCAGGCCTTCCGCGATCTGCTTGCAGACGTCGAGCGCCTCGTCGAGCGGCAGCGGCCCGCGCTTCAGGCGCTCTTCGAGCGATTCGCCCGGCACGAGCTCGAGCACGAGGAAGCAGGTCTGGCCGACCTGGTCCACGCCGTGGATCTGCGCCACGTTCGGGTGGTTGAGCGAGGCCAGCGTCTTCGCCTCACGCTCGAAGCGCTTCAGGCGCTCCTCGTCGTCCGCGAAATGCTCCGGCAGCACCTTGATCGCCACCTCGCGCCCGAGCTTCGTGTCGCGTGCGCGGTAGACCTCGCCCATCGCTCCGGCGCCGAGCGGGCCGAGGATCGCGTAGTGCGAGAGCGACGAGCCGGGCGCCAGGGTCATCCGTACTGAGCCTAGCTGAAGGACCGCAGGCTCGCAGTAGTCGGAGATCTTCGAGGCTCGCTCCAACTCTGCCTCAGGGGAAGAGCAAGCGGGACGGTCTAGTCTTTCTTGTCGCCGGAGAAGCAGTAAAGCGCGGCGTCGGTGCGCACGAAGAGCGCGTTGCCGCCGATCGCGGGCGTGCCATGGATCGGCTCGCCGAGATCGCAACTGTGGAGGACCTCCGGTTCGGGGCCCGTTGCGAGCACCGTGATGTGTCCTTCCTGGCTGGCGAGGAAGAGCTTGCCGTCGGCCGCGACGGGCGAGGCGTCGTACTCGCCCGCGGCCTCTTCGAGGCGCTGGAAGCCGAGCTCCTTGCCGCTCGCGGCGTCGAGGGTCGTGAGCATGCCGCCGCTCTTCACCAGGTACAGCACGCCGTCCACGACGAGCGGCGTGGCGATCGACGGCAGGCCACGCTTGTGGCGCCAGAGCTCGCTCGCTCCCTTGGCTCCGAGCTGAAACGCGACCAGGCCGTAGTCCTTCGACGACATCCCGTCCGCGATGAACTTCCACTCCGCGGCCTCGATGTAGCCGTCCTGGTTCCCGTCCGCCCAGCCGAAGTGGTCGCCCATCTCCGAGCCGGCGAGCTCGGCCTTGGTCAGCTTGCCGTCCTTGTCCTTGTCGCTCTCCGCGGTCAGCGTCTCGAAGCCCGGCATCGCGCCGCCCTCGGCGTGGAACGGCGCGCTTGCGAAGAGCAGCGCGCCCTCCGGGCGCTCCCACAGCACCGGCGAGCACACGGGCGTGTACCCGACGCTGCCCTGGCGCCACAGTTCCGTACCTGTCGCGAGCGAATACGAGCACACGAAGAACGTCCCGAAGACGACGATACTCTGGGGCATCGCGGCACTCTCGGGCTTCTCCACGGGATGGAGCACCGGCGTGGTCCAGCTCTCGATCAGCCCCTTGCGCTCCGTGCGCCAGCGTTCCTTGCCCGTCGCGGCGTCGATGCCGAGCAGGAACGAGCCTTGCTGCTGGTCGCACAGGAGCACGAGCGTGTTCCCGGCGAGGATCGGCGAGCCGGCCATACCGTAGAAGCTGGAGAACGGTCCGAGCGGGAGCTGCCAGCGCTGCTTGCCCTGGGCGTCGAAGGACACGAGCCCGAGCTCGGGGAAGAACGCGTAGACGTTCTGGCCGTCGGTCGTGGGGCTGGGCGTCGCCGAGCCGTTGGCCGGATAGATCTCCTGCTTGCGCGCGCGCTCGAGGCGGCGTTCCCAGCGCACGGCTCCGCTGCCCTGCTCCAGGCAGAGAACGACCAGGTTCTGTTCGTCGGCGCCGGTCAGGAAGACGGTGCCTTCGCCCAGCACGGGTGAGGAGTGCCCGGGCACGAGCGGCGTGCGCCAGCGCAGGTTCTCCTCCGGACCGAAGGAGCTCGGCAAGGCGCTGGTCGCCGCGCTGCCGTTCCCGTTCGGTCCGCGGAAGCGCGGCCACTCCTGGGCGTTCGCGAGCGACGAAGAGGCGGCGGCGAGGGGCAGGTACGCGACGAAGTTCAGCATGAGTGGTCCATCGAGCTCCCGCGGTGCTTGGCCCGTATCGGACACTTCCGCGGACCAAGAGAATGCGCTCCTCGAGCCAGTGCGCAAGCTCCTGCCCCCGGTCCTGGACGCCGCAGGCCTTCCCGGTCGCCACAGGGTGGAATAGCCTCTCCCGCTGCCGTAGGCCCGACTGTTGCTTGGCCCGGCGCCCGCATGATTGGCTTGATCCCTTGCTGCCGTGTCGGACTCGTGCGCCGACCGACCGGCGCTTCGCGGCGAGGCTGGAATCGGCTTCGCCGCAGGGAGCCACGCTCGTGGCTCCTCCGAGTTGTTCTTGTGACCCGCGGCTTCGGCGCGCCTAGCCCCCATCGCACGGGTCCCACTCTCCCGAACCCAACCAGAGAACAATGAATCGCTGCAACGACGTTTCCCTGCCCGCGCATCGAAAGGCCCTGCGCCGGAATGCCGGCTTGCGCGCTCTCCTCGTCTGTACCGCGATTTCGATCGGTGCTTGCGGTGGGGGCGGCCAGGACTCCACGAGCACGACCCTGCAGTTCGAACCGCCTGCAGGCCTCGCCGGCCAGAACACTCCGGCCGGAGGAATCGGCAGCGAACTTCCCAAGCCGGGTGGCGGGAGCTTCTTCCTCGATCCCCATCAGTCCGGGAACGCCGCTGAGCTGCACCTGACGCAGATGTCCTGGGGCCGGCTGGTCGACATCCACGACGCCGACGACTCCGGCGCAGAGCGCGCGGAGCCGAGATTCCGCGACTTCGTCATCAACGAGAACGTCATGAGCGACGGGATGGAATACACCCTTGCGTCGAATCCCGTCACGCACGGGACGCGTCTGGTCATCCACGCCAAGAAGGGCAGCGCGCGCTTCGACGCGTTGTTGAACGCGGCCGTCCAGGGCTTGGTGCCGATCGCTCCGAAGCACGACAACGGCAGCTCCGCCCCGCCCTTCTCCCACGTCGCGCGCAATGCTTGCCTGGTGCTGCGCTTCGACGACCTGCTGGAGGACGACCAGGACGCCCAGCTCGCGCTCCAGGAGACGATCCGCACGCGCGTCGGTTACCCGCCGACGACGCCCTTCGGCGCGCGCCTGTTCTTCGACCCCAATCACGGCGGCCTGGCGGGGGGCGAGTTCCACTCGACGCGCGTGCTGCTGGACCTCACCGTCTCCGAGTTCGAGCCGACGCCGGTGCCGTTGCCCGTGAACCCGCTCGGTCCTCCGGCCAGCCTGCCCACCTCGCAAGCACCCAACCTGTCCGTGCGCATCCCCACGCTGATGCATGCCGGGAGCGGGCAGTTCCGTCTGCTGACGAACCTCTCCGGTACCCCCCTCGCACTCATCGGCAACGGTCCCGTGGACTTCTTCGGCCTGACGCGGGACGTCGTGCGCGGGATGCGCTCGGGCAACC
>JANOGB010000381.1:0-6864 GCA_031413955.1 Planctomycetota bacterium | reverse complement strand
CACTACGTCGCGACGGTCGGTGCCACCGTACTCGCTCACAACCTCCTGGTCCTGGCGCGATGTTGACCTCTCTCGCTAGGCGACCTGAGTGCTCGGATTCACCCGCGAGGGTCGGAGTACGTCTCCAAGGCGCGTCGATCGAGTCCGGATCTGCCAGACTGGCGGAAACCGGCCGAAACCAGACACTTCTCGCCTTTCGACGTCCGACCTTGGCCTGATACCGCACCCCTTCGAGGCTCGCGAGCGGCCTCGAAATCCTTCCAAGAAACAGCAACTAGCTAGCAAAAGAACGGACGAAGCGAGGCCCGGCCACGCCTTCAGATACCCGCAATTCATGCGAGTATGCTCGCCAGTCGAACGTCCCGGCTTCGATCTCTCTCATGGGTAAGGCTTCATGGCTATAGTTACAGTATCCAACCGTCCGGACAGGCGATCCGTAACCTGGCATTATGGGGCTAACGGTCACAGCCGCAGGCAACTGCCCGGCAGTGGCTTGATCCCAATCCAGGGATAGGAACGTCAAATCGGTAGGACGGGCCACGCTCCCCTGAAACGCGGAAACAATTAGGGCCTGGGCGGTGTCCCCGTCGCGAGTTAGATGCAAGATGCTCAGGCCTACATCCTCGAGGTCAAAGTGATCTATCGCATCCAGATTCACCGGTCGCCCACTCTGCATCTCCATCGCCTTGGCAATACAATGCGTCGCGGCGACTACAAGGCCCGCGCCACTGACGCAGAACGCGGTGCCGATGGGGAGAAGGTGGCCATCTGCCCTGATGAAGAGCGGAAACACCCCTTGAGCCAAGGGATGAAACATCGCCAGGTGTTGCGTTCGCGTACCGCCCGGCCTGGTGGTGATGGGATCAGCGCGCCGCTCTGTGCCGCTACCGTCTGTCTCGCTCATTGTTTCAGCAATCCTGACGTCACGGTAACACTTGCGCAACCGACAGAGTGGGGTCCCCGGTTCGCGACCGCCGTAACGCCGCCCCTTCCTTCGAGGATTGGTGGCAGGGTACGACGCTCGCTACTCATCCTCATCGTTGGAGCAGTCGTCCTCCTCCTGGTCTCCAGATCCCTCGGCGCCGAGGAACACGATCCGACCGTACGGGGTTGCGAGAGCTGATTCGTAGAGATCTCCATCCCTCCACGCCTGGTTCGGCGCCCACGCGACCAAGGGAACCCGTTGCTCGCGGTAGTCCCCCCCAAGACGGGCGGCAACCGCCCCTGGAGGGATCGGCCTTCCCTTGAGTTGTCCAGCGGGGAGGCGGGCCTCGCGCCAGTCGTCGCTCACGACAACCCACTCGATCAGCCCCCCCTCCAGGAGGAGGACACAGATGCGGTCCGATGTCTCCTTGGCCACACGGATCGCTGTCGCCTGGAGGCTCACGTTCGCCTCGTCCGCGAGCTTGGCGATGAATGTGATATCGATCAGGGGCCTCCGAGCGAACCGCTCCCTGACCAGCCCCCGCGGCAGCAGAACCTCGATCGCGAACTCGTTCGCCTCACGCTCCGGATCATCCGCCTTGCCGCCCTGCTCAAGTGTGATCCGATCGTCGCGGAACGGGCCGTGTGTCCTGAGCCGGTGCCGGTGCAGGAAGTAGTGGCCCGCTTCGTGCGCAAGCGTGAACCTGACCCGTGGGTGTCGAGGTCCACGGCCACGGACGTTCACGAAGATCGTCGGCCTGTTCTCGACAAGTTCGAGCCGGCCCTCAACTTCACGTTCGCCTTCGAAGTACTCGAGCTCCACAACCTCACCAGCAAGAATGGCCTCGATGTCGACCGGCAGGGACCGCCCTTGGCTCTTGCCTCGAAGGACCTCGTCGGCCACGTCAGCTGGACTCGGTCTGCGCTTCAGGCGATCCAGGGCCATTGCGCTGCCTCCTTACGCGGTCACGGACTCGCTCTCGCGCAGCGTCGAGGCCCGGGTCCTCAGGCTCGGACGGGGAGCCGCGATTGTACCCAGCGAGTGGGGCGGTACGGTTCTCCACGGCCTCCTTAAGGGCGTCGAGGTCGCCCGACTTCACTAGCAGCTTGAGGCGGGCAACGCGCTCGGGGTCGAGGGCATCCACGTCCATCTTGGTGACGTCCAACAGGCTCGGTGGCAGCTTGCCGCTGGCAAGAGCTCTTTCGATGAGGGCGTGCAGCTGAGCCACATCTGCGGCGCGCTCGTCGTCGCCGTTCATAGAGAGAACCCCCTTTCGATCAGGTGTTCCAGAAGGTCCCGGCGTGCACGTGTGCGATGGGAGCGCAAGGCGTTCCGAGTCCACACACCGTAGGGTTTCACGCAATCGATCAGCTCCTCGTCGTGGAAATCCAGCTCTTCGTTCGTCAGTTCCTGGATGCACTTGTATGTGTCGTAGAGAAGGATGCCACGTGCCGGCTGCTCGAGCGCGAAGATGTACTGCAGCGTGACGCGAGCAAGCTCGGCACCACCGGCGTTGTCGACCGTCTCATCGGATTCCGTTGAGCGTGACTCCAAGTCCTCTTCATGGCCATCGAGGCCCTCAACAGTCGCGCGTTGCCTACCCCGCACCCTACGTTGCGCGTCGCGAGCCTCGAACCAACCGCCTCGAACGAGCCAGGACTCGAGGCCCACCGGCGATGGCAGCCTCTCGGGAGTCTCCTTGGCTACACGGATGAGTCGCATGATGGCACCGGACACTGCTTGATCGGCGATGTCCTCCGGGAGCAGACGTCGGAAGATCACCATGAGCTTCGCGATATAGACGTCCGCGAGGTGCTCGCGCGCACTCGCTTGCTCGCTCTCGTTGCCAAGAGCGAGGGCCACCAAGGCATCGTCGTCGGTCATGGATCCTCCGGTAGACGCATCCTCATTGGGGTACCGACCCGAAGCCCCCCATCTGGTCATGGCTTCCGAGGATTCCAGGACGGTCACAAGAGGGTCTCACGGGGGACAGCTGCGGACACCGACGCGGACCTGCCTTCCTGGTCGGAGAAAGCGGAAGTGATCCGGTACCTGCTGCATGCGCACCAAGTCCCAGAAGCGCGACCAGGCGGCCGACCATGCGTCGGTTCTTGATGCCCGGCCCACTGCCGGAGAAAGGACTGAAGCATGACCACCATCATCAACGACCCCCTGGCCGATGTCGAGCAGACCCTGGGCGAGTTCGACGCCAACGAACGCGGGTCCAACCGCCATGAAGGGCTGCGTCGGTTGTTCGCGCGGCTCGGCACCAAGCTCGTTGAGCTCGGTGATGTGATCGTCTTCGTGGACGGCCAGGTCGCCCCGTTCGACGCCTTCGCCTCGCCCGCGAGGATCGTGGAGTTCGCGAGGAAAGACCCCGCAACCCACTGCGCCTTTCGGCTCCCCTGGGACGGCCCGCCCAGGCCCCTGATGGAGGGCGAAAAGCTCGAGACGGGCGATCAGTTCGTGGTGAGTCTCTGCACGCCTCCCGCCGACGGGGCCGACCGAAAGTCAGCGCTCGCGCGGGACATCGCAACCCTCCGGTCTGCGTCCCGTTCCGTGCGCATGACGCGCCTCCGCGAAGGCCAGGACGCACTTCTCGCCGACTTTCAAGTACAGCCTGGGGACATGGCCACCTGCGGCGTGGTCGTTGGCCCCCAATACCCGGCGACGGGCCCCGACTGGTTTCTCCTGGATACGAGGCACGAGATGCCCGGGTTTACAGGTGGCAGGCGTGGCCCGTTTCACGAGGGCGACCTGCCGCTTGTTGAGTATTCGATCCACCCCCCGCCTGGACATATGCCCTCTGCTGCCGGGCATGTCATTTCAATAGTCGCACGACGCCTTCCTCTGGTCCGAAGGAGCTTGGCGGGGTGAGCGCAACGAACATTGTGTTCGCTGAAGGAGCCGCGAGGGACGCGCTGCGCAATCTGCGACTCGCAAGTCCAAGCGGCAAGACGGTTGAGAACGTCGTCTATGCGTTCGCGCGCTGCTTTGCGCACGGTGGACGCGCGGTCCTGCGAGTCGAGCGCATCGAGACGTTCACGCACGATGAGTATGCCGTCCGAGAGCCGTTTGCTGTTCGGCTGCGTCCCGAGGCACTCGCTCGCGTGGTGTCGATCGCGAAGAAGACTGGCTTGGTCTCGATCAAGCTTCATCGACACATCCCTGCCCTTGGCGGGGGAATCCCCCGCTTCTCCGGGACGGACGACATTGCTGACTCCGAGCTTGCAGGCTTGTTCGGCTCCGACTCCTTCGCGTCCGTGCTCTTGGCCGACGAAGAAGGAGGGGCCTACCAATTCCTAGGACGCACTGTCGCCAAGACCGGCACTTTCGTCCCCGCGGCCGTCATTGAGGCGTGCCTTCCGCTCAGGGTTCATGGTCCGGGGGCACGAGCCGACTTCGACAGCCCACGGTTCGCGAGGGCCCGCCTCGAGTTCGGCGCCGGTATCGTGAATGGCCTGGGTGAGCTCCGCGTTGGAGTCATGGGGTGCGGGGGACTCGGCTGGAGGTCAGCAACGGCGGCAGCAGACAGCGGCGTTGGATCCCTACTCCTTGTCGACCGTGACGATGTAGAGCACCGGAATGTCCTCCGCCTCGAAGCGGCAACCGACGACGACGTCGGGAAAGCGAAGGTCGTAGCCCTCGCCGCATACCTTCGACGCAGGCACCCAGACATGGACGTAGCCCCGCTCAAGCTAGACGTAGTCGACGCCCTCGATAGCAACGGCAGCGACCGTCACGAGCTCATCCAGGCCATCGGCTCCTGCGACGTACTGTTGCTCGTCACTGACAACCATCCCTCGCGGCTTTCGGTCCTGATCGAGGCCGAGCGCCTTGGCCTGCCCTACGTCCACTGCGGCATGCACGCGATCACGCCCCACGACATGTTCTGCCGCCTGAGCGTTCACGTTCCACGCGTCAACCCGTGCTCGGTCTGCGCCAAGAACGTCGATAGGTCGGAGGGCTCTCGGCGCGGACACGGCTACATCAAAGGCGTGGACCTACCGAACGTCGCGGCCTGGAACACGATCGCGGCTGGATACGTGGCAAACGCGGTACGCATGCTCGCCGTACCGCTAGCGCACGAGAGCCTCAGAGACTGCTCTGCTTGGGAGCTTGGCCTCTCCAGGCCAAGCGTCCGCCCGATGCGGATTGAACAGGACCCTCAGTGCGCCGTCTGTGGCAACACCCAATGCGGCAGTGAAGCGGCCGCCGCAATTCTGCCCTGGTGTGGGAAACAAAGACGCTTCTCCTGCGAAACGCTTGACAGTGGCCTCTAGTTCGAAAACGACGGTCGAACAGCGTCGGGGGCATCGGGAACCATCCTGGGGCAGCGGGAGCCCGGGATGGCATCGTGGGCCCTATCAGCGTCGGCGGGGACGTCCAGGGACCAGAAAAACAGACCAGCTCGCTATCCAAGCGCCTTGTGGCAATCGCGGATTGCGCCGCGCGCCTCTGCCGCGGGTGTCACCCGAGGCCCTCAACCATCCATGCGAGGGCTACCGATAGCTTGGGGATCATGAAACCCGGTTACCAGCTTCCTGCCCGGATAGTCGAACTCAGCGTAGCCAACGAATGGGATGAAGCCCATCTAGAATGGCACCTTGAGAAGGTCATACTCTCAGACACTTCAGAGGCTTGCCTATGCGGGAAGTTTCCAATCAAGGAGCTGTGCATTCTGCGAAATGACAAGAACAAGAAGAGTGCAGTTGTTGGCAACTGCTGCGTGAAGAAGTTCTTTCCTATAGCCAGTGCGCGCATTTTCAATGCTATCAAGAAGATTACTGCCGACGATACTCGAGCACTGAACGCTGACACGATTCACTTCGCGTACCAGCGCGGGTGGCTCAGTGCAAAGGAGCGCGCCTTCTACATGGACACGTGGCGCAAGCACAAGCTCAGCGCAAAGCAAATGCAATGGCGTATCGCGCTAAACAGGAGGGTTATGGAGCGCGTACGAGCCGCATAATTCCGTTGACGCCAATTAGGGTCGTGGCATGTAAGCTCACGCCGCCTTCCTCGCCTCGCCCTCTCTCTGTTCCCTGACCTTCTTCAGTGTCTTGGTGAGCGGTTCAGTCATACGCGTGTGTCCGGCCCCGGCGTCGCGAGGAGGCCCACGCGGCTACTTGTGCATCGCCGCGGCCTCCCGCATGAACCCAGCGACGTAGAAGCCTGGAACCTCAAGAACTTTCCTCGCTTCTGCGACCCCAGGGCCTTGATCTTCGTGCCGTTGGAGCAGTCAGCCTACCCGCGTGCTCGCGGCCGCGGCGCCGGTGATCATGGCTCCGCCAACCGGCCCGGGTCCCGTCGCGCCTGCATGCTGTCCCGCAACCTGGCCCGACGCTCTCTCGGGGAGGAGAGGGCGCCAGCCGCAACTACGCGCTCTGGATCTAGACCTACAGCCTCGGCCATCCAGCGGCCGACGACATGGGATCGGCATTTCCACGCGCCGAGTGCCTCAAGGAGTCGCCATGCAGCACGCTCGCACCGCCGTAGTCGCTTTCGCCCTCCTGGCCATCGGCTGCACCGCCCCGGAGTCAGCGCGCGAGTCTCAGCAAGTCGTCGTCTCGGCGACACGCTCGCCCAAGGTCACAAGCCTGACCTCGGCAGCAACTGAACCCCCGGCGCCGAGCGTCTCTGAACCGCCCGCACCGACTGACAGTGAGCGAGATGTATTCGCTGCCCGACTTGGCGCGATGACTGACAAGGAGCTCTGGGACTTCGGTCTTCAGCGTCACGACGCAATGAGTGAGAACCTGCGCCTCACGGGGCAGCTTGAGCTTCCCAGGTGGGAATGATCTTCCCCGGAGAAAGTGGACACCCAGAGAAGGAGCAGTGATGCTCCTCGCAAGGAAGTGTCCATGGCAAGATCACGACGGAAGCACAGTGCGGAGTTCAAGCGTGAAGCGGTGCGGCTGAGCCAGGAGCCGGGTCGG